>CAZLRK010000218.1:0-5876 GCA_964561845.1 uncultured Desulfobacterales bacterium | reverse complement strand
TGGCTGATGTCAGGTAGTTATACGCAAATAGGGGAATATATCCCCTCTTTATTTTTTATATCTTGAAATGCCTGGTACCAGTTCTCCCTCAGTTCCTTTTTGCGGACATTCAACTCTCCCCAGCCATCATTTTTTCTCGTATGCCGTCGAGGGCGCTCTGCAAAGTCCAACATAGGAATAGTTTCAGGATCGGTGCTGCAATGGGATAGACCAGAGGTGTTGTCAGCTCATAGGTATAGTTCCAGTCTAACTGGGTTCCTTCCCCATTCTGCATAAACAGAAACTCCCCTTCGCCCCACCGGACGAGAAAAGAAAGGGGTGGCTTAAAGCCTTTTTCTATTCGGTAACGGTGACATCGACCTCGTTCATGTTCAAGGATCTTTTCCACTAGCATAGAACCGTCGGACAGAGTCGCCAACCGAATGGCCCCTACTTGGAGAGGCTCGCCTCCCTCAACTTCCATCTTCACGATGTCAGGGATTGGTCCCTTACCGTGAAACACCTGTCCTAACGTATTGATGTCCATGGCGTAATCAAATACATCTTCCGGCGGCTTTGATATCTGAACAGAAGCTTGGATCTTTACTTGCATGGGTTTCTCCTTTGAATGATGAAATGATGAAATCAGTTTTTCGAAATATTTTAATCTTAGAGCAAAAAAATCAAAATTAGATTCTGAACAGTGATATTGCAGGTCTTTCAAAACAGCATTGTCACTTCATAATCACCACCTGATTTGCTCGTGGATACGTCGGTGAAACCGCCCCGGGTTAACCTAAGCATCTTCACGTTGTTAGCCATGATATCTGCTTTAAAACCCCGAAGGTTGTTTGACTTGGCATATTCAATCATCCGTTGTTGCATAGCCGTACCCAAGCCCACTCCTTGCCATTCCGGCAGGATCATGTAAGCCACATCGGCCAAATTAGTCGATGGGTCCACATAATAACATGAACTTCCGACAATGAAGTCCTTCTCTCGTTCCCCCGCAACGGCCATAAAGGCCATTTCGTTTTTATAATCAACATTGCAGAGATGCTCGGCCTTGGAGACCGTTAGGGATTTCAAACAGGTAAAAAATCTTGTATATATATCATTTGGGGTGAGATTGTAGAAAATGTTTTGAAGCCCTTGGACATCACTAGCCCTGGATGGCCGTATGAGGACCTTTTCACCGTTTTTTAGCACCACCTCCCGTTCCTCTTCAGCGGGATAGGCCACCTTGCTTTTCAAAGCCTGATCCGAGCGGACATAACCCAGACGCCTGGCCTCATCCAGCAGCCAGGATCGAAACGACGGATGGGCGATCTCGATGAGGGAAAGAGCCCTTTCACGTATGGACTTGCCGAACAGGTACGCGATACCATACTCGGTAATAACATAATGGACATCGGATCGAGGTATGGCCACTCCTTCACCCTCAAGCAGTAGCGGACGTATTCTGGATTCTTTCTCATTCTCTGTTGTTGAAGACAGGCATATGATGGGTTTCCCGCCAGGTGAGCGGGCGGCGCCCTGTAGAAAATCAGGTTGAGTGGATACACCGCTATAAAATTCTCCTTCAAACTGGTCCGCGCATATCTGCCCCGTTAGATCAACAGCAAAGGCTTGTGTGACAGACACCAGTTTTTCATTACCGGAAAGAACGTCAGCCTTGCAAACATAGTCTATTGGATGGAAGGAAAACATAGGATTGCCGTCAATCAGATTGTATAGACGCCGCGTCCCCATACAATAACTGGCAACAATCTGTCCCTTGTGAATTGACTTTGTATCCCCGGTAATGACCCCCTTCTCAATAAGATCGACGATTGGCTCAGTGATTACGTCCGAATGGATGCCAAGGTTCCGTCGGTTGGAGAGGTACTTTAACATCTCGTTGGGAATCCGTCCCAATCCTATCTGAAGGGTAGAACCGTCTTCAATAATCCGGGCAATATAGCGGGCAATCTGCTCAGCAACGGCATCTACGGGTGGATGAAGATATTCAATTACAGGCGTATCGACTACAACCATATGATCAATCCGGTCAACGGAAATAAGCGTATCTCCCATGGTCATGGGCATATTTGGATTCAACTCGGCAATTACTGCTTTAGCCTTTCTGATTGCAGCTTGTGCTATGTCTACTGATACGCCAAGGCTTACAAAGCCGTGTTCATCCGGCAGGGTAGTTTGAACCAAAGCGACATCAACAGTTATCCCGCCGTTTTCGATCAAACTTGGCACCTGAGCAATCGAGATGGGTGTATAATCAGCCATGCCTTGTTTGACGGCCTCTCTCATATCCATGCCTACAAAAAAGATCTTATGTTTGAACCTGGTCTCCGGAACTTCCCCTTTATGACGAATAGCCCCGTCAGTCAGGAAATGAAACAATTGCACATCATCAAGATCAGTCTTCAGGTCCTCGAGGGCCTGTATTAGGATTCGGGGGGTCGCACATGTCGAGCCAATAAATATCCGGTCTCCTGGCCGAACCACGGAAAGAGCGTTTTCTGGCGTGGTTATTTTATCTTTAATATTGGCCAAAGTTGTGTTTTCTTCGATTTTTGAAAGAATATCCTCCATTTTACTTCCTCCGGGCAAAATGCTTTTCAAAACAATTATTCCCCATCGGTTTTTACTTCTTTAAAAACTTTAAGCGAAACATCTCTATGAAATAGCGGCCAGTTTTTTTTCAGTCCGTTTTACCCATCCATCTGCACCGCATTCTTTAAAAATTTCAATAGCTCTACTAATGAGCTCTTTCGCTTTTGATTGATCGCCTTGCCTTTTAAATAATTCAGCATAAAGGGCATAATCCCGGGCCAAAAACCACCTCATACCATTCATTTCGTCGGTGTCGATAGCCTTTTTAATCCAATTTTCCGCATCAGATAGGTGGTGATCGCCAATATTCAATAGAATCTCTGCTATGTATCTTGCCGCACAGCCTTCAATGACTTTTAATTTAATACTGTTATAATACTCAAATAAGTCACTTGGTTTGATATATAGATCGCCCTTCAATATCTTTGACCTTGCTATACATAATTTCAACACATTAAGCCAGGAGGGCAATAATCTACTCGTTTCAAAAAAGTAACTTGCTTTCTCATAATAGCTCTCACCTCGATCATATTGTTCCAGGTCAACACATATCTCGCCCAGAATAAAACATGCCCAAGCCCCAAACCAAACCAAACTCGTCTTTTCACAAAAAACCAATCCCTTTGGCAGCTTATCTTCTGCCTCATCAAATAATCCCTTATAATAACAAGATGAGCCATAACTAATATAGGCCGGACCCTTAGCAAATATATCACCACTTTCTTCTGCTATTTGAAAGGCCTCTTTACTTGTTTGACAAGCAAGATTAATCTTACCCTGAAAAGTATAGCCATTAGCCATAGCGCTTTTCGCCAATGTAATTCCAAGTTCATTATTTGTTATTCCACTTAGATCATGACATTTCTTGAAATAATCAAAACCCCTTTCAAAGCTGCAATTCCAATTATCCATAGCCCCTAAATAAAAGTTGGAAAACCATAAAGAAACATTGTCTCTTACCTCACCAGAGATTTTTATTACCTTATTTAAATATTGATATCCTTCCGAGTAATGCTCTTCAACCCAAAGACTATACAATCCCATTGCAGTGTAAATTCCAGGCAACCTCCTTTTGTAATCAAGCTCAATAGCTAATTTAGCTACAGGAGCAACAACCTCCTTTGCCTTAACAACGAGGCTTATGCTAAGGAAGTAGGCTGCGAGAACTGTCCTGGAATCAATGATTTTCTTTTGAATAGCATCTGTCTTTGGTAATCTTTCAAGGCAAAAGACTCTTTTTTTTGCATATTCAATCGCCTCTTTAAAAGATGCAGCTTTCTGGGCTTTCTTGCCTGCTAATCTTGAATACTCTGCTCCCTTGGCATAATTCTCGCTTTGAATAAGATGCTCTGCCAATACTGCGCAATATTCATAAAGATTATCTTTGTAAAACTCCTCGATTGCATTGGCAATCTCCTCATGAATTCTCTTCTTTCTCTGGGTCAATATTGAATCATAGACAACCTCACGGGTCAGATTATGTTTGAAGATGTAAGTGGACTGAGGATAAATGCCTGTCTCATATAAAAGCTCTGAATCTTTTAAAATTGACAGGTAGGATAATAAGTCTCGTTCGGCAAGGCCAGTCACCCGCTTGATTAACTCGTAGCTGAAATCCCTTTCAATTACTGACCCGGTTTGAAGTATTTCTTTCGCACCATCAGGCAGGGAGTCAACCCTTGCCATAATCACATCATGGATCGTGGAGGGGATGGTCATGTCTTTGATTGATGTTGTCAAGGAGTATTGATTGTCCTTTCTTTTTATCACCTTTAGATCTTTGAGGGATCTTGTAAACTCCTCAATGAAAAAGGGGATGCCTTCTGTCTTTTGCAGGATCAACTCCTCGAGATCTCTATCAATCTCCTTTGTACCTAGGAGATGGGTTACCACCGCAAGGCTTTCATGATTTGAGAGCCGGTTTAACGTCACCTGGCTGTGATAAGATTTTCCGCTCCAGCTGTAAACGAATTCAGGTCGGTAGGTGAATATCAAAAAAATCCTGGCCCCCGTAATGCAATCCAGCAAATATTTCAAGAATTCCTCAGAGCTTTTATCAGACCAATGCAAATCCTCAAAAGCCATGATAAGGGGCCGGATCTCCGAACCCTTGAGGGCGATATGGATTATTGCTTCGATGGTCCGGTCTTTCCTTGCTTCAGGGCTTATGGAAATCTTGTCTATACCGCTGTTTTTAACAGATAGGAGTTCTAATATATATGGCAGCGTAGAAGCCTCGCCTAACCCTAATATTCTCAGTCCCTTTTTGATCTTTTCCCTAATTTCCGAATCCCCATCAGACTCGCGGATATCAAAATTTGCCTTCAGGATGTCTATGATTGGATGGTAGGCAATCCCCCTGCTGTAAGAAAGGCACCTGCCCTCTAAAAACATCACATCAGCGATAGTTACAGCTTTTCTGAACTCATATAAGAGCCTGGATTTACCTACCCCAGCTTCGGAAACAATGGAAAACGCCTGCCCACTGCCACCTTTGGATCGCTCAAAACCTTCCAAAAGAAGTGCTAACTCCCGTTCCCTTCCCACAAAGGGTGTAAGGCCCCGTTCAGCACTAACGTCAAACCGGGATCTTCTGGTGCTGGAAGCGATGACATGGTAGACATTGACAAGGTCCTCCTTGCCCTTAACCCGCTTTTGCCCCAAGGCTTCAAATCGAAACAGCCCTTCGGTGAGTTTGAAAGTATCTTCTGTTACATAGGTAACACCCGGCACTGCCAGGCTTTCCACCCTGGAAGCCAGATTTACCGTGTCGTCTACTGCCTTAAACTCCACGCGTAGGTCATTGCCCAGTGTGCCTACAACCACCGGTCCTGTGTGTATGCCGATTCGCATTATTAGCGGTGGGATATCTTTTTTTTCTTGCTTTAATTTGTCACTTAATTTCGCCATCTCTCGGTGAATCGCAAGGCTTGATCGAATCGCTCTCTGCGGTGCATCTTCTAACGCAATAGGCGCACCAAACAGCGCCATAATGCCATCTCCGGTCATCTCGTTGACCGTACCTTCATAGTCATGTACCTTCTGAATCAGAATCTCGTAAACCTGATCCATAATGTTATAGGCTTCCTCGGGACCAAGTCTTTCAACAAGTTGAGTAAATCCTACCAAGTCACAGAACATTACTGTGACTTGCTTACGTTCTCCTTCAATTCTATCCCTTTGAGACAGGATTTTTTCGGTAAGACCTTTTGGAAGATAACGTTGAATTTTTGCTACGTCTCGATTTAATTGACCCTGCAAGTCTCACAATAACCGACACTGAG
>CAZLRK010000217.1:0-5885 GCA_964561845.1 uncultured Desulfobacterales bacterium | reverse complement strand
AAATTAAAGATATTTTATATGAGGCAGGCTTGGAACTTGCACGACAGGCACTTCTTCACTTAGAGGTCCCTGCCGCCGTTATTCAGCAGTATACCGATAGCGTGATACAGCAACTTTACAAGCCGATTTACAAATCCAGCCAAAATTATCAGCTTCTTGCTAAACTGGACAATATAAAAAATTTACTGGAAATAACATGGGTTACTCTCATAAAACAAAGTCCTCTGATTGGTAAAAGCATTAAAGAGGCAGCTATTCGCACCAGAACAGGAGCATCGGTTGTGGGAGTGATTCACGGAGAAGAGTTCTTCTCAAATCCCAAAACAGATTATTGTTTTCATGATGGTGATTTGGTTGCAGTTGTCGGCAATCAACAAGAACGAAATGAATTCAAAAAAATGGCTGAGACTCTTTAAAAATTATGATGATAAACGCTGTTTAAAAATGTTGATTAATTTCAACATTATTCATATATAGTAGCAGTTGTTTTTAACTCTTTCATCCACGAGCTTACAACCGTTGTTTTGAGCGTAGTTTTTGATAAAGGAGGTCAAATAAAATGAATAAAATTCACATAAAACATATAACCGTCATCGGCCCAGGAATGATGGGGTATGCCATCGCTCAGGAATTCGCTACTGCCGGATATGATGTTATGCTTTGCGGAAGATCCGAAGAAAGGCTCCAGCTGGCTGTAGATAATATCAAGCGTAATCTCAAGGAACTGGCGGAATGGGAGCTTATTTCAGAAAGTGATATACAACCGGCAATCGATAGAATCCGAACGACCACCGTACTGTCTGAGGCAGGATCTAATTCTGACTTGATCGTTGAAGCCATTGTAGAGGACCTCGAAATCAAACATAATTTATTTCATGAATTAGACGCCATGTGTCCGGAACACACAATCTTTGCCAGCAACACTTCCAGCCTTTTACCCAGTACCTTGGCCTCTGTAACCCAACGTCCTGATCGTTTTTTAGTTGCTCATTATTTTAATCCTCCTTATTTGATGCCGCTGGTTGAAATTGTGCGCGGCAAACAAACTTCCGATGAAACCGTTGATGCGGTCTATAACCTCATGAAGTCTATTGGGAAGAGCCCGATTGTATGCCAAAAAGAAGCCCTTGGCTTTATCGTTAACAGGCTGCAGCTGGTGTTGTGGAGGGAAGCGTTTAACATCGTCCAGCGAGGGATCGCCAGCCCCCAAGATGTGGACCTGGCAGTTAAAAACAGTTTTGGACGCCGTCTGGGAGTCGCCGGACCTTTCGAGATATACGAGCACAACGACGGATACGATTTAACGCTTCAGTGTGAGAAATATATTCTGCCTGATATGGATACCTCAAATGAGTCGTATCCGCTTCTGCTTGAAAAGATAAAAAAAGGTGAATTGGGAGCAAAGACCGGCAAAGGCTTTTATGAATGGACACCTGAATTCACGGAAGCGTGGCGCAAAAAAATGCTCAAAGGTCTTGTAGCATTCATGAAGCCTCGCCGGGATGAATAAATATTTGATAAAATGGCGTGGTCAACAGAGGAGATTTGATCTATGGAAATTTCAGTTAAGGGGTTACGAGTAGTTATCACGGCCGGGGCTTCCGGTATCGGTTTTGCTTTGGCCAAGGCCTTTGTGGAAAACGGTGCCAGTGTCCATACTTGTGACATTCGTGATGAACTGCTGGCGGATTGCAAAAAGTCCCTGCCCGGGATCGGAGTTACGGTGGCCGATGTGTGCGACACCGTTCAGGTGGATCATTTATTCGAAGAGGCCATCTCTCATCTCGGCGGACTGGATGTCCTGGTAAACAATGCCGGTATTGCTGGCCCTACAGCCCGCATTGAAGACGTCTCTCCCAGAGAATGGGACCGTACGATGGCAGTAAATGTCAATGGCCAGTTCTATTGTGCCAGTCGCGCCGTGCCGTTGATAAAAGCATCCGGTGGCGGATCAATTGTCAACATGTCGTCATCTGCCGGACTGCTCGGTTATCCCATGCGGTCACCATACGCCGCTTCAAAATGGGCTGTCATCGGCTTGACAAAAACCATGGCAATGGAGCTTGGTGAATTCGGAATTCGCGTGAATGCAGTTTGCCCGAATGCCGTGGAAGGCCCCCGCATGGATGCTGTCATTGCCGCAGAGTCCAAAGCAAAGGGAATATCGGAAAAGGAGGTTTATAACGGGTTGGTCAAGGGAACATCCATGCGAACATTTGTCTCCACCGACGATGTTGTCAGCATGGTACTGTTTCTATGCTCAGAGGCCGGCAGCAAAATTTCAGGTCAGGCTGTTAGTGTTGACGGCTTTACAGAGACGTTGCGCGGATAAATTGAGACCTTTGCAAAACGCCCCCTTTTGCCCAACTTCTGTGTTAGGCTCAAATTTTAATCTTCGAAATACTCAATGTATGACTGTGGTTAAAATTTTCCCCTGCCTTGAACTTGAACAAAATTGAGCATTTTTCAAAGGTCTCAAACTGTGAAGGCTATAATAAATTTCTATATTAATAAACCTCGATGCCTTCAATACCCCCTCCACTAAACTTAACCAGTGTTTCTGCGGCAACGGTTAATCCGTCTTTGAGATATTGCCCTTCAATGCCTGGCACGGCATAGGCGTAGAAAAGCACATTGATGCTGTCCCCTCGCACCCGGGTCTTTTCATCAGCACCCTGGCAAAGTACACAGACGATTTCTTTTTCATCTCTCAATACGATCTCATCTTCTTTCGTGATAAACTCGCGCCCTCCCATGCCGGCACAAATTTCTCCTTCCACTGCGGCATCCAGCGTTAATTTACCATCAAAACTGTCAAAATCAGTTACTGCCACCAGAATACCTGCACACATTTCAGCCATAAAGTGGGCATCTACAAAAAGTGAATACCTGGGAAATCCGCTGTTGATAGTTCTTTTCAGGTGCTTAGTCAAGGGACATTCATAACCGAAACTTTTAAAAAAATCTGCGTATCTACTTATTCGTTTTGTAATCTGCGCCAATGTTTCCCGCTTTCTCATCTTGCGTAGAAGCTTTCGTTTATATTGATCAAATCCCGATGGGTTTAAAGAATCTTCACAGCCGGTAATCAGGGTTAGGCCAAAACCCACGCCAGGATACCGTGATAGGAATTTCTGAGATATTGTAAAATCCGGAAACATAGCTGTTATCTCCTATAGGAAGCTTGATGGCTTCGTAAAAAGTCTATTTTCTGTATTCCGCTTCATTTTGTTGTCATTGCAACGTACTATAAGTACGCCTTCTGACACGAAATTTGCGCGCCTTAAACCTGGAGCTTTTTACTTTGCCATTCCAATTTTGACTTTTTATGAAATCATCAAACTTTGGTTGTAAAATTTATGCTTTTGTGGCAGAGAGTGAAAAACATCTAAATATTACCTGTTTCATGCAAGATTCAGGTATTATAAAATATAAATGATACTCTGTCAAATCCATGATAAGCATTGAAAATATAACAAAAAGCTTCGGGAGCCAGGTACTTTTTAAAGGGGTTAGCTTTAAGGTAAATCCCCGGGAGAGAATTGGGCTTGTGGGAAGAAACGGGCACGGAAAAACCACTCTTTTCAGACTCATTGTAGGCGAGGAATCAATGGATAAAGGCACCGTTAGCATACCCCGCAATTATCGGATAGGATACGTTCGCCAGCAAATTGATTTTACTGAAAAATCCGTGCTCAGAGAGGGAATGAAATGCCTACCGGAATCAGAACGGGACCATCATTGGAAAGTTGAAAAGATTCTTGCGGGTCTCGGTTTCTCTCAGGCTGATATGGAACGGGACCCCCTTGAGTTTTCAGGTGGATACCAGGTTCGTCTTAATCTTGCAAAGGTGCTTGTCTCTGAACCTGACCTGCTGCTGCTCGATGAGCCCACAAACTATCTTGATATTACATCCATACGATGGGTTGAACAATTTCTTCTAAACTGGCCCCATGAAGTAATGCTCATCACACACGATAGAAGCTTCATGGACAGGATCATTACCCATACGGTTGGAATCCACCGCAGAAAAGTGCGTAAGATCGCCGGGGATACCGGAAAATATTATGTCCAACTCGCCCAGGATGAGGAAATATACGAAAAGACCCGTGCCAATGACGAGCGACGCAGGAAAGAAATTGAACAATTCATATCCCGCTTCAGGGCCAAGGCAAGGCTTGCGAATCTGGTCCAGTCCAGGATTAAAACACTTAAAAAAATGGAAAAACAGGATAAACTGGAAAATATCAAGTCCCTTGAGTTTTCTTTTAGAAGCAGCCCTTTTTCCGGAAAGCATGTAATGACGGCCTCAAGGCTGTCTTTTTCATACAAATCGGACAAACCTCTTATACGGGATTTCAATATTTCCATCGGGCCTAAGGAACGGATATTTGTGGTCGGAAAAAACGGGAAAGGAAAAACAAGCCTGCTGAAACTCCTTGCAGGAGCTCTTAATTCTCAACTGGGCGAGGTGATCTACAATCCTCAAATCAAGATGGGTTTTTTTGAGCAGACCAACATAAAAAATCTGGTTGACGAAAGAACTGTGGAAGAAGAGATTTTAAGCTCCCATTCTGATGTTGACCGGCTGGCAGCACGTAATATATGCGGAGCTATGATGTTTAAAGGAGATGATGCGCTTAAAAAAATCAGCGTTCTTTCTGGGGGTGAAAAGAGCCGTGTAATGCTTGGTAAGCTTCTTGTAACGCCGGTTAACCTTCTCCTTCTCGATGAACCCACCAACCACCTGGACATGGAATCTTGTGACGCACTGCTGGCAGCAATAGACAACTTCGACGGCGTGGTGTGTATGGTTACGCACAACGAGATGTTTCTTCACGCCCTTGCGCAGCGTCTTATTGTTTTCCAGAATAACACGATTGATGTATACGAGGGAAGCTATGCCAGTTTTCTTGAGAAGGTTGGATGGAAAGAAGAAAACCAGGTACACAAGCCCGCCGGGCAAGAAACTTCTCAGGAACAGGTTGCTTCAAAACTAACTAAAAAGGAAATCAGGCAAAGGCGTTCTGAAGTCATCACAGAAAGAGGAAGAGTTCTGAAACCGCTCGAACAGGGAATTGCAAAAACAGAAAGCAACATTGAGAAATTTGAAGGTAAGCTTGAAAAGCTGAACAATGCCATGCAGGAAGCATCCCAAAACCAGGACGGCAATAAAATCTCCGAGCTTTCCAAATCTCTTTACAAATGCCAGTCTGAAATTGATAGCCTCTTTGACAGACTGGAAAAGCTTTCGGACACTTTGGAAAAAAGACGCGTTCAGTTCGATAAAAAGCTCAAAGAATTGGAAATGTAAAGGTATACTTAATTTTATAAAAATGGAACCTTTAAAAGTAATCACCATTGCATTACACTTAGAAAAAACACGTAATTTCTTGATGTCTTTTGATACATTACTTGGACATGTCGGTCTTTCTACCCCCTCTATCATCGTAATAATCACCGGTTTACCAAGTTCAATAAGCGCTATCGCTGCTGCAGGCCCTCTATTTCAAAGCAATCTTTTAGGACCAAAAGAAGTAATTGTCTCGCTATTAATTGCCTACATATTTCACTCGGGTTATGAATTTTTTTCAAGCTACCTGCCTTCGAACATTGCATTCTTTGGTGCCATCAGCGGTTTCAGGATCTCTTTTTTCTATCTTTTGATTCGCATTTTTTCTATTTGCAGTGTTCTTGGATTTGCAATACTCTATTTTTAATAAGATTTAGAAATCCAAGTCCTTAATCAACAGGATCGATTTAAACTTGATGGTTATTTATCTCTTGACTGGGAATGGAAGTAGCTGTAATGTAGCTTTGAGACCTTTGGAAAACGCCCCCTTTTGCCCAATTTCTGTGTCAGACTCAAATTTTAATCCTCAAAA
>CAZLRK010000216.1:0-5928 GCA_964561845.1 uncultured Desulfobacterales bacterium | reverse complement strand
GACAACATGGTGATTTTACAATACTTTGTTAATTGAACCTACAAAGATGGGTTAGTGTATCGCTAACCAAATCACTCAATGATATGGCTTTGGTCTCATATTTCACGCCCCTTGCATAAGCTAACAGGTGACTGGTCAATTGAGCCATCCTACGAGCGGAATCTTTTATTGGTCCAACATATTGAGTCATGTCTTCAATGTTAGATAAATTCATCTCAAGCAAGCCAAGGTTCCCGGTGATCGCCGCTAAGGCATTGTTGAACTGGTGTGCAATGCCAAAAGCTAGGGTAGCTATAGCCTCCATTTTGCTGGCTTGTTGGAGTTGGGCTTCCAGCTTCTTCCTTTCTTCCTCTGCAAGCTTCCGTTCGGTGATGTTGCGGGCAAACACGAGATCAGCAGGTTTCCCTTGATAGGGAATGATACCTGCATTTAACTCCACGTATACCTTGCTTCCATCCTTTCGTGTCAGTATCGTTTCATAGACAGAAGGGACATCTTCTCCCGCTATACGCTTCTGGTAGCGATCCAACAATTTGAGAAGTTCACCCGGATTAATGATGCGGGCGAATGGCGAACTGAGGATCTCCTCAATACTATAACCCACTATCTCCGCCAGCCGGGGATTAGCATATTGAAATTTATCATTCTGGAGGATGGTAATACCATCATTGGCCCTCTCAACAACACTTCTGAACTTTTCCTCGCTCTCCCGTAGTACCTCCTCTGTCCGCTTCCGCTCATCTATTTCCATCTCCAATTTCTTGTTTGCTTTCGCTAAGTTGATAGTCCGTTTTTGCACTAACTCTTCAAGGTAATCGCGGTGTTTTCTCAATTCCTCTTCAGCATGTTTTCGCTCAGACAATTCCACCTGCAAGTTATCAGCCATTAGGTTAAAGGATTGTGATAGTTCGCCGATTTCATCCTGAGAATGTACATTAATTCTGTAATTTAAATTGCCTTGAGAAATTTCATTCGTTCCATTAACCAGGTTTTTTATAGGATCTGTTAACAGCTTCGACAAAGCAATCCCTAAAAGGACAGCAATAATGATCATACCAAACGAAAGAATAAGTATACTCTTCGTCCTTTCAGCCAATTGCTTCTCCATGCTCTTTAGTGAAATCTCTACATTCACCAAATGAGTAACTCTCCCTAATGCAGTTACCGGGCTGACAAATTCTAAAATCCATTTAGTATCTTTCCGAATTTTTCTATACTTTAATTCTTTATTCCTAAGGATATCTTTATAGAATGGTGTCATGGGGACAGGATTTATTTGACTGTTATTCGTACTTATCCAAATTTTTCCGTTTGTGTCCACAACTGTAATAGATTGTATATCACTGCTTTTCACCAGACCCAAAGCATTTTCTAATACAGTAATGTAATCCGTTTCAAAAATATGGGTGGTAGCCATCTGAGTGAAGGTTTTCGTCACGGCAATTCCGTATTTTTGGATTTCAGTTTGTATAGCATGGCTAGCGCGGAAATAAGATAATAACGTGGAAATAGAAATGATGACGAGTACTAATAGGGATAAGGAAAGAATAAGTTTTGAGCGAATATTGAAACGAAAAGATATCATAATTGGTCTTCCGTAATGAGCTGGTTAAAATGTGGAAGTGAAAGATGTATATAGTTACTTTGGCTGTGATAATTCATGTATTAATTTCCGAACTTCACGAATATTGTCATAATCACTGTTAAGTCCTTTTATAAATCCTTTCGTACCAAGATCTTTGAAAATCTTTTCAGCATCTTTATAAATGCTTATCCTCAATAATGCATTTTGAATTTTATAGAATTGTTCATCCGGTAAATTCTTCCTGGCAATCCAAGAACCGCGATATATGGGCTTAGATTTCCAGAGTATTTTAATTTTGCTAAAATCTATATTAACTTTATCTTTCGCTGTACTTGAAATAGCCCCGCCATCTGAATGATTGTTATAAACCGCTAAGAGGGAGTTGGCATGTCTTGTAACATATTTTACTTCAGAAAAATCCTCCATTTTAATTCCCGCTTTCTTCAACGCAACCATTGGAAACAGGAAACCAGAAGTGGATTTTGGATCATTAAATACAAAACTTTTACCTTTAAGATCTTGAAGAGTATTCAAGCCGGAGTCTTTTCTTGTAATAATCATACTATAATAGAATTCTTTCCTTTTTTTACCATAAGTGCGAGCAATTAATTTAACGCCAAAATTGTCCTGGGCTTCGACATAACCAAAGGGACCGACATAAGCAATATCTGCCTGTTTTATGCCTATTTTTCTTATTACTTCACCGTACGTCTTACTTCCTACCCATTGAAAGGCAATTCCGGTTTCTTTCTCTAGAGTTTCGACAAGCATGCTATAAGCTTGTTCATTGCCAAGATTGGATCGATGTGGGATTATTGCCAATTTTAGTGTTTCTTTTGATGATTGGGCTTGCCCATCTTGTAAGAAAAGAACAGCATGAAAAAAAATCAAGCCTATCAAGGTCAGGATTATCTTGCCTTTAGGAAAATTTAGATGATGCATGGAACTCTCCTGCAATTATGGTTTAACCGTTCAAAAGTATTCGTATTTTTCCGTAAGCGTCTAAAATTGGAAAAGGTAATACTTGCATATGGTTCTGATTATAAATTTTCTTTCAGGTACAAGCTTTTTGAATTGAGGAATATCTTCACCCTTATGTTTTGTCAACATCGAGAAAATAAACTCTTTATGGAGCCAGACACCAGAATATTCTATTCTTAACGGTCTTACCGTGTTCCAAGTATAGATTATTTTCTCTCAAAAGTCAAGAGCAGGCTTGACCTCTTTGCGCAGCAGGAGTAGTCCTCACAGGAAGGGATCTGAGAATTTATAAAACATTAAATTTTGGTGCTGAAATTGTTGCTTTAAGGGCTAAAATATCTACTGATTTTAATTTACCTTATGTACGGATAAACCAGCTAACCGGGCGTCTTAGGCTGACTGGATCCGGGTAATTCGACAAATAACCGACACGCAAAATAAACTGGGAAATGATACTTTCCTCGTGTTCTTTCACTATCATATCACGCCCCTTTTCTTCTTCAAGCATTTGCGTCATGGGATGTATACCTATCTGATGCTCCCTTGCTTTTAAAGCCATACGTTCAAATTTTCTACCTGTATCGATTAAGTCAGATACTTTTTCACCTTTGCTGGTAATAATAAACCAACCGCCCCCCTCAGCAGCCTGCTTGGCGGCCTTGTCAATTCCTTTTTGTATGAAGCTTTCCTTTGTGATGTCTTCCTTGTCTATAAATGTGCGCAAATACCAGCCAATAAAACCGGTAATTTCCATGCTCTCTGTTGTTAGTCCACTACGGTGCTTTTTAGCATCGGCAGTCTTTAAGTGCATCCAATCGCCTAGTTCCTTTTGGGCATCGGCTCTGTAAGACTGGGCACGAAAACACTCAACTGCACCTTCCTGGATGCATTGGGCATGTTCTGTGCCTCGAGGAAAATAGAAGAGCCTGTCTTTCAACGGTTCTGATAAGTCGTCAACGTCTTTTGATTTGATTTTATCGGGTAGGTAGCCTCCTCGAATTGTCCTGCGCCTTGTTATGCGCTCAAGCGGATATTTCGTGTTTTTTGCTTTCTTCAAAAAAACCCTAATGATTTCTTCGTCCATTGGATTTTCTGTAATTACCTCAGTATGGGCATCAAAACCCAGGACACCCGCTGCGATCGAAAGATTTTCTATAAAGGCGCCAATGGAGAGCAAGGCTTCCCGATTTTTAGGGTCCACAACAGATAACCGACGCTGTGAGTCAATACCGACAATCCATTTTTTTGGCTCTAAAATTTTCACAAACCACGGTTGTGAGTTATGCCCACTCGGTGCCAAGGAAGCGAAATTTAGAATAGCTGCGTCGGTTTCATCTAGGTCGCCAATAGCTATAATAGAATCTTCATTATGTTGTTGTTCACCGCGAGTAATGCCTTTGCATGAACTAATAACTGAACCCATGCCTAATGCGAAGCCGCTTGCAAGAATTGTTCTTATGAATTTTCTTCGATACATATTCATGTTAAATCCTCCTTTTATGAGCTGAATAAGTGAGTTAATTACAGAGCTAAATCCACAGCTATGCCGGGGAGAATGGCAAAAGCTATGCTGTAGTATTTATTTGTTCGTAAACGTAAACATACACGTGCTCGTGCTCGTGAACGGAATGAATAATTAATGTTAGATCATGAAAAGTATTTGGTTTAAAATAATATTTTTTAAACCGCAGAATGTAGAACAAGGAATATCGAATGTCGAAGTAAACCCTTCATCATTCTGCAGTTCCTTGTTCGATATTCGATATTCAATGTTTTCAACCAATTAAAATCATTCCCTAAAAATTCCACGGTGTCAAGAATGTATAAAGATCAGGGCTATACCGGTGGTCATGACTTTATGATGTTGATAACAGCTTGCACCCTGACATAATGTCAGAGTCAAGGAAAAAAATAAAAAACCCGGTAAAAAAATATACCAGGTCCGGTTCTTAATTTGGAGCGTTATAAATAAGTTAAGTCGTAATGGGAATTTGCAATTCCAGCACAGCTTTTTCTTGCAACTCACCATCTACGTGTGCGGGGCCAGAGAGATGCAGTTCGCACACGGAGCCTGTGATGTTCCACTCGTTGATACCGATCCAGTTGAGCAACACCAGCACGGCCGAACCGACACCCCGATATGGTCCTTCGTAAATGAGAGTAGCCACGCTCTCTTCGGCGGGAATTGTTCGAACTGTGACCTGGGGGTGTTCCACCTCGGTGTTTAGATATTTCTTGCTAATCCGTACGGCTGCTTCCACATCCAGATCGGTCTCGGTGTATTCATCATTGTGATAGAACATCATTTCGGGGTAGCGAGGCGAAATCTCTAAATCGCTCAAGCCCTTGTAAAGCGTGCTATACATCAGTTCGCAATAGTAATCCATGTCCTGTGGTTTTGGTACCAACCGCTGCACCGAAGCGATCACCATCGCATCGGCCGATTTGGTCGTTACTTCATAAGGCGGTGGTTTTCCTTCTTGCTCAATTTGCTGTAGTCGGGCTTCTATTCGCGCTAAACGGGCGTGACTCTCATGCACTTCGCGTTCCAGTTCGACCTGCTTCATCATCAACATCCCACGCAGTTGATTGTTGGGAAGGTCATTATCCAATAAATCTTTGATTTGCTGAAGTGAAAAACCTAAATCCTTGAAAAATAAAATTCGGTTGAGACGAGCTAATTGCTCAATGGCGTAATAGCGATAGCTGGTAAATTTATCAATTTGACCGGGCTTGAGCAGCCCCAACTGATCATAATGCCGAAGCATGCGCACGGATACTTGACCGAGTTTAGAGAAGTCGCCAATTTTAAACATTGTTCCCCACTATTGATCTAAATTTATAATTATCGTTGGAAAGTTTACACCCTGACACTGTGTCAGAGTCAAGAGAAGATTGAAAGTAGAATTTTAAATATGAATGGGGCCAAGTCTATGTTTGACCCTTGTTGTTAATTAGGCAAGATTCAAGGGGGGCATAGAAGTTTAAGAATAAAGATAAAAAATCAGAAAAAATATTGAAATAAGAGAAAATTGATCACTCAAGGGTCAAGCGTAGACTTGATCCCTTATCCATGCTCGGAGAGGCTATGCCTTGGAGAGTGACCAGGCTTCGTTTATCAGCTACGCCTTGGCAGGCTGGTGCGGATCGGTATATGCCGTCCGAGAACCGATAAAAAGAAATAATGGGTGCGAAAAAGGTGATAAAGCGTGCCGTGCTGGAGAGTGCTGATGAGTATATTCGTGCCAAGCGAAAAAAGAGATTTTTTTGATAGGAGATGTGTTTTTTCTCTTGATTCTCCCTCTAATGGGTGACACTGCTAGACACACTGAATGAAAATGGTGGAAGGAAAAATGAAAAAG
>CAZLRK010000215.1:0-5937 GCA_964561845.1 uncultured Desulfobacterales bacterium | reverse complement strand
CGTCTTTGCGCCTTTGCGTGAGAAATTGAGAGTTCCTTTTAACTTTTCCCTAATAACAAATAACTATTTAGCGAATAACGAAACTGGCGGAGGGAGTAGGATTCGAACCCACGGAGCTATTACACTCAACGGTTTTCAAGACCGCCGCTTTAAACCACTCAGCCATCCCTCCCGTAAAGTTAGAAACTAGCATTTATTAACTTGATGGTCAATATTTTTATTGATAATTTGAAAATAATAACTTAAAATCTAAAAAGTGATAAATTAGACTTTTTATCAATTAATCAATATATTAAAGGAAATAAAAAATGAAGCAAAAATTTTTAATTTTAAAAGATGATACTAAAAACGAATTAATAATCAGAGAATTTGCTGAATTAGACAAAGAAAGTTTCACACTTCTTTGCGAAGAAACATATGATAATAAAACCATAGAATCTTCAATTAAAAAAGGCAAAAAATCTCTTATTTCCATATTGAGTACTAAAAATATGTACCCACCAGGTATATACGCAGATAAAATAGCCGACTCGGTTATGGCGATATATGGTCACGGAAATGATCAACCCGTAGAGCTTTTTTTTAATGATATTGATCTAATTAGAGAAGTTGAAGAATTGGATATACCGGATATTATTGAAGAAACGTCAGAAGAGATTGATGAATTGCTGGAAGATGAAGATAAAGATGATATTGATGAAGACTTTGCAGAAAAAAAGGTACTAGGAAAGATTAATTCTTCTATTAAAGTTGCAGATGATGATTCACTTGATGTTGTAGATGACAGTTAATTGTTTATTCGAGAAAACCTGATCCTTTGAGCCTTGCTTGTCCCGTTTTGCGGGGGATTTTTTAATTAGAGAGATCTTTGAAAAATGCTCAATTTTGTTCAAGTTCAAGGGCGTTTTGCAAAGGTCTCTTAGAGCGATAAAGAACCATAATGAAATATCCATTGACCGGCGTTATATTGGCCGGTGGTCTGAACACGCGTTTTTCCGGAAAAAATAAAGCTTTTATTCGTGTCAAAGGAGTAAGGCTTCTTGACCGTGTCTATGGAATCTTTCAAGATCTATTTGAAGAAGTTATCCTGGTTACAAATGATCCAATTCAATATCTTGATTGGAATATTAAAATTGTTACAGATATTTTCCCCTTCCGATGCTCTTTAACCGGAATACATGCAGGCCTTTTTTATACAACTAACCCTTTTGCGTTTTTTGCCGGCTGCGATACACCGTTCCTGAAAAAAGAAATAGTTGAAACTATCATTAATGGCATAGAACCCCGCACTGATGTGGTTATTCCTGAAACTTCCGCGGGGCTGGAACCGCTTTGTGCCGTATATTCGAAAGAATGCTTTAACCTTATAGAAAGACATATCAAACAACAAAAAGTTAAAATCCAATTGGCCATTAAAAACGCACGAATTAAAAAAATTCCTGAACCAGTTTTAAGAGATAAGGACCCGGACTTAATTTCATTTTTTAATATTAACACGCCTGACGACCTGGTCTTGGCAGAAAGTATGGTTCAGAAAGACGGTGACCCCAAATGAATATTTCACATCTCATTGATACAATCAAAAAACGCCCTGATTCTGAAATGATAGGAATGATCCTTTGTCACAATGGTGTAGTTCGAGGAACATCGCGAGACGGCAGAAAAGTTACCGGCTTGAGAATAGAAGTGGACCACGGAAAACTGGATCAAATACTTCAAGAGCATAAAAAAAGACCCGGTATTATCGAAATACTTGTTGAAATCGCGGAAAACAGAGATCTTGCCGTAGGAGATGACGTTATGCTTCTGGTCGTAGCCGGAGATATACGCGATAATGTTATCGCAACTCTCAGCGACACTCTAAATGCCATCAAAACAACCGTTACAAAGAAGACGGAGTTTTTTATGTAATATCCGTATCCAATGAAGATGTTTATTCGTAATACACAACCCGAGTAAACCGGAAATAACAAATTACAAGCACCAAATTACAAATAAATTCCAAATCTCAAATAAGATCCAAAACCAATTGTTTGGAATTTTGAATTTCAGTTATTGTGATTTGTTTGTTATTTGTTTTTTGATTATTGTGATTTATTTGTAAGGTGTTTATTGTCTTTTGCTTTTTTGACATAAAAACGTAAAAAATCAGATATAAGGTATTAAATACGTAGCCACAATCGGGAACCAATCTAAATGCCCCTTGCCCTTCTACTCGTAATCATTTTTTTTGCTTCTTTTCTACTAACTATGGTTGGGCTTGGGGGCGGACTTATTTTTTCTCCCCTTTTTGTCCTCCTTAAATTCCCTTTATCCACAGCCGTTTCAGCATCACTTTTCTTAAATGGTATTGCAGCGATTTCAGCGGCCATTACCTATTTTCGCAAGAAAATGGTGGATGTAAAAATCGGTTTGCCGCTCCTTATCACGTCTACCCTTGCAGCGCCTCTGGGGGCCATGATCACAGCCCGCATCAACCTGCGGGTCTTTATGGCTATTCTGGCCATGGTCATTTTTTTGGCAGCCCTACGGATGCTCTTCTCTAAAAAAGTCACGACCGAAGGCATGGCGGTTAGTTCGGCGCGGCGTATCATCGGCGGGGGTATTATCGGGCTGGTTATCGGACTTGCGGCCGGGCTTCTGGGCATTGGGGGAGGCGTTTTTATTGTGCCGCTTCTGATCTATGTTCTGAAAGTACCTACCAAGACGGCCGCGGCAACGTCCATCTTCATCGTGGTTTTTTCATCTTTCAGCGGCTTTTTGGCCCATATCTCTCTGGCCGCTACAAACTGGCTGTTCATCCTTTTGGCAGCCGTTTTTTCATTTGCCGGCGGGCAGTTGGGGTCACGTATCATGGCGGAAAAACTGCAAGGCCGCACCGTGCGTCAGATTTTTGGCGTGGTATTGCTGCTCTTTACCTTGAAGCTGATACACAGAGCCTTTTTTTAATATTTTGAAATATCTATGCTTTTTTCGAGGTAGGAGTGTCTGTCAGAGAATCTTTTTTCTTAAATCGGCCAATCCCTCTTCGAATCAGAGCCCAAACCAAGTAACCCAGAAGCAACGATAAGATGTACCAGGGGATGGTTCCGATCAGGATTGGATCTCCACTGGATGAATTAAATTTAAAAGCATAACTGTGTCCAAACCGTTCGATTAAACGATCCGCATTGAAATACTCATTGAGGTAGGCGATAATAATAAAAATCGGTATCATTTTTCTGGCAATACCCAGCAGCAGGCTCTCAAAAAAATAGTCGTAGTAGACCTTGTTGAGTTCGCCCTTATCGATATTGCGTGCCATCCGTTTGCCCTTTTCACGATCTTCGAATTCTTTCGTTGCCTCGCGCAGTTCACGCAAACGATTAAATTCTTTTTCCAATCGAATGTATCGCTTGGTAACAATGAGTCGATTCAAACCCTTGGTAATGAAGACAGTCAAGACCGCAAGGAGAAAAATAAGCGCGCCCGGACCGAGGAAATGAAACGGCATAAGGAGTGTATCGAAACCGTCACCCGCAACGATAGCTCCGGCAACGATTTTTTCCCATAATATATCTAAAAAATAATCCATAACAAACTAACACGGGAAGAGCCCGTGGGGCGCTCCCCGTGTTTTTAGGGGTTTTTTTAATCTCTACATCAATTTCTCCGTTAGATCCACACTTCGATCTTGAAGAAGCGGAAAAAGAGGAAGAACAGGGTGATGGCCAGAACGATTTTCAGCGTTTTTTCGCTAAACATCTTCTGGGCCCGGCTGCCCAGCATCCCGCCGGCAAACCCGCCGATAATAATACACACGGCGAGAACCCAGTCCGGCCAATATCCAACCGAGGCGTACCCGATAAAAGCGCCCACACTGGAAAAACAGGTGCCGATGAGCGAAATCGGAACCGCCACGTACATGGGTAGCCCACCCAGGGTGGTCATGGCCGGCACCAGCAAGAAGCCACCGCCGATGCCGAAACACCTGGAAACGATACCGATAAAAAGTCCCAGGATCCCAAACAACAGGGGATTGATCGTAAACTCTTCTCCCCAGAACTTAAACCGGTAATCGGTCAGCCCGGTCTTCACCGGTTCGATTTTTCCCATTTCGGCGGATGTTCCATTAGCCTTGGCCTTGGCGACGGCTTCGTTAAACTTTTTCACCATGGCTTTGATGTTTTTCCGTTTCTCCATCAATTTCGGCGATAATTCTCGCAGGGTCTGAACCCCCATAATGACCACCAGGATCGCCAGCAACTCCTTATATGTCCGCATGTTAATCATTTGGGAGACATATTTCCCCAACCAGATGGAGCCGATAAAAATCCCGACTCCAAAAGAAATCCCCACCGGCCAGGCGACCCGTTTTTCCACCTTGGCATAGCGATAAAAAGAACCCAGAGGTGAAAAGAGAGTCAGGGCCATGTTCGACGGTTTCAATACATTGGCGGCATTGACACCCACAGGACCTGCGGTTTGGACAATCAGTACCTGGAAGGCCGCCATGAGCATCCCACCGGCAGCACCGATCATGGAAAAATAGGTTCCCACAAGAATGGCGCCGATCACAATCCAGAGCGGATTCATGTAGCGATAACCTTTTGCCAGCCAGAAACCTTTCTTATTAATCTTGTATTCACCACTTTTGGCGCCGTTAACGTAGACGTCGAATTTTGTATCCGGTGCCGTATGACGGTAGGTTTTAAAGGAAGCGCTAAACTTGCCGGTCGCTTTGTCCAGTTTGATCGAGGTTCCTTTGTCCCAATAATTACCGCTGCCCGCATCGGCAATGACGGTTCGGGAAAAGACAACGATTTTCCCCACCCGGCTGCCTTCTTTTACCACCGTGTTAATCCCGTATTTGGATTCGTTGAGGAATTTTAAGAAATTCCATTGTTCTTCGGTTTTAATCGGGCCGAGCATTCCCTGGGCTGCCGAGTCAATATCACCGAACTTTTTCTTCAGCAGATAACTGGTGGTGGAATAAATACCTTTCGTTCGACCTTTCCCTAGAAATATTGAAGGCCCGCCGAATTTAGTGTCATCCGCTTTTCTACCAAACGCACCAGGATTATTGGTCAGCACATAGAAGAGCGGCGGAACGGCCGTATCTTTATTAAATCCCTTTTTCTTGCCATTTTTGGCAAGTTTTTTCTGCTCACGCGGCAGCGGCGCATTTTGAGGTGCAAACATCTCCTGTTGCGTCACGGCAATGTACAGATCCTGACCAGGGTCGATAGCTCCCTCGAAGGAAACCGTGTCGCCTGCTTTGTATTCAGAAGCGGAAATTTTTACTTCGGCAAATGAGCTGCCGGGAACTGCAAAAACAACCATTGCGAAAACAAACATAATAAATAATGGTACTAACTTTTTCATTTTTACCTCCTCAATTTTATTGGTTATACTATTCTACGAATCTACGAAAAAAAACCTCCTTTCATGAAATATTATATTATTTCTCAAGCTTAAAATACTTAATTGCCAGTATTGCGCCCAATCCACTGCAAATAATGCCTACTATGAAAAATAATATATAATCCTTTATGGAAAACAAATATTCGCCCATTAAATATGGGAATAATAATGCCAAAATTCCCAATGAAATTATAACGTTTGAAATCCCGGCACAAACAGCCGAAATATGTTTGTACTTCAGTAAATTTCTGGTTTTATCCAACAGGGAATATCCTGTTAATAATGTATTAAAAGCTATTATCCATGGAATAAATTTCAAAACGCTGTAAACAGGCATAAAAGTAGTTAAGAACAGTGCAAGAAGTATCGTTCCGAACACACCCGCAAGTATGGAATAAACAATTTTGCCTGTTAAAGAAAAATTATTCTGGACAAAATCCTGTATGCTTTTCATGTAATCTATCCTATTTTTAAAGCCCTATGATCTCGTAAAAAGCTACAATATGCCGTTTTACGACACTGTAACCGAAAATA
>CAZLRK010000214.1:0-5993 GCA_964561845.1 uncultured Desulfobacterales bacterium | reverse complement strand
AGGTCCTCCTTAACCGTTTTCCATATAATTTCAAGGTCAATACCAAAATACTCATGGGCTAAAATATTTCGAATTCCCTTCATCATGCCCCAAGGCACATCTTCGTATTGTTCTTGTATTTCTATAGGCAGATGGGAAGAGGCTTCCCCAATCACTTCAAGATTGCGTATAGCAGCATCTACCGTCTTTTCATCATTTTGCCATGAGGCAAAATCGATACCATGGGTATATCGCTCGATTTTGTTAATCGCTTCAATAATATCATCTATTCGAAACTGCCAACTTCTAGATGGCATGAAGCGCCTCCTGAAGAATCTGTTCACGAAATTGTTTTTTTAGGGCATTCTTGGTAACGAGATCAACAGAACATTGTAAGAGGTTTTCCAAGTATTCTTTCAACTCAAGGAAACCAAATATCCCAGGAGTTTGAGTAAAAGTTACTAGAATATCAACATCGCTTTCTGTTGCAGCCTCATCTCGGGCAACAGAACCAAAAAGCGATAATGAAGCCACGCCAAAACGTGATCCAATTTCACTCTGATTTTCGGCAAGAATTTTCAATATTTTCTGGCGCCTCATAACTATATCCTCTTAAGGAGCATGGGGACGTTGATGCAGAACGTGCATAACCTTAATTTTATTATCTCTCACCCCAGAGAAATAGGCTCCGCATTTCACAGGGCAGGCAGAGCGCATCCCAGTACGATCTTCCGGACCTACGGGACAGGCAGAGTTCTCAGATCAAACTGACATCCAGCTATCGCTGGAGATGTTGGCATGATACAATCTATTTTGTTGCTCATCTAATTAATGGGGGACATCTTTAACCGTGGATGATATCATTAAGCTGATTTTTAATATTGATTGTAAAATCACGAAAATCTTTGATCCCGTTTCTCATATTCTTTAAAAATATTTCGTCTTTCACTTTCCAGTATTGGTGAACCAGCATATTTCTAAACACAATAAACGCCTTGAGCCTTTCAAGGAGTTTTTCAGGTAGCAGTGAACATGTCCTGCTTTTAGTGAAAATATCCATATATCCATCTACAACTGTATTATGTCTTTTTGCCAAAAGATGCTGAAGAGCACTCGCTATTGCTTCTGCAATTACTATGGTGGAGTACTTCAGGCTTTTCAGGATGTGTTTGTCCTGCAGTATTTCGTCGTCTGTCTTTTCAAGAATACTTTTAACGTCCAGTGTCTCTGCAGATATTTCGTCAAGGTATTTTTCAATCCTCTGTTTATCTACTTTCACAAAAGGCCTCGATTCTCTCCTTTTTCAGGAGTTCAGCCCGGAAAATCATCGGCTCATTTTTCAGAAAATAATTTGAAAGCTCTTCAATTCGAGCACTTAACAATTCCGGATTATTATTTTTTAGCAAAATCCCTTGATTAACCGCTTTTTGTAAAATTGAAGGCTCAACTTCTTCCAGATCGAAAATAACAATGTCGATCCTATCAGGCTTGAATCTTGTCACGCTACTTAACCTGTTCATTAGCGCTAATTGTATTTCTAACCTGTTTGCTCCTTTATTCAGGAGCACCAGAATATCCAAATCATTCACAATCCTTTCCGTACTGGCTGCTGATCCAAATAAATAGGCCGCAACAACGTCAGGAGTTTCGGCAATGCACTTTTTAATTAAATGAAAATCCGTCATATTAAAAAAACTTGTCAATAATAGCTTTGATTTCGCCCTTTAAAAAACTACGCGTTCTAATGGGGGATGATAGTTGTCAATACCAGTGATCGGAGGTCAGAGGTCAGAGTCTCAGAAGTCGGAGGTCAGAGATCTGAGGTCGGAAGTCAGAGATCGGAGATCAGAGCCTCAGAATGAAATAATTTTTCCATAAGTTTTACCGATCAGGAAAAGAACCATGCCTTGCGGGCATCGGAACGGAATCGAACCCTTGATTACGATAAATGGAAAAAGAAATATGTTTTGTCCTTTATGCATAAGCTAGTCTGCCCTTTGGCTGAGGTATTTCTCTCCCTGCGCTTTGAGCAGTATCAATCCATTCTGAAATAACAATTTCTGCGTTTTTTATCGCCTCTTGATACGTTACACCATCTGCCATACATCCAGGGAGTTCGGGAACTTCCACCAAATATCGTTGATCTTCTTCGTTCCAAAAAATGATCAGTTCGTATCTGTACATTTTTGTTATCTCTTATCTCTCACAGAGTTCGCAGAGATCACTGAGAATTTTTTATTTTTTCTGATTTTTTGATGGGGAAAAATCAGAAAAATCATCAACCCATTCGGGTATCTATGATGAAACCTTTGCAAAAGACCACCTTTTGCCCAATTTCTGTGCCTGCCCCGTGAAATGCGGAGCCTATTTCTCTAAAGAAGTAAAATGAATCCGCTGTCACGGAGGAAAGCTATAAATCTTTGTAGCCATGGGGATGGTTTTTGTGCCATTTCCATGCGGTTTCGATTATTGTGTTAAGGTCTGTGAATTGCGGCCTCCAGCCAAGCTCTTTGATAGCTTTTTCACTGGAGCCAATCAGTACTGCAGGGTCTCCGGGCCGTCTTTCCACAACTTTTGAAGGGATCTTTTTTTTAGTCACTTGACGAGCAACATCTATTACTTGTTTAACAGAATAACCATCGCCGTTTCCCAAATTATATTGACCACCGGGAAGACCGTTCAGGAGCCTTTCTAGTGCTAATAAATGAGCCTGTGCCAGGTCGTTGATATGAATATAGTCCCGGATACAGGTTCCATCGCTTGTGGGATAGTCATTGCCAAATATTTCTATTTCTTCCCGCTGATTCAGGGCTGTTTGAAGGACAAGCGGAATTAGATGTGTTTCAGGTCTGTGGTCTTCTCCCAGTTCGCCGTCCGGATCGGCACCTGCAGCATTAAAATAGCGAAGGGAAGCCGACTTTAATCCATAGGCGTTTCCAAAATCATCCATAATTTGTTCCACCATGAGCTTGCTTCTGCCGTAAGGGTTGATTGGAGATTGGGGATGCTTTTCCTTTATGGGAATTTCGATTGGTTCTCCGTAGGTGGCACATGTTGATGAGAAAATGAAATTGAGAATGTCATTTTCTATCATCGATTCAAGCAAGGATAGAGTGGCCGCAACATTATTATGGTAATATTTAGCGGGATTCTCCACAGACTCGCCTACATAGCAGAAAGCTGCAAAATGCATTACCGCTGCAATTTCATATTCTGTGAATATGTGATTGAGCAAGGCTTTATCGTCCATGGAGCCTTCGAAAAAGGGACCCCATTTTACTGATTCCCGGTGTCCACAGACAAGGTTGTCGAGGACTATGGGGGTATAGCCATTTTGGGAGAGGTATTTGCACATGTGAGAGCCGATATAACCGGCGCCGCCTATGATTAAGATGTTCATTTTATTATCTCTCACAGAGTTCGCAGAGCCTCAGAATTCTTTAATGGGGGACGTTGGTGCCTTGTGACTTTATTTGCAATATTGATCTATTTCATTTTCGTTGTCATACCAGTTAAATAAAAGCAGGGGCAGATTTAACCCCAGTACGATCTTCCGGACCTACGGGGCAGGCGGCACAGGAGGCTTTTTTCGCCCCTTCTAATGCACCTGCTTACACTCTTTCTACTAATCCCAATAAAATAGTAATGTAATGGAGGACGCTGGTACAGAGCGTGCATAACCTACATTTTATTATATCTCGCAGAGCTCACAGTATTTATAACATTGTTTCATATTTCCGTTATTTCATGGTAACCATGGAGAATTGGGTCGTCGGTACTTTTGCTATTTTGCATCAAGATGGGATCTGACAATGGAGACGAACTGCCCTGCCTTCGCCACCAGATCCGCAGCATGATGCCTTGTCACCTCGAAGTATTCCCTGTAGTCACCCCGTTGTCTTAGCTCAAATGCCTTGTTAACCCAACGGCCCGTTTCCCTGTCGAATAATAATGGTGGACGTTGGCAACTTTGTAAACTTATTATCCCAACGACACCTGATTAATGGGGGACGCTGTTACCTTCTGACTTTATTGTATGATTTGGTTAAATAGTCAAATCGTTATTTAATGGGGGACGTTAATGGGGGACGTTGGTGCTTTGTGACCTTATCTAAATTATTGTAGGGTTTGCAGCCTTTCTTTTAGTAATTCATTGACTAGCTTGCGAGTTGGGATTTTTTGCTGCCTTGCCACTTCTCTAACATTTTTTGCAATTTCCCTTTCTAATTCAACCCAGTCACGATTTTTTCTCAGATCAAAGCTGAAATCAACAGGTTGCATCTGATCCTCATAATCAGTCATATCATGCGTATCAAACCAGTCAGCAGCCTCTTCATAGGTTTTAAAAATGAGTCTTTTATTTTTTACCATATTTTTTCCTTTCTCTTTTAGTCATATCACGCGCGCTTATAACCAACGCCCGCTTATCTTTTTTCCAAACGAATAATACACTCAAGTAACGCCCTGGATTTGTCGTACCAAAGGCAATGAATAGATCTTCACTTTTCACGTGGCCGCTTTCCAATCTGCGAATGAGTGGCTCTCTTGAAAACATTTCCTCAACTTCTTCCGGATAGACGTAATGTTTACGAATTATTTTATCAACAAACTCATCTAACCACAAGCACTCGGTAATTTTCAATTATTATTTTGCCTCCTTTTTGCATGAGGACCTTGGGGCGTAAGCGCTAAATTATTTTCACCTCATTTATCATATATAACGTTGTTCTGTTATTTCTTTAAATATTCATTATATGTTGCTCCAATGCCTTTGGTCAATGATATTTCTGGTTTGGGACGTGTAATGAGGGACGTTGTTACCTTCTGACCTTATTTCAAATATTCCAATAATTCTTTGTTATTGTCAAGCAATTTTTTTCCTCTTTCTACGCACCTACTGACACTCTTCTCGCTTAACCTTAGCGCTGACGCTATTTTTGCTCCGCTATACCTTAATTCTATCGCCGCCAAATAACTGATGATTGCCCTGGTTTTGCTGATTTTCTGGTTTCGTTTAGATGATATCAAATCCTTGGTGTCTATCTTTCTGTCCTTACTTACCCTTTTTATCAATTCATCTAAAAAAATTCTGTGTCTAATGCTTCTTTCATGAAGTTCATTTACCGCCTTCAATGCTTGAACAACAAAATCCCCACTGCCAAGAATTCTTTCATCTCCCTTTTCCCGTTCTTCCTTCTTTCGACCAAGAAGACCAACTTTATTCCCGCCAGCACTCCTAACCAACCCGCCTCCCTGCAATTCGGGACGTCTGCCTTGTTCGATCCCATTCTTGACGAACTGCCGATATCTCCTGCGGGCAATATTGATTTTGTCTGCAAAATGAAGGAGGACATCCATAGTCGTCTTGTGAGCAAGACTTATTTCGGATTTCGCCCCGGTTAAACAGGCTTCGCGTTTCACAGGGCAGGGATTTTGGATTTCGGACTTGCTGTTTACTTCATCAGAGGCTTTATTCGAATCCTTAGTAATAGGCAGGATAAGGGGATTTTTACGGCGACCGAGAATAGCGCTATGTCCTGCCCAGGGGTATTTATCCAGAGCTTTTAGATCCCCAACCAGCTTAGCTCTAAGCGGATTCAGATGAATGTAACGGATTAGTTCCAGCAAATAGGGATCTTCTTCACAGACGACTGATTTATACCGATTTTGGAAAAGATGGCCTGCCCTTCTATGCCGGTGGTTAAAAGTCACGGCATATCCGGTCATCAGACGTCTCATTACAGTGCTTAGCGGAAACGGTCCAGTCCGTAGAAGCAGATGGAAATGGTTTGGGATTAATGCCCAAGCATAACATTGGGTCTGGGTTTTCTCCAGGATTAATGCAAGGCGCTCCAGAAAGGATGATCGATCATTATCATCTTTGAAGATTTTTCTTCGTTCAATTCCCCGGGCCCCAGTTAAATGCGCTTCGCTGTCTTTCGGAATTTCACCAGGCAAGCATTACGTGCTGAAGGATTCCCGGGGCATCAAGTCTTGCTTGGCGTGGCATGCTA
>CAZLRK010000213.1:0-6003 GCA_964561845.1 uncultured Desulfobacterales bacterium | reverse complement strand
TACGGGGCAGGCAGGCATACATTGAGTATTTCGAGGATAGCGCTAAAGCTTCACTGCGTGCCAAAATTTGAGCCTAACATCCCGCCAATGGCGGGAGGCAAAAGGGGGCGTTTTGCAAAGGTCTCTTTCAAAAATTTTAACATGGGGGATCTATATGAGCAAACCATTGACTTATGCTGACGCCGGCGTTGATATTGACAAGGCAAACGATTTTGTAAAAGCAATAAAAAAGATAGCAAAACAGACGCATAAATATGGCGTTATGAGTGAAATAGGCGGATTCGGGGGACTTTTTTCGCTCCATGTTGAAAATTATGAAAGGCCTGTCCTTGTTAGCTCTACGGATGGTGTTGGAACAAAATTAAAAATCGCTTTTATGATGAACAAACACGATACAATTGGTATTGATCTTGTTGCCATGTCTGTTAACGATATTATTGTTCAAGGCGCAAAGCCGCTTTTCTTTCTTGATTACCTTTCCATGGGAAAACTGAAAACAGCCATTGCAGAAGAGGTGATAAAAGGAATCGGCATGGGATGCAGTGAAGCCATGTGTGTCCTTATTGGAGGTGAAACAGCCGAAATGCCTGGGTTTTATGGACAAAATGAATATGACCTGGCCGGATTTGCAGTAGGTATAGTTGATAATAATAAAATTGTCGATGGCTCGGAAATTCATGTGGGCAATCAAATAATTGGAATTGCATCCAGTGGTCTTCACAGCAATGGATATTCGCTTGTTCGAAAAATCTGTTTTGATGTCCTGAAGCTAAAGATTGATACTAATATACCGGAACTTGATAAAACAATAGGAGAAGAGCTTCTTATCCCAACAAAAATATATTCAAAATCGATTCACCAGTTAATAAGAGACCTGCATATTCTCGGTATTGCACACATAACTGGCGGGGGTATTGAAGATAATATCATCCGTATCATTCCAAAAGCATGTAATGTCGTGATTCGAAAAGGAACCTGGGATGTGCCTCCTATTTTTCCTTTTCTACAGCAAGCAGCAAAAATATCAGATCATGAAATGATGCGAACGTTTAACAATGGTATAGGTATGGTTGTGGTTGTATCTGAAAAAGATGTTCAGGACGTACTGGAACGGCTTAACGGCATGAAAGAAAAAGCCTTTATTATTGGAGAAATAATTAAAAAGAAAAAATCATCCCCCCGTGTTCAATGGATATAGTCTTGATGATCAGAAAAAGCCGGTTATTGCTCCTGGACAAAATCCGCATCTATTTTTATATCTAAAGTCAATAACCACCCCTAAAATGATCTTATCTCACAGAGCGCACAGAGTTCTCAGAGTTCTTGATCTGAATCGCTGAGAGGGCGATTCAGATCAAACTGACATCCAGCTATCGCTGGAGATGTTGATATGAAACAATCTATTCTGTTACTATTCAACTGTCTATGACCTCGGATTCTATTTGCCACACAAGTGGCTGAGAACAAAACTATACCGATAACCTTTGAACTCTGAACTTTAAACCTTGAACCTTGAACGATTTTTGATCTAATATATATGTTTTATTTAATTCCTTTTTTATCATTCATTTTATGTGCAATATTTACACCGATAGTTCGACATATTGCTATACAAAAAGGCTGGATGGCTTATCCTGAAAAAGAACGTTGGCATAAGAAGCCAACCGCACTTTTAGGCGGTGTTGCCATTTATCTAAGTATAGCCGTACCACTCTTTTTTATAGTGGATTTTTCCACAATACTTACCCACATTATAAAAATCTCAGACCAGCCTATTTTGCCTTCAATAGGAGCGGTTACATGGATCGGAATAACCATTCTTTTTGTTGTAGGGTTACTGGATGATTTTATACAAGTTAAACCTCACGCAAAACTGGTATGGCAAATACTGGTAGCTTCTTTGGTTGCATTTTTAGGATTCCGACTTCAGTGGTTTACATCTCTTACTTTGGATACCATAGTAACTATTTTTTGGATTGTAGGGATAACAAATGCTTTTAACTTACTGGACAACATGGATGGTCTATCAGCCGGTATAGGACTTGTAGCTGCTTTAAATTTCGCTATCTTATTCGGGGGAAATCTACATGATGTAACAATAGTTGCGATGATTCTTGCCGGGACTTTGGCTGCTTTTTTATTTTACAATTTCAATCCTGCTTCAATTTTCATGGGAGATTCCGGCAGCCTTTTGATCGGTTTTACGCTTTCAATGCTTAGTCTTTGTTATTCCGAGTCAGGAAATGTCAACACAATATCAATATATGTAATACCCATAATGATACTAATGGTGCCTATATTCGATACCACACTTGTTACTTTTATACGCATTTTAAGCGGTCGCAAGGCTTCTGTGGGTGGAAAGGATCATACATCACATCGCCTGGTACTCATGGGATTTAGTGAAAAGGGTTCTGTACTATTCCTATATGGAATTGGAGCAATATCTGGTGCATCTGCACTTTTTGTAAACAGAAGCGATACGTTTACCTCACCGGCCGTTATTCTTCCAGTAGTCCTATCGATACTTTTAATAGGAATATACCTGGCACAGCTTCGCGTCTACCCGGAAAAGGAATTTTCGCTATTACGAGAACGATCCTATACCCCTATACTCTTTGAGCTAACATATAAACGCCATCTAATAATGGTGATATTGGATTTCTGCCTGATAACATTTGTTTATTATCTTTCATATCGTCTACGGTTTAGTTACGATGTATTTCCCTATTATTTCATGATATTTTTAAAATCACTCCCCGCGGTAATTGCATGTAAATTTGTGGCATTTTTTACACTGGGAATTTACAGCGGCATGTGGCGCTATATGAGCACAAACGACGTCTTTGTATATCTTAAGGCATCTTCTTTAGCCACCATACTGTCTGTTGTAACTGTTACATTTATTTACAGGTTTAAAGATTTTTCAAAAGGAATATTTTTAGTAGACTGGCTGTTAACAACAGGCTTTCTCCTCGGCACAAGGGGATCTTTCCGATTTTTTATTGAAACGATTAAACGCAAAACACTTACCGGCCAAAAAATTCTCATATATGGCGCAGGCCGTGGAGGAGAAATTTTATTGCGTGAAATTTTAAACAACAGGAAGCTTAACCTTAAGCCTGTGGGTTATATTGATGATGACAAATTGAAAAGCGGTAAAAAACTCCATGGTTATCCGATACTCGGGACATTTCAAGATTTTAAGTCAATTTTGAAAAAACATAATATAGACGGCATACTTGTATCATTTTACACTGAAGATTCAAAACAACTTGATACTGTCAAAAGACTCTGCAATGAAAAGGGACTCTTTTTAAAAAAGTTTTTAATTCGTGTTGAAGATGTTGATCTTGAAATGTGAATCCTTAAATTTTTATTAACCACAGAGATCACAGAGAACACAGAAAAAATATTTATTACTAATAAGTTACCTCTGTGCCCTCTGTGTGCTCTGTGGTAAATTCTGACTTTTTACGAGACCATCAAATAGACTATGCTGATACTTGGCATTGAAACATCCTGTGATGAAACGGCTGCAGCTGTCGTAAAAGATGGTACTGAAATATTATCTTCCATAGTATCATCCCAGGTTGCTGTTCATCATAAATATGGCGGTGTCGTGCCAGAGCTTGCTTCAAGAAAACACATTGAAGCTATTGTTCCCGTGGTCAATGAAGCAATCAAGAAATCCGGCATTGATCTATCACAAATTGATGCAATCGCCGTAACCCAGGGACCTGGACTTGTAGGCTCTTTACTGGTAGGTTTTTCTTTTGCAAAAGCCTACGCATATGTACTTGATATCCCATGGATAGGTATTAATCACCTTGAAGGACATATAAACTCCGTGTTTTTGGAGTCTAATCCGCCTCCTTTCCCTTTTGTGGCTCTCCTTGCCTCCGGTGGGCATACCGCTATCTATTTTGTTGCATCCAACTCAAAAATAAAGCTAATGGGACAAACGCGCGATGATGCTGCAGGTGAAGCATTTGACAAGGTGGCAAAGATGCTTGATCTCGGCTATCCGGGTGGGAACGTAATTGATAAGCTGGCAAAAAGAGGAGATTCAAAAAAAATCATCTTTCCCAGGACATTCTTAGACAAATCCGAATATGACTTTAGCTTCAGCGGCATAAAGACGGCTGTAAAGCGATATATTCAGACTCACGATAAAGAATATAAACAGACAATTCCGGACATCGTTGCCGGATTTCAAGAATCGGTCGTGGATGTTTTATCATACAAAATTATAAATGCAGCAATTCAAAAGAATTTGGACTCAATAGCTATTGTAGGCGGAGTAGCCGCAAACAAAAGGTTGCGGGAAAAAGTCAAGCAAGATGCCGATTCTAAAGGACTTGCCGTTTATATACCATCTTTTCATCTTTGTGGAGATAATGCTGCCATGATCGCTGCTGTGGGTTATCACTATCTGGCAGATGGAAAAGTATCAAACATGAATGATGATGTTTATTCGAGAGCAAAGATTTGAGGATTAATTCGCCTTTTTACGAATTTATAAATATTTCTTTGTTAATATTCTATGATGAAAACAACTAATAAAATATTTTTTAAGAATTCTAAAAGGATGGATTCAATCCCTTCAAAAAGTGTGGATCTGATCGTTACTTCACCTCCATACCCAATGATACAAATGTGGGACGAAATGTTCTGCAAACAGAATCCATCTATAAAGGATGCTTTAAAAAGATCGACAGGCATGAAAGCCTTTGAGTTGATGCATGAAGAGTTAGATCAAATTTGGCGTGAAATATATCGTGTTTTAAAAAATGGAGGATTTGCCTGTATAAACATTGGCGATGCTACGAGATCATTAAATGAAAATTTTACTTTATACCCAAATCATTCGAGAATCCTGGGCTATCTACAGAAATTGGGTTTTACCCCATTGCCTGATATCTTGTGGCGAAAGCAGACCAACGCTCCTAATAAATTTATGGGTTCGGGAATGTTGCCTGCCGGCGCTTATGTTACCCTGGAGCATGAATATATTCTAATAGTGCGTAAAGGTTCAAAAAGAGAATTTATAAAAGCGGAAGAAAAAAGAAACAGACATGAAAGCGCTATTTTCTGGGAAGAAAGAAACATATGGTTCTCGGATATTTGGTTCGATATTAAAGGAACACCCCAGAAATTGCAAAATGGTGACACCAGAATAAGAAGCGCTGCGTTTCCCTTTGAAATTTCTTACAGGCTTATCAACATGTATTCCGTGAAAGATGATTTTGTTCTTGATCCTTTCCTGGGGATCGGAACAACCATGGCTGCCACCATGGCGGCAGGCAGAAATAGCATAGGTTTTGAAATAGACCTGTCTTTACGTGATGCAATCCATTCCATCAGGAATACTATTGTCAATTTCTCTAATGAATATATTCAAAACCGCATCGAGAAGCATATTGATTTTGCGGCAAACCGGATTAAAACAAAGGGGCTGCTGAAGCACACCAACAAATACTATGGATTTCCGGTTGTAACAGCCCAGGAAAAGCAACTCATTATTAACAATTTAATAGATATCAAAGACGCTGGAGACAATATTTATGAGGTAACCTATTCCGAAGAACCTCATAAAATGTTTTGTAAAGACTGGACCACAGAATTGGAACAGCATGTTATAAATGTGCCATCTGAAAACAATTATGCCGTAAAGAAAAACAGGCCTTCACTCAGAAAAAAGAAGTCAAATACTTCACAAATGCAGCTATTTTCAAAGGACTTTTGTTAGAAAAGCGTTTTACTTAAAATGTGTAGATTTATGTAATTTGATATTGTTTTTTTCACCGCAAAGTCGCAGAGAGCGCAAAGAAAAGATACTTTTCTTTTGCCGTTGAGAGGACGGCAAAAGAAAAAAATCAATCGCTACGCGATATTTTTAAACCCTAAATGCCCGCAGGGCACGCTTCTTATTGTTTTCCGTCCTCTCAACGGAAAACAATAAAACAAATGACCTGCGTACTTTGCGTCTGGTTTATTTAA
>CAZLRK010000212.1:0-6021 GCA_964561845.1 uncultured Desulfobacterales bacterium | reverse complement strand
TTATTAATTTAGGATAAATGGATTGCATGTCGTCATCTACTGCGCAACCCTTGCTGTTCTCTTTCCGGCAGGAGTAGCATGCCTGGCAGGGTTTAATTTTCATGCCGTTTAAATAGAGTTTTTCAACTTTTGCTCCCATTGACTCTGCGCCTTTTATTATTTGTTCAGCTAACGCAGCGGAATTTCCTTTTTTCCTCGGACTACCAAGCAGCACGAGAATCTGTTCGGGTTTTGCTTCTTCTAACATAATAATACCTCCTCTCTTTTATAGCTTAACATGAAATTGTATGAAATCATTATAACCTTAAATCAATAACCGCCCCTAAAAGGTGTGGCATAATATTGACCCTAAAAGGGTCTTCAATAAAAATTATTCACCGCAGAGTCGCAAAGATCACAGAGTCTTTGAGCTGAATCACTGAGAGGGCGATTCAGCTCAAACTGACATCCAGCTATCGCTGGAAATGCTGGCATTATACTATCTGAGACCTTTGTCCACGGCCTCGGATTCTATTTGCCACGCACGTGGCTGATACTTCTGTCTGTTTTTGGATACCTGTCCCGCTTGAGCGGGACTGAATGCTTTTCCATTGCCGTCCTCTCAACGGCAATGGAAAAATTATTATTCTCTGCACCCTCTGCGCCTCAAGCGAAGCGGGCGGTGAATATAAACTCCATACCTGCATAGCAAAGCCAGTTGACTCTGAACACGCTCTACGAGCCGGAGGCCCAAAAGACATAAATTACTATATATCATTAAAGTCATCATCAAAGTAAAAATCAAATTCATTTTTCTTTTCTATAAGCTTATAAGGTGTTGTCAATAGAAAATACGACGCTTGCTGGCTTCTATAAAAGGTATTGTAACCGCCTCTACTTCCTGAAGCTGAGCGTGTTATTATAAGCTCATCCATTGCCCTGGTCATTGCAACATATAGTACTCGCCTGTCTTCCTCTTCTTCATCTTCATTGCCTATACTGCGAACATGGGGATACATTCCAGGCTCAACGCGAATCAAATAACATACGGGCGACTCTGTTCCTTTAGCGCTGTGCACGGTGATTAATGTAACAACGTCCGTGTCTTCGGTTCTTGAAGCATATGTGGATGTTATCGGATCCAATGTATAGGCTTCGATAAATCTCATAATACTGCTGTATTGCTCGGATAACCTCATTAGTAAATCAAAATCCTTTTGTCGAATATTCCACCTGTCATAACGTTGTGATAAAATCGGTTCAAGGAATCTGCTTCCCGCACGAAGTGCTCTGGTCGGTTTGTCCCAGTATTTTAGTACGGACCTTGGTCCATTAACAATTTCTTTCCCGCACTTTGGATGGCTCATGAGCGTACCGATTGCGTCTTCTATGGTTTCAGCAGTTTTCATGGAAGAGATAAGGCGCGTTGCCGTAACATCACCTATCCCGGGCCAAAGCGTAAGGTATCTAATCCATGCAAGATCATCACGGTGGCTGGCCGCTGCGCGAATCAAACATAAAAGATCCTTAACATGGGCGGTTTGAAAAAAACTGATTCCGCCAATGAATTTGTACGGGATATTTTTCTCAACCAGACGCGCTTCAAGGGCACGGGCGCCCCATGCAGTTCTCGTTAATATCATATGGTCCTTCCAGGAAGAGCCGGCTTCATGCCTGCTGATGAGGTCCTCAACGATCCATTTAGCTTCATCCAGGTCGCTTCCAAAATCGATCAGAAGAGGTTTGCCGCCTTTGCTTCTCTGGGCTCTGAGGTTCTTGTTGTAGCTAAGTGAAGATTGTCTCAGCAACCAGTTTGAAAGGTTCAGGATTTCCTGTGTAGAACGATAGTTATCTTCAAGTTTTAAAATAACAGAACCGGGAACGCGTTTTTGAAAGGAATGAACATTTTTAAAGTCAGCGCCTCTAAACGCATATATACTTTGGGCGTCGTCTCCCACGCAAAACAGTCTTGCCGGGTCTTTAAGCCCGTCAAGGATAAGCCATTGCAAAGGATTGGTGTCCTGCATTTCGTCAACAAGAATATGATCGTATAAACCGTGTAATTTTTCTCGGATCGAAGGATCTTCATGAAGCTTTCTGGCAAATCTGTACAGAATATCATCATAATCAAGATATCGGCTCAAATGTTTTCTCTTTTCATAAGCAATGAAAACCTTGTAAATTTTTTTTGAAATAACCCTGTCGTAATCGAAATATTTTTCTAAATATTCCACAACATTCATATTTGTATTGCGTGCATATGAGTATATATTTACAAGATTTGCGGCTTTAGGAAATGTATCACCTTTCATTATATAACGTGCCCGGGCAAGCTTCATAAGGGCTATCTGATCATCCCTGTCTATAACAGTATACTCTTTTATTTCAAATTTTTCAGGCATTTTGCGCATGGTGAGCAGGCAGAAATGATGGAAAGTCCCGGCTAATACCTCCTTGGCGGCATCACCGATACTCATATATAACCTATCAATCATTTCTTTGGCGGCACGACGGGTAAATGTCAAAAGCAGAATACGTCTTGGTTCCACACCTTTATTGATTAGATATTCAGCACGCGCAATAATAGTAAGTGTTTTACCGGTACCTGCTCCTGCTAAAACCAGTATATGGTTTTCATCATATTCTGCCGCGACTCGCTGGTTTTTATTCAATAATAATTCACTGTTCTCATTTATGGACATAATAATTCACTCCGGCCAACCTCGATAAGCATCGTCAATTTTCATTACGATATATCCTTCAAGCGACACCTTAATTAAGCGAAAATAATGCGCAATTAGGCGTTAATTGTTATTTGTTATTCGTTATTAGAATTTGATGATCTTCTCATTTTATCAATCTGATTGATGACAAATATAAAAACGAATTTTATTCCTTTTAAACCATTAACCAATTCAGCCGTCGTAGCCGAGGCTACTATGGCGAAGTCGGCTAACAAATAACGAATAACTCCCAATTGGTTTTTTACTCAGTTAGGGTAACATTTTAACTGTTAGAAAACATGGCATCGGCCCAGTTCAATTTAATACTCAGATCTCTTATACGAGGTTACGTCTAATGTAAAGAAAGATATTATGAAAATTCTTGCCTAAATTGCTTATCCCGGTGTATGTTGCCAGATATATAAATATATACGCTTAATAGTTATTTTTGTGCTTTTTGTGGTAATAAATAATTTCGCACAAAAACTATACGTTTTAAGTTATTCGTTAATGGAATAATGAAAATCGATCTTCAATAACCGGCCTTAGACTAATAACTAATAACCAATAACGAATAACTATTCCGGCCCGCCCGCCTCGCCTGAGCTCGCGATGGCGGGCAGGCTTGTCCGGCTTAGGGGAGGTTGTTTTGAAAAAGCTGAATAGCGTTCTGTTGGTTGCCACCATGGATACCAAAAGTGAAGAGGCCCTTTTTCTAAAGGCTCGTATGGAAGAATTGGGGGTTTCTGTTGTGATTATGGACGCGGGAATCAAAGGGAAAAGCCCTGTACGCACTAGTATCAGCCGCGAGCAGGTCGCCAAGGCCCATGGAAAAACTATAGAGGAAGTTCAAGCCATTGGTCATGAAGGGGAAGCTCTTGATGTCATGATAAACGGGGCCATTCAATGCGCCCTTGATCTATACGCCAAGGACAAAATAGGAGGGATTATCGGACTGGGCGGATCCATGGGAACTACCCTTGGTACGGCAGTGATGCGGTCCTTTCCTTTTGGCTTTCCCAAGGTTATGATTTCCACCATGGCCTCCCGTGATACCCGATCATTTGTCGGGACAAAGGATATTACGATGCTGCATTCGGTTTGTGATATTTCGGGTCTGAATCGTATCACAAAACAAATTCTAAGCAATGGGGGTGCAGCCATAGCAGGCATGGTAAGACATATGACGCAATTTGATACTTTGGAAAAGCCCCTGGTGTTTCTCTCAACTCTGGGCACTACCGAGGCCTGCGCACAACATATGCGCCAAGAGCTTGAAAGTAATGGGTATGAAGTCGTTATTTTCCACACGGTCGGCTCAGGTGGAAAAGCCATGGAAGAAATGGTTAAAGGGGAAAGTGTGGCCGCTGTGATAGATATGTCTCTCCACGAAATCGCAGACCATTTTTTCGGCGGGGATTATGATGCAGGCCCAAGCCGTGGCTCTGCAGCACTTCAAAAGGGGGTACCTGCTGTCTTAGTTCCCGGCAACATCGACTTTTTGGTCACCGGGCCGCTCAAAATAGCTAAGAAGCGTTTCCCCGGCCGGGCTTATCATAAACACAACGTTGCTATCACAGCTATTCGTACAGACAAGAAAGAAATAGAATTTTTAGCTCAAGTGCTGGCTGATTTGTGTAATTCGGCCCGGGGACAGTTCTCTGTTCTTGTCCCTATGGGTGGATTCTCGGCTTTTGATTCTGAAGAGGGTCCTTTACATGATCCTGAAGCCCCGGAACTTTTTGTAGAAACCTTTAAAAAAAGCTTGGAACAGCAAAGTTCAATGAACTTATTACCCCATCATATTAATGATCCCGAATTTGCACAAGCCGTGATTCAGGCTCTGGAGAAACTGTTAGAAATTTAGAGGTATTCCTTTACCCCCTTAAAACTCTTTCTGTGAATGGGGCAGTAACCGAATTTTTTAATGGCCTCTTTATGTGCCTTGGTTGGATATCCCTTGTGTCTCGAAAAGCCAAACTGGGGATAGTCTTGATCATATCTTTCCATAATTCTATCACGAATCACTTTGGCAATAATAGATGCAGCAGCAATGGAAATGCTTTTTTCATCCCCTCTAATTATAGGTTTTTGTGGCAAATCTGATAAAATTCGAAATTTACCATCTATAAGAAGACAATCCGGCTGAGGGTTAAGGTTTTCTACGGATATGGCCATGGAAAGGAGTGACGCTTTAAGAATATTAATACGGTCTATTTCACCCGGATCAACAATCCCTACGCCGATGGAAACGGCATGTTCGTATATCTTTTCGTATAGATAGGCCCGCTTTTGGGGCGTTAATTTTTTTGAATCTGTTATTCCGGAAACCGGAAAGGAAATCGACAAAAGAACAGAGGCAGAAACAACAGGCCCGGCTAGTGGACCTCTTCCTGCCTCATCAATACCGGCAATTCGTGAGAAGCCTTTTTTTTTGGCATCTTTTTCAAACGCCCAAATATCTGGTACCATATGAAAGAAATCAGAATTGAGGGTAACCTCTTAAAAATTATGGTAAGCGCTGTAGTGTCCGGTTATCAGTGATCAGTAATCGGTAATTAGTTTTCAGTTATTGGTTATTATATTGAAAACAGAAGCTATCAGTCCCGCCGAAGGCTGAATTAATCATTGAATTCAACATTCCTTCTGCTGAAAAAATATAGCGTTCCAGACAAACACCGATCACCGATAACTTGATCACCGATAACCTGTATTTGTATTTAAAGCGGCTTTGTTTCAAACAGCTAAAATATTACAGGAATTCTTAAATTCCTTAAATCTTAATTCAGGCGACGTTCCTTTATTCGCGCGGCCTTACCCTTAAGATTTCTTAGATAGTATATCTTTGCTCGACGTACACGCCCTCGTGAAATAACATCAATTTTGTCGATGACAGGGGAATTGAGTGGAAAAATACGCTCTACCCCTACACCGTATGAAACTTTTCGTACGGTAAATGTAGCGTTTGTGCCTTTACGTTTGCTGATAACAACCCCTTGAAAAGCCTGTATTCGCTCCTTTTCCCCTTCCTTTATTTTTACGTGAACTTTAACTGTATCACCTGGAGAAAAAGCCGGGAAATCAAGCCGCATCATTTCTTTTTCTATCTCTCTTATAGTATCCATAATATCATCCTTTTAAATATGAGACCTTTCCAAAACGCCCCCTTTTGCCCAATTTCTGCGTTAGGCTCAAATTTTGGCACGCAGTGAAGCTTTAGCGCTATCCTCGAAATACTCAATGTATGCCTGCCTGCCCCGTAGGTCCGGCAGATCGTACTGGGGTGGTTAAAATTTTAGCCTGCCTTGAACTTGAACAA
>CAZLRK010000211.1:0-6125 GCA_964561845.1 uncultured Desulfobacterales bacterium | reverse complement strand
ACGACCGAGCTTTCATAACACCTTGAAAATACATACACAGGTCAAGAGTTCTGAATTTAAAGTAAATTTTAGCTTGAATTTCCGGAAATGATAATATAATTAAATATATAAAAATGTTTAGCTCGCTTTTATCACAAGTTTGATTTGTTCATTTGCAAGGCATAAGGGGTGCAGTTGTAGTCCTTCTACCGCAAACCCCTTATAACACAGCAAATGGACGAATCAGGCTTGCCCGAAGGGTGAAGAAATTATCCTAAAAATGATATCTTCCGATTACAGCATGTTCATCTATATGAGAGTTTATAATCTATGTATTTAATTGATATTACAGTTTATTTTTGTGTTATTAATTATAGGATAAATTCTTCATGAAAATGCGGGGTTAGGGATTAAAGAAGCGTAACATAAGATTGGAGGAAAAATGGATTCCAAAGTAACCACAGAGGATCTCAGGCAAGTAGTCGAAGATTTTGTATCTTCTTATTCTTTAAAGGCAGATGTGCAAAACTGGTGGCGCAAACCGCTTTTGGTAACCGCCAAAGCAGACGAACGTTTTAAAATTCTTCCTGAAATTGCTTTTAATGAGCATAAACTGCCGAGGGAACTTTTACCTTCTGCAAAAACGGTGATCGTTTTTTTTGTCCCATTTATTAAAGAACTTATTGATGAAAACAGCGTTGGTAAGTTTCCTTGTCGAAATTGGGGTTTGGCCTATGAAGGGACAAATGGCCTTATAGGGTCTATTGCTGAAAGAATTGAGAATTATCTGACTGATAGAGGCTATAAATCAGCTCTTACTCCCGCCACCCACAACTTTGATGCTGTTAATCTGGTTGCCAGATGGTCCCACAAACACCTTGCCCATATAGCGGGACTCGGACGCTTCGGTATCAATGCTCAGTTAATTACTCCATCAGGCTGTGCGGGCCGTCTTGGAAGCCTGGTTTCCGATGCTGATTTGGGTGATAATCCCCTTGTTGAATCCCGGGAACTGTGCCTTCACAAAGCAGGCGAAGAGTGCTTAAAGTGTTTGGAGCGTTGTCCTGTTAGCGCTTTGAAAGAAGATGGGATTGATCGTCATTGTTGCTATACTCGCCTTAAGCTAAATTTGAAACACACAAAAGCCCTGGCAGGTCTTAAAGAGACAACTCATGTCTGTGGTAAATGTGTAACAAACTTACCCTGCAGCTTCAACCCTTTGGAACAGAAGAAATAACCGTTCCCCCCAAAAATCTGAAGTTTTTTGTAAACAAAATTATCTCTAACGTCGTCATAGAATATAGAAAATGAATAAAAATAATTAAATTGTCGGCGTTTCTGATGTGGTGTGGAGATGGAGTTCAGAATTGAAAAAGGATCCTATTCGAAATTTTTCTAATTTAGTCGGAAATGCCAGGTCCGGTGACAGGACTTCCATGGAAGAATTGACAAATTTGTTCCATAAAGACATTTTCCGCATGATATTTTACAGGATAGGTTCCCGGATGGATGCAGAAGACCTGACTCAAGAAACATTTATAAAGGTGTCAAAAAATATCAATCGATTAAAGGACCCATCCCGTTTTAAAGCGTGGCTATATAGTATCGCCTTAAATCTGGTGAGGGATTTTCATCGAAAAAAGAAGCTAATGTCAATTTTTGCCACAACAACAGCAGACGAGGATAACGGGTTGCGCGGAGAGCAAAACAATGCCCTGGAAAATATCATGGCGAAAGAATTCTGGCATCAATTTTATCGCCTGACAGAACAATTATCCCGCAAAGAACGGGAAGTATTTATTCTGAGATATGTTGATCAACTTGGAATCAGAGAAATCGCTGAAACATTAAAAAATAATGAGAGCACCGTCAAAACACATTTATATAGGGCACTGAAAAAGTTTAAACACGCTCCAGGGCTCAGATCACTTCTGGGAGATCTTTGAAAAACGTCCCCTTTTGCCCAATTTCAGAAATCGTCAATTAGTTGAGTGGTTAAGTGGTTGAGTAGGAAAAGATTTATAGAAACCGTTCACGGTTCAGAGTTCAGGGTTTATAACTTACAAATTTTTCATATTAAACGATTAACCAAGCCGACTTCGCCATAGTGACCGCAGGCTACGACGGCTGAATAACAAATAACGAATAACTCCCAATTGATTTTTTACTCAATTGGGATTGTATGTACAATTATTTTACAAAACGGTTCTTATTTTTATCTTTACAACTACTTAATTACTCAACTACTCAACGACTTAACGATATCTGAATTGAGGGAGTTTATCATGAAAGAAAATAGAACGCATTTAAATGAAGATCAGATTCTTTTATCCCTGGTAGATGAAAATGATTTATCGGATGACGCAAAAGGCCATATTACAGCTTGTCAGGTTTGCCGAGAGAAAAAGACGGCCCTTATGTCAGAGCTTGAAAACTTAGGGGAAATAGCAAAAGATTTTGCACCTTTGACAAGAAAAAAGCCAGTGCTTGTTTCTCGGAAATCCTGGCATTCTGTTCTGCGCAGGCCGATGTTTGCAAGCGGATTTGCCGTAATTTTTATCGCTGTATGCCTGCTGGGTCTGACATTGTTTATTGATTCATCAAAACAGATAACCGCAAGATTATCAACTGAAGCGGAAGAGGATATGTACTTGCTGGAAGATATATTAGAAAAATCAGCTTTGCCGGAATATTACCTTGATATAACCGTTACTTCCAACAACTATTTTGATGATGAGTTTCTGGAATTTATTACTCCCATGGAGGAAGAGTCCAATTCTGTATAAGGTAAATTTTACTTTGAAATTAAATATTTAGCTTCCTAATTGTAAATTATATGCTTTTTACGGCAAATTTTTTATTAACCACGAAGTGCACGAAGAAACACGAAGATTATAATAAGGTTTAAATTAATATCTCTTCTTTGTGCCTTAGTGCCTTAGTGGCTAAACTGCTATATTCTATCTAATATAAACAAAAGGAGGTTTTTATGAAAAAAGTAACATTATTAGTATTGATCTTTATATTTGCATTATCCGGTATCGCCATGGCAAGAGGTGCCGGTTTTTGCCAAAAAGGATCGGGTCAAGGGAAAGGGAACATTGGTATGTCACATGGAAAATGGTGGAAGGCGCCAAAAGTAGCTGATAGACTTGCCTTGACTTTAGAGGAAAAGGAAAAACTGGATAGCATGCATCTACAACACCGGCGCAAGATGATCGATCTTCGGAGTCAGGTGGAAAAGGAAAGACTTGAACTAGAGGAGATTCTCGACACCAGCGCTTTTACTGCAGCAACAGGCATGGATCGTTTTAAAAAATTGCAGGAGGCTCACACCAAACTTGCAATTGAAAGATTCAGATTTTTGACTCAGGTGCGCGAGCTTCTGGGGCTTGAACGCTTTCAGGAACTTAAATACGAAGTCCGGCAGCGTCGGATGAAAAAGTTCAAAAAGAGACAAGCTGCCGAAGGTGGTATGCCTGCTGAATAGGCTGTGCAAAAATTTCGAAAGAGTACATGAAAAATCAATAAAAAGGGGTTATGGGAATTGCCATAACCCCTTTTTATTTCTAACACAAATTTTGATACCAATTTTCATATAATATAAGACTTTATAGTTTTAAAACATAAATAGATATTAATTTTATTGACAAAAATAAAACTAAAAGATAATATTTTTTATATGAAAATAGATCTGGGGTTCATAGGGAAAAACATCCGAAATTTAAGGAGGCAACGAAATTTGACCATAGCAAAGCTGGCCTCTAAAATCGGGATGAGCCAGGTGCCTCTGGGGCGGATCGAGCGTGGTGTAAACGCACCATCCGCATCGGTGATTTACCGCCTGGCAAAGGCGCTGAACGTTTCCGTTGACACGCTTTTTGCCGAGGATGAACAGGATTTCAGATCCCTCCAGCATGGAAACGCCCGCGATCCTTTTCCGGTGCCCCTGGATAAGCCCGATGAAATGCTGCCGAAGAAAGTTAAGGCCATGGCCCAGGACATTATCAATGCATTCTGGGCGCTGGAAGATATCTGCAATGCACAAAAACATGCACGGATTCCGCTACTTATCCCTTTTGAATCTACCGAGTACGGTATGGAAGCTCTTTCGGGATCGGTTCGACGCTTTACGGGAATTGAACATGGTGTTGTGTTCGACTATTTTGAACTTTTTGAAAATCAGGGGTTTCGCGTGATCGTCGTTCCTATGTCTAAAAATATGGCCAGTTTTTCTTATTACGATCCTTTGTATCAAAACGCGTTTTTTTTCTTAAATGCCCGCCATAATGCCGAGCGACAGCTTTTTCGGCTGGCATATGAATTGGGAAAGGTGTTGATCCTGACCCATACTATGAATCAGGACGAAAAATTGTTTAAAAATGATGACGATGCAGCATCTTCAAGCAGAAAAACCTTTACCGCCCATCGGGCGGCCAGGCGCTTTTCAGCCACTTTTCTCATGCCGGCAAAAGCTGTAAGAGACACAGTGGCGCAACTTGGCATCCAAAAAAAATACTGGTCATATGAACTTTTGCTTCGCATCAAGCATCGATTCGGCATCTCTGCAGAGGCCTTTTTATACCGGCTCGATGAACTGGATCTGATCGATCCGTCACTGATAGATCCGCTGCAATCTGAAATTCATGAACATTATGGAAAAACAGGCTTTGGCGAACCGGATTTTTCAAGAAGGCTTCTGACCCCCAATGGGCGGCTTTGGGACCTGGTGCTGACCGGTAAAGAAGTCGAAGAGGGTCGGGATGAAGTGCTGGCGATAGAACAGATTTTAAATAAATGGAAAGTGGTCAAAAAATAAATGGTATCATTAATAAAAGCGTCAAGAGCGAACTCGACCTGGTTTATAACAACCGCGGATATGCACAAATTCACACTGTATAAAAAACTGTTGAAGTGAGGGAGGTTAAATCTGATGGCAGACATAGTGCCTATGGAAAAGATTGCGAATAAGATATACTTAATACGTGGCATGAAGGTGATGCTGGACAGAGATCTGGCGGAGCTCTATGCTGTAGAAACCAAAGCATTAAAACAGGCAGTCAGAAGGAATATCGATAGATTTCCCCCAGATTTTATGTTTGAACTTAAAAAAAAGGAAAATAGATCTTTAAGGTCACAAAATGTGACCTTAAAGAGAGGTCAACATTCAAAATACTTACCCTTTGTATTTTCTGAGCAGGGAATCGCAATGCTCTCCAGTGTTTTGAAAAGTGACCGGGCGATTCAAGTTAATATCCAAATAATGAGGACATTTACAAAACTCCGTGAAGCACTTCTTGATAATAAAGACCTCAGAAGGGAGATGGAGAAACTCAAGCAAATAACTGAAGAGCGGTTTCAGATTGTGTTTGAGACATTGGATCAACTACTTAACATTGAAAATAAGCCTAAAAAGAAAATCGGATACACGGTAAAGGAAAGACAACAAACTTACGGCAAAAAGGCGAAAAAGAGAAATAAGGGGAACCAACTCTAAAAGAGTCAAGAGCAGAGTTTGCGTTGGCCTCATTCGAGTGTACAGAAAATTGTGCACCATGCACAGAAAAAAGTGCATTAAATAATACCGTCATTTTATATTGTATGCAATATCAATGTGTTAATATCCGGCATGGGTTTTGAATATTTATAAAACTTTAATGTAATGCGGATGATATGGATTGAATAAACGGATAGATAACGAGGAGCGCTTAAATGACATCTTTGGTTCCTGTGGAAGTAATTACAAATAAAATTTACCTCATCCGTGGCAAAAAGGTGATGCTGGATAGAGATTTGGCTGAACTCTATGGTATTGAAACAAAAGTGTTAAAACAGGCTGTTCGAAGGAATATTAAAAGATTCCCTGATGACTTCATGTTGGAAATGACAAAAACTGAATTTACAAATTGGAGGTCACAATTTGTGACCTCCAATAGCGATAAAATGGGTTTACGACACAAACCGATGGTTTTTACCGAGCAAGGCGTTGCCATGCTTTCCAGTGTTTTGAAAAGTGACAGAGCGATTCAAGTAAACATTCAAATCATGCGAACATTTACAAAGCTCAGGCAGATGCTTTCAACAAATGCAGAATTAAAGCAAAAAGTAGAAGCAATGGAGAAAAAATACGACGAACAATTTCAGAT
>CAZLRK010000210.1:0-6129 GCA_964561845.1 uncultured Desulfobacterales bacterium | reverse complement strand
TTATCCCGCTGATTTTTAGCGGGGGAATTTGAACTTTTTACGAAACCGTCTAAATCGGACTTTTTACGAGTTCATCAATTAGTAACGTTCGAAATTTGAACATTTTTGAGCCAGCGAGTTCTTAGCTCAATTCAATAGTTAGCAACTGCGAACCAACAAGTGGAGCTTGATGCCACCTCCTGTTTGTGATCATGCTCCATCATGAAACGCCCATTAATAAAAGGCAAATTGCGCTAACTGCGGGCTTTGTTGGAAATGCCTCATTAATTTGCAGTTACAATTTGCTTGACAAGGACATTTATTGTAGTTACAATATGATTCCTGCTTATGAAATATGAATGGGACGAAAACAAAAGAGCTGCCAACCTCGCTAAACACGACGTCGATTTTATAAATGCTGAAAATTTTGACTGGTCATTGGCCATTGAAACTATTGATGACCGCTTTAATTACGGCGAAGTGCGTTGGACTGCTCTTGGTTTGATTGGTAACCGCCTGCATGTTCTTAACTATACTGTGCGCGGTGAAAATATCCGCCTGATTAGCCTTCGAAAGGCTAATAAACGCGAGAGAGAATATTATGAAGAAAAAACCTAACCACATAAAACAAGAAGATTGGGATGCCGTGGAATCTCCACCGCTTTCTAAAAAAATGTTATCTAAAATGCAGCCTGTTAGAAAGGCACATCCCAATATACCGTCACGGGTGCGTGGGCCACAGAAAGAACCAACCAAGAAACAGCTTACCATTAGACTCAACCAAGAAGTCGTCGAACACTTCAAATTACAGGGTAAAGGCTGGCAAACAAAGATCAATGAAGTTCTTACTGATTACGTGCATTCACATATTGAAAAAGACTCCGGCATTTAACACTTATAAGGCTGGATATTCCGCTTAAATCGGCCACTTGTTCCGGAGGATTTCGGCCACCGATTCCTCATGGCCTATTGGCAGCGTTTCTGACTTGATTTCAAAGTGGGTGACAGGCAAGATCCTACACCAAACACTTACTGAGGTTCAACGGCCTATTGGATGCTGAAACCTTGGTCATGAAACGCATTAGCAGGAAAGATTCCTGTGAGAGAATAGGCCCCGAAAATCGTTCAACTCGATATTGATAAATGCATCCAAGCAAAACGATTACATGGCATAGATAAGCATAAACGTGATTTAATCGTTTATTTTCTTTGGAATAAAGGATTAGTGACCAATGAAAAGATAGGGCAGCTTTTTAATGTGAGTTGCTCTGCTATCAGTCATAGTGTGAAGATATTTAAAGAAAAGATAAATAATGATAAAAAAGTGAAAAACGAATTTGAAAAATTTAATTCACAATTCAGACTTTGACACCAATATCCGTGAGGCCCCTCTCTATCCCGATTATGTTTCTCAAATCAATACTCAACCAGATAAGATCTATCTTATAGGTTTAGACTAATGACAAATATTAATAAGGTAAAACAAGCCCTTGATGCATTTTTTGAGGATGGCATACAAGTATTAGCACTAAAAGGTTCGTGGGGAATTGGAAAAACTCACTTTTGGCAGGAATATATTAATGGCAAGAAAAAGCAAAAAGCTCTTAAACAAACAGCTTACTCTTATGTGTCTTTATTTGGACTGAATAACCTTTTAGAGTTGAAAGAAAAGATTTTCCAAAACGGTGATCCGTTAAAATCAGAATTAGAAGTAGAAAATGAATTTAAAAAGGTGGCAAAAGAAAACAATAAATTATACAAGTATGCTCCATGGATTAAAGACTTAAAGGAAGGAATTAATAGCAAAGTGTCTTTTCTTGGTCGATTTACAAAGTTTAGCAAAGAACTTCCCTATTTAAAACAAATAGCTCCATTAATAAGTACTGCTGAATATGGATTGGTGAAAAATTATATCATTTGCTTTGATGATATAGAAAGAAAGGGGAGTACATTATCAATTAAAGAATTAATGGGGTTGGTTGATGAATTAAGTATACAAAAAAATTGTAAGATTATACTAATTTTCACTGCTGTCCCATTAAAAAATAAAAAATATTTGTAACTATCTATTTAAACACATAAAACTTATGATTTTGAGCATAATCGATTTGAATTTAGTTTACACGACTGATAATCCTTTCGCAAAGGAAATAACCAAGCGAAAGGATACCGCTCATGAACCAAGGCAAAACTATTTTTTCTCAAATTTTGGAATTTCTATCCAAACACAAATTCCGTCAATGCGTTGACCGATATAACGGAAATTACCGTGTTCGCTCTTTTACATGCTTTGATCAGTTTCTATGCATGGCATTTGCACAGCTAACGTATAGAGAAAGCCTACGTGATATTGAATGCTGCCTCCGATCTATGCGAGAAAAACTTTATCACATGGGTATTAGAGGGAAGATCTCTCGTAGCACTCTTGCCTATGCCAATGAAAATAGAGACTGGCGCATCTATTGTGATTTTGCACAAATATTGATTCACGAAGCACGACAGCTTTATGCGGATGAAGACTTCGGTCTTGAGTTGGATGAGACGGTATATGCACTTGACTCATCCACCATAGATCTGTGCCTTTCTGTTTTTCCCTGGGCGCATTTTAGAAAAACCAAAAGCGCTATAAAGCTGCATACGTTGCTGGACTTACGTGGTAATATTCCATCGTTTGTAGCTATAACCGATGGCAAAGTTCACGACGTTAATATCCTTGACGTGCTCATGCCGAAACCTGGGGCCATTTATGTCATGGATAAAGCATATCTTGATTTTGAGCGTTTATACACGCTCCATCAATGTTCTGCATTTTTCGTGACTCGTGCTAAAATCAACACGACCTTAAAACGACTGTATTCAAAGCCGGTTGATAAATCTACAGGTATTATGTGCGATCAAATTGTAGTTTTGACCGGATTCTATGCTAAAAAAAATTATCCGGAAAAACTGCGTCGTATAAAATTTTTAGACCCAGATAATGGAAAACGATTGGTGTTTCTGACAAACCAATTTTCTTTTCCTGCTGACACGATTGCCGCGCTTTATAAATGTCGCTGGCAAATTGAACTCTTCTTCAAATGGATCAAACAACATTTGAGAATCAAAGCATTTTATGGAACTTCTGAAAATGCGGTAAAAACTCAGGTCTGGATAGCAATATCTGTGTATGTCCTCGTAGCCATCATAAAGAAAAGGCTGAAAATGGACCTGAGTCTCTACACAATTTTACAGATTTTCAGCATTACTCTTTTTGAAAAAATGCCTATTTTACAGGCATTCACAGATGATACTTACAAAAACAAAATTACTAGTGGCCATATCCAATTGAAATTATTTGATTCTTAATTGGACACTAATGACTAATTTTTAATTATCAATCACTTGATGAAAGCAAAGATAACAAGTCAGAGTATGAAAAATATCGCGAGAAAGTAGTAGATTTAGAGATTGAATTCAAGCCAAGTATTAAGGAAAATTTGTCGCATGTTTTCCCTGAAGAAGATGAATTTTTTGAAACACTATTAAATGTTTTTCAAGTGCTTGATATTTTAAATATTAGGATATTTAAAAAAACAAAATGGGCAATCAATAAAATAAAAAACAAAATTGATGGATGTGTCAAAGATCTTCAAAAGGACATCATTACTCACTTAGCAATCTTTTGCTGGGGTTATTACAATTCTGAAGACAGTTTGCCTTTAGGCTTCATAAACCGTAATTTAAAGGGAGACTCTTGGTTTTCTTTAATTCCGGATAAAGAAAAGGAGCAAAGCGAAGAAGAAAAACGCTGGAATCAAATTGCAAGCTCTCTTGCCCTTAGTACTGCACTTTATGATGACTGCTTAATATCCTTATTGGAAAATGGCTACCTTGATGAAAATGAATTTATTTCCACGGTCAACAAGGTAAACGAGGGGGTCGAAATAAATAATGCAAGAGATAGACTTTTGCAGGTATGGAACATTTATTCTAGCTCGTTTGAAGACAACAAGGATTTGTTTGTCAACGAAATAGAGGCGGTGCTTAAAAAGGATATAGACAAAATTGGAATATGGGATTTCTCATCAGGTATTGATGTATTGGTAGAGTTTGGGAAAGATGTCTCAGGACTTGTAAAAAAATATATCGAAGCAAATAAAGAAATATTAAGTAAAATTAACCCAGAACATCATCCTTTTGGAAGAAAAATTAATAACGATGTTCTGCTGAAGGCAATTAAAGAAGAAAAGAAAAAACACGAAAATATAGATATTGATAAAGTCGTTACTAAAATTGCTGAAAGTCACGAATGGAATTCAGAAGATATAGACTTTCTAATTTCTGCTACTGAAGAAGATATATATCACTGGATGAAGTTGAACCCTGATAATATTGTAACAAAGATTCAAAATGGCCTACAGCTTTTTGATAATCTTCAAACTAGCAATCCGGAAGATGTAAAAAAATTTAAAATTATTTCTGAAAATACTAAAAAAGCATTAAAGAAGATAGCTTCGGAAAATGATTTTAATCGGAAAAGGGTTAAATTAATTTACAAAATTGAAATAGACGATCAAGAAAAAACATAACAAGACTAATCCTCGTGCCAAGCTAAATCCGAATCGTTGGGATAAGGTATGAATCTTTAAAATTCGATATCGTTACCTAGTGGGCGCTCGGGAAACTGTTTGTTTCCTTCATCTCTGCAGGGCTTGCTCTGGCATTGATGTTAAGATAGTCCCACCTGACTAAAGCTTAGCCACCAAGTCAGTAGTGAAGTCCACGGGTAAGCCCGGTAACGGGAGTCCGAAGCCGGACAGGAATAAGGATGCCCCGATAAACCGGGATCTTCGACACGCTCTGTATTGAGCCCCGAAAAATATATAGTTGTGGTCCGTAAGGATAAGTCCGCCGAAGATAGGCGGATGAAAGCCGACGCGTTGCAGTGTGTCGGAAGGCAGCAGACTTGTATGCGTTATGGCGAGTATATAAGTAACCAGCGGGATCTGAGACCAGGGCATGTAATCAAAGGGATAGCTCGGGAACTGGGGAGATTCGGATGTGGCTTTGCCGGAAATGGGAAGGTATCAGGGGCGGATAGCGAACAGCAAACAAATCTGAAATGGACTTTCGGAAGTCTTAGAGGATCATAGTACCGGTGGCCGTGGTTAAATTACATCATATCGGTAAGGTGGGGAAGTGATGCCCAAGCGATCCACTGCAGGGAAGATGAAGCTGGGTATAACGCTTTTGGCGATAAAAATATGTATTTTGATGGTAAAAATGCTTGACAAGGGTATAACTAAAGTTATACCGTTTTTATATGAAAACAGCCATATCTATTCCAGACGACATATTTATTACGGCAGACCGCTTGGCAAAACGGCTTAGCATGTCTCGTAGCGAGCTTTATACACGTGCTGTACAACAGTATATGGCCGAGTGCCGTCATGTCGGTGTGAAAGAAAAGCTTGACCAGGTGTATGCGTCTGAAAAAGCATCTGTTGATACGGCTTTACTGAATGCACAAGCCGCTTCCATTCCCAGGGAGGAATGGTAATGCAGCGTGGGGATATCTGGTGGGCCACACTTCGACCGCCGACCGGTTCCGAACCAGGCTATAAACGTCCCGTACTCATCGTTCAAAGCGATGATTTCAACAAAAGCCGGATCAACACTGTTGTTGTTGCTATATTGACTTCCAACCTGCGCCTTCAAGATGCCCCGGGTAACGTATTCCTTTCGAAAAGTAGCACCAAGCTTCCAAAGGATTCGGTTGCCAATGTTTCCCAAGTTGTTACATTGGACAAAGCGTTCCTGTCGAAACGTATCAGCAGACTTTCTACAAACAAGATGAAGCATGTGGACGATGGTCTCCGTCTCGTGCTCAATTTGTAAGAATTGTCGCCGAACCTGCCAAATTTTCTAAAAGGCAATATATTGAGAAGCATTATCGGTACCAAGTAATCAAGTTCACCAGTATTTAGCGGAAATGCCAACATTGGCAAATCCGCTTTTGAAGAGTTTAAAGAAAATTATGATGAATTTGAATTTTACTAAAAACCGAACATGTGTATTCACCGGAGAGCAATAGGGTGCCGATCTGGCAAAGGGAGTGCTTTTAGATAAATCATGGTATACATAAGTACTGCGTAGTAGCGCCCGGTGTTT
>CAZLRK010000209.1:0-6157 GCA_964561845.1 uncultured Desulfobacterales bacterium | reverse complement strand
TCAAATATGAAAAGTCGAAATTATTGATATTTTTATGTGCGGAAAGTGAGTTAAACCATTCTGGATAACCTGCATTTTGTAATATTATCTGGAAAGTAAAGATATCGTATAATGGCCGTTGTCAAGTCAAGTCCGTCCTGTAACAATTAATTTACCTATTCAATACATTTACGATCCTATCGGCATTTAGTATTCCGTCTTTTAAAAGAAGCCGTACAGGGAGTTCTGTGAGAGTTGATTCTTTGAGACCTTCAAGTATTTTTACAAGACCGTCGGACGTAATAAGGGAAATGCTCAATTCATAGTCATACTCACATTCGCTGATAAAATCTTCCGTGAACTCGTTAGATACGATTACTACTTGACTGACATGGTATCCCTTTATCTTGCACGCGTTTTGGTATGATTTCAGTTGCCGTGAAACAGCGGTATATTTGTTGAAATCTTTGTCCTTGACTGATTTGCATTCAACAATAATTATGTCCTTGCCACCTAAGTTGAGAAGAATGTCCATTTTAGCTCTGGGAGTATTAAGTTCTCGCCTTAACTTCTCGTCTACATTGAAACCAAGTTTTTTAAATATATCTTTTGTGAGTTTTTCATAGAGAGATCCAAGCTCACTTTCCTTTACAGCTAGTCCTTTTTCCTTTAAGGTTTTAATATCACGACAGCCGACATACTCAAAGTTTTCTAAATAAAGATCCGTAATATTCCTAAAGCTGTTAATAATGTTATAAACAAGATTACCTCTTGATTTGATGCCATATTTTTTACAGAAGTCAACAAGCTCTTTTCGTTTCAACAAATAACTAACATCACGGGGGCCAATATTGTAGTCTGTCAAAACTTCAGAGGACATAACATCTTCATCCTGTAATTCAAATTCTTCTTTGATTCTATTGTTAATTTCAGGGACGGATTCTTGGAGTTGTTTCAAATAGGTATCAAAGCCATCACGGGAAAGTGATGTCGTGTCATCTTTCTCTAATTCATTGAAGTAGCTAATAAGATTTGCGACTTTATCCTCTAAAGACCTTCCAAATACAGGAAGGTCTATTTCAAGGTCTTTTACTATCAAGTTCTGGATTCTTTTTGCTCTATCTGCTTTCATTATTTTCTCTGAAAATATATCACTTGTTAGCAGATGGGTGGTATTCATACCTTGCTCTATAATTTCTTTGATTTTACCGTTTCTGCTAATTTTTCTATCAATATTATGTTTTCTGGCAATGAGGTTTATTTCAGGATCGTAGAGATGCCTAAGAATACGCCTTAAGTACTTGTTTGGTGTTTCAATTTCTAAAATGTCCCTAAGCAACCAAATAATTTCATCGGGAACAAATAAAGTGTTCGATTTGCGATTATAAAAGATTATTCCTGCGTCTTTTAGCTCGCCAATGATGTCATCGACATTATGTTTTCCCAGAGGGAGAACGGAAAAAGCTATACTTCTTTCTTCTTCATTTGATAGTCCAAGGCTCCTTGAAAGGGTGTACAAAACGGTTTTTTCTTCCCATGACAAACGTTGATCCCGGTTTATAGTAAGATCGTTTTCATAGGCTGTTCTGACACAATCTCGATAAATAGTATAATCTCTTTTTCTTTCTTGTGATAAATCGCCCTTTTCTTTGTTTATTTTTGACAATATAGTTTTGATATTGGACTTGAGGTTTACCACGGCTTGATTATTCAATTTATTAAACCATTCTCTTGACATCATTTGGTTCCCATCACGCACAAATATTTCAATTATGATGTCAAGTTGGTAGTTACTGTAATTAATTCTCTTTTCAATATATGATGCGTATTGATCTTTAAGCAAGTTGAAAAGTTTTACGATATTGGCATCATCTACATTTTTTAATTGATTCGCGCTCTGGGTAAGTATTTGATCAACTTGAGGTGTTATTTTTCGGGATTCAGCACAAAAGGAGTCAAGAATTTTAAGAAATGAAATTTTCTCGATTTGATTAACTTTGCTTAATACTTTTAATAATTTCATAATGCCCCCTCAATTAGTTTTTATGATTTTGTTTTTTTCTTATCGAGAGCGATTCAGCAGAATAAAAAGTGTTACATAAAGAATATCGAATATAGCTAGAGGTCTGATTTCAAAAGAGAATGTATCTACATTTAATAATATTTAAACATTGATAATGTCAACAAGTATATATTTATTTTAAAGAGTTATATCACTTTGTGGTATTGATTGGTAAGATGAATCAATGAAAAGGAAGGATGACTAATTGCAGTTCTTGCCAGTATCTGAAATGTTCAATATAGTCATAATGTTGTGATACGAATTGTGTATATGTAAATCGAATTGAAGCCAAAGACTCCCCTTAGTCTCCATCATAACACAATATTCAGAATTACGAAATCCGGTCAGAATGTGATGCTTCCTTGCCTGAATCACATCTCCTTGAAAATAGTAGATTTATAACCGAAATCACAATCAGAAAACTAATGATTATTTTCAAGGTATACTAAAATTTGGGGAAATTCAAGACTGCAAGGGAATATGGAGATTTAAATCCCTGTAACCCCTACAGCAATCAGTCATTAACTTATATTTTATTCCATCAATTTTAAAAGTTTTTGCAAACCCTTTTCTATCGTCTGAATCCCATGTTGGTTCTGTTTTTTTAAACCAGTCAACTATCTTTTTAACTTCTACATCTGTTAATATTCCAGCCTTAGTCAACGGTTCAAGCCCATATCTTACCACTTTTTCCTCATCAAAATATTTTCTCGGAAGACAAATAATACTTAACCCAAATACACTTTGATCGTTTCCTACTCTTGGCATTGTTTTCTTAATAAACGGCAATATCTTTGATATTTTAGAGAATTCATAATAGGCATCAGGGTCTTCTTTCAATTCTTTTTCCAATTCGGCGACATCTTCTGGTGTAAACTCCGTATAGATTCTTGACATGTCCAGTGACGGTTCATGTTTTTTAAAACCAGCTTCAAATTGTTTCAAATCAAATACATCTTCATCAGCAGTTAATTTTTCTAACTTTTGTTTTGGATTTTTTCTATTCCATTCATATGTTACCGTTGCTTCATTATTTTCTTTATGTTTGTATTTGCAGAATGGGGGGTAGTCCATATATTTATTTAGATACTCAACAATTTTTTCTTCATCATCCTGTCCATATAAAGAAACAATTAGCCAATCTCTTTCACCACCATCATTATTTCTCGGCGGGACTGACATTCTAAATGGTTTACCATCAATTTCACCGGGCCAAGGGTAATCCTCTGCAGAAACACCAACAACTACATCTAATCCCGTTTGACTTAATTCATCTTGCAATTCTGCCCACATGACACAACCTGATACACTCATTTTATCTCTCCCTATATTTTAAAACTATTGAAGAAAGCATCTATTGCCGACAACTTGTAGCCCTATTTTTTGACATAACAAAAATCTTTTCTAAAACCGGATAAGTCACTTGATCAGATTAGCTTTGTAATTACTTTCCGATATATGTGAATAATTATCTGGTCTCTTTAGTAATATTATACCAAAAAACCTTCTTGATGTACATAGGGTAACATACAGGAATTACAACAAAAAAAGTGAATGACAAACGATGGGACAATAAATGGCAGCAAATTAGGTGAATCTAGGGAGTTTTTGGGAGGTTTTTTTGAAAGTTATGGTAAAACTCAAGTTGAATAGTGACGATATACATGATAGGAAGACTCTTATGTATTTCCATATTTTACAGAAAGTCAAAAACAGAGTGTCAATATAAACTTTGTAGAAGGAACCATAAGACATGGACCAGACAGCTACACAAACCAAACAAAGGACCCTGTTTGAAGATGACTACTTAATTCGTTCTCTCGGTACTATAGCGCAAAAACCTGATGTTGCACTAACAGAACTTTTGGCAAACGCATGGGATGCAGGAGCATCTATAGTTAGAATTGATATTCCTGATGATGAAAAGCAAGTACTTACAGTAGAAGATGATGGTTGCGGAATGACACCTGAGCAGTTCAGACTAAGGTGGATGACACTTGGATATTACAGAATTCGTCATCAAGGTCCTATGTGTGAATTTCCTCCTGAAAGAGCCGATTGGAAAAGACGAGCATATGGAAGAAGTGGTGTTGGTCGACATGGGATGTTCTGTTTCGCTGATAAGTATAAGGTTAATACTTGGCGTGCCGGGCAAGGTGGGGAATTTACATTATGTATATCATGTGGTGAGGAACCATTTAAACTTGTTGATGAGCGAACCTATGACGCTCAAGGCCATGGGACAAGAATTGAAGCCTTTTTGGAACGAAATCGTCCTGATGCTGAACGGATTAGAGATATCCTTTCTGCAAGGTTTCTACATGACCCTAAATTTGAGGTTTTTGTAAATGGTGAATCAATCCCATTAACCGAACATCCTGGCTTAATAAAAGAAGAATACATTAAAGTCGACGACTCAATAAAGCTTAAAGCGTTCGTAATTGATTCTACACAGGCTGCAAAAACCATACAAAAACAAGGGATCGCATTTTGGATAGGAGGAAGATTAGTTAGTGAACCAACATGGACCTTTGGACAAAGAGCTATAATTGATGGTCGAACTCGTTTTGCAAAGCGATATACTGTGGTTGTTCAGTCCGACGACCTATTCGATGAAGTATGGCCTGATTGGTCAGGGTTTAAGTCTACGGAAAAGATAGATATGGTTTTCAATGCTGTAAGTGAATATGTTAACAGAGTTTTTAGAGAGGTTTCGGCTAGTCAAATTAAAGATACAAAAAAAGCTGTCATTCGTGAACATAGGGAGGAAATAGAAAAACTAAAACCACTTGCCAGAATTGAAATTTCTGAATTTCTTGACAATATCGTATCAGAGGTTCCAACCTTTCAACCTGATGTCTTATCAACTGCTGTTCGAGCGGCAATTCACCTTGAACAGTCTCGGAGCGGAGAAGCTTTATTAGAAAAACTCAGTAGCCTTTCTGACGAAGACATTGAAGGGTTAAACCAACTACTCAGTGAATGGACTGTAAGGGATGCAATGGCTGTTCTCGATATAATTGACCGGCGTATTGCGGTTATTGAAGCAATTGCCAAACTATCTGGAGATGAAAAAGTTGACGAATTACACACGTTACATCCACTGGTAACACAGGCTCGATGGTTATTTGGTCCAGAATTTGATTCGCCAGAATACACATCGAATATTTCATTAGTTAATACTGTTAAACAGATTTTTCATATTGAAAATAGTGAAAAGGCGTTTATAAACCCTAAAAAAAGACCTGACTTGGTTATCCTGAAGGATTCATCATTAAGTGCCGTCTCTATAGAACATATCGATGACAATTCAGGTCTTTCTGTAATCCAGAACATTTTAATCATTGAACTTAAAAAAGGAAACTCAACTGTCGGTCGCAAAGAAATGCACCAAGTTACTGATTATGTAACAGACTTTCTCAATAGTGGCTTGCTGGATGGAGATCCTTTAATTAGAGCTTTCCTTGTAGGTTATAAAATTGGAGAAAGGATAGAACCAGTGAGTACAATCGGCAGTCCAGAACGTGGGAAGATACAAGCGATGACATATGGACAGCTTGTTAGGACGGCTGAAAAAAGATTATTCAACCTCCGAAATCGTTTGAGTGACAGATACAACGATATATCTGGAGATGATATCTTGAATAAAGTGTTAAAAGAACATAAGCAACTACCGCTCCCGGATTAATTACCTTAAAGGTGGTGAAAGCCAAATTTATATTCAACAAAATCTATAAAAGAATAAATCGGTATATTTTAGAAACGACAACCCAATTTTGACCCACTCCACACTCTTTAATATTGATAGACGATTTAATAGACGGTACGAACCGAAATTAGGTGTTACTAGACGAAATAACGTCTATTAACCGAAATCGACAGATAGGTCTAACATCTTGAATTGCGTATCATATCATGGTGTTAGGAACGACCAGAGAAAACGGCGCACTTACTTTGGGAGCAGGAAGTCGTCCCGCCATCTAGCGTGGCGGGATCACTCCGACCAGCCTTCGCTTTTCAGCTTCGGCCGGCAGGCCAATAAAATCAATAACTTACATAAATGCATATTCCGCTTAAATCGGCCACTTGTTCCAGAGTATTCCGGCCACCAATTCC
>CAZLRK010000208.1:0-6198 GCA_964561845.1 uncultured Desulfobacterales bacterium | reverse complement strand
CAATTCAAGGCTTAGCGAGAAGCATTTTCAACTGGGGTCAGGAGTCCTGAATTTAAAAAAACCAATAATAATTCGATAAACCAAACGGAAACTTTTATACAAATGACAAAAAAAGTCAAATTCTTTTTGAAAATTATAAAACCATTACTTAAAATATAGATATACTGTTGCACAATAAAAAAAAAGAGGGTAAACTATTTTTGATGAATTCGTAAAAAGTCGAATTCATCCGGTTTTAAGTTTTAGGTTTTAGGCTAAAAATTATCACTGATAACTGATCACCGATCACCTGGTCACTTCAACATTTCGATATCCAGTAAATCCTGTCTGATTTGAAGGTGTTCCGATTATGTCAAAACAAAAAGCCGCATATCAGGAAATAAAAAAAGACACCGGACAAAAGAAGAGGGGAATTATTAGAAGATTCTTCCGATGGCTTGTTTGGATATTAGTCTTTATAGTAATACTTGGAGTGTTTTCGGTTTTAGGTATTTATTTCTATCTTAGTGAAGATCTTCCTAAAATCTCCTCTCTTAAGGATTATCACCCACCTGTAATCACCACCGTGCACTCAGACGATAACAGAAAAATTGCTGAATTTTATAAAGAGCGAAGAATTGTGGTTCCTCTGTCCAAATTGCCGAAAATGCTGTTAGATGCATTTATTGCTGCAGAAGATGCAAGATTTTACCAGCATAAGGGAATAGACGTATTTAGTATTATCAGGGCTTTTTTTAAAAATATCGAGGCAGGGGCCATCGTACAGGGGGGTAGTACTATTACTCAGCAGGTCACAAAGTCATTTTTCTTAACACCAACAAGAAGCTACAGGCGCAAAATAAAAGAAATTATCCTTGCATATCGTATTGATAAAGCGTTTGCCAAGGATGAGATTCTTTTTTTATATTTAAATCAAATATATCTGGGACATGGAGCTTATGGGGTTGAAGCTGCCGCGGAAAACTATTTTGGAAAATCTGCTGAAGAATTAAACCTTGCGGAATGTACTATGTTGGCGGGGTTGCCTCAAGCTCCCTCCAGATTTTCCCCTTTCAAACGTCCGGAAAGGGCAAAAGAACGTCAGATATATGTTTTAAATCGCATGGTAGCAGAAGGTTATATAACTAATTTTGAGGTTACTAAAGCAATTCAAACCGAATTGGATATCAAACCGAGACGGAATTGGTATTTAGAAAAGGTTCCCGTTTATACAGAGCATATAAGGCGTTACATCGAAGAAAAATATAGTAGTGATGTCCTGTATAAAGAAGGACTAAAGATTTATACTGCTGTTAATATTGAGATGCAAAAAATTGCAAGATCGGAAATTGAAAAAGGGTTGAGAGCTCTTGATAAACGTCAAGGATATCGAGGTCCTATACAGCATCTGGAAACAGAAGAAATCGAGGCTTTTTCAAAGGAACTTCAGACAGAACAAAGTATTTTGGAAAAGGAGAAAATTGTTAAAGGTGTTGTGATTGAAGTAAATGATACTGATAATACGGCAACGGTTCGCATTGGAGATTATCAAGGAATTATCAATATTGCCGATATGATATGGGCAAGAAAACCGGATCCTGAAGTTGCCTCATATGAATCAAAAATTAAACACCCTGGAGATGCTTTAAGTGAAGGTGATGTTATACTTGTAAAAATCATCGATAAAATTGAAGATTCTGATCTTTGGCAACTTGCTCTTGATCAAACCCCGAAGGCAGAGGCTGCCCTACTGTGTATTGAAGCAGAAACCAGCTATGTAAAGGTTATGGTAGGAGGAAGAGATTTTAAAAATAGTCAGTTTAACAGAGCCATTCAATCGAGACGGCAACCGGGTTCTGCATTTAAGCCGATAATATACGCAGCAGCTATTGAAAAGGGTTATACGCCGGCGTCCGTTATCATTGACTCTCCTATTGTCTACCGGGATGTTGAGCGAGATTTTAAGTGGAAACCTAAAAATTACAAAAAAAAGTTTTTTGGCCCTACCCTGCTTCGAAAAGCGCTCGAAAAATCTCGAAACGTTGTTACGATAAAGATATTACAGGATATCGGCATAGACTATATCATAGAATACGCCAGAAAGCTTGGTATTACATCTACAATAAGTGAAGACCTCTCAATAGCTCTAGGATCATCAGGCGTATCCTTGCTTGAGCTCGTTAATGCTTATTCTGTTTTTGCAAATTACGGTCAACTTGTAGAACCCATTTTCATAACAAAAATCGTTGATCGGGATGGAAATTTAATTGATGAGGTTATGCCAAAAAAGAAAATAGCCATGGAGGAAAACTCGGCCTATATTATGACCCATCTCCTTGAGGGTGTGGTTCAACATGGAACCGGCTGGCGAGTCAAGGCTTTGAAAAGACCGGTGGCAGGCAAGACCGGTACAACAAACAATCTATATGACGCCTGGTTTCTTGGATACACTCCCCAATATATTACAGGAGTGTGGGTCGGTTTTGATGATGAAAAGGAGCTTGGAAAAAATGAAACAGGTTCAAGAGCGGCAAGTCCAATATGGCTGGGTTTTATGAAAGAAGTGCACAAAGATAAACCTGCCATGGTTTTTAGAGTGCCTGAAGGAATTGTTTTTCATAAAATAGATGCTGAAACCGGACTTTTAGCAATTCCAGAGTCTGAAAAGACTGTTTTTGAGTGCTTTAAAGAAGGAACAGCGCCAACTGAATACACAAAAAAACCGGATGCACTTGCCGAGCCTGAAGAATTGTATAAGTTAGATATGTGATCACCCGGAGTGGTCGGTAATCGGTGATCAGTAATCAGGTTATCAGTAATAGGTAAGCAGTATCCGATCACCGATGACCGGTCACCGATAACTAACCACCGGACACCGCAACGCTTAACATAACTTTTTGAGAAGTCACATCATCTTTGTTTAAAAGAGGGAGTGGAATCCGAAATTGTCAGAGTATCTTCTGCAAGAGAAGGATCAGAGATAATTTCAAGTGATTTGATATTAAATTTATTTTTAAGAGTGATGATATTCTTGTTTTTCAAGCCTCTCATTTTGGAGATGCTTTTAGGATTTACCTTAACGAAAAGAATTTCAGGTAATACATTTTCAGATTTTATTGCCGCAACGACCATGTCAAGAAATAACTCGGAATATACAATATGCCCGAAAGCGGGATGATATGGACCGGCAATAATTTTTACATCCTTATCTAAATCATTGGAGATCTGAAGCCCCATACGAACAACTTGGATATCTTTTTCTTTGAATAAAATGTACAACTTTTTAACGAGTGAAATGCATGCGTCAAATGACGGCGGTGTATACTTTCCATCTTTATACCACTTCGCAAGAAGGCTGTTTTCAAGGACAACGGTAGGGTAAATTCTTACGAAATCAGGAGAAAGATCTGCAATTCTGTCTCCGCTAGTTAGTGATTTAGATTCATCATCCCCTGGAAGTCCTACCATCATTTGCAAGCCTATCTCATATTTTTCCTTCTTTAGGAGGTTAACGGCTTCTTTAGTATCTAGGGATGTATGACCCCGTTGAGACATTGATAGTACTTGATCATCCATAGATTGGACCCCAAGTTCAATTGTCGCAACCGGAAAATCTTTAATATTATATAGATTTTCTTTGTTGATGGTATCGGGACGTGTGGAAAACCTGATGCTGTCAACCGCCCCTGCCCTAACAAATTTCGTGGCTTCATGGAGTATAGATCGGAAAAGATTTTTTTTAAGTCCTAAAAAATTTCCTCCATAAAATGAAATCTGAGCATTCTTTCTTTTTTCTCCTTTATATTTAAGAAACTCATTTACCCATGAATGAATTTGCTCGGGCGAAGGTAGGTTTTGTTTTTTACCGGTAATAGCTACTTGATTGCAGAAAACACACTGGTGAGGACAGCCGATATTAGGTAAGAATATTGGGACTATAAAATGCTTTTCAGCGCTTCCCATATTTCTTTACTCTGCCAATAGAATTTTAAGGGCCTTTTCTGCAGCATCCTGTTCCGCTGCCTTTTTGCTCTTGCCTATACCCTCGGTTTGTATTTCACAGACTGTTAATTGTATATTAAAAATTTTATTGTGGTCCGGACCACTTTCGCTAACAACTTTATAAGAAGGCATTGCCTTATGAGTTGTCTGAACAAGCTCCTGAAGCTGTCCTTTATAATCACTATTTGCGGTTGATGTTGTAATTGAATTGAGCTTGGATGCGAAATGGCTATCAACTATTTTAAATGCAGCATCAAAACTTTCATCTAGATAAACAGCCGCAATTACAGCTTCAAACGTATCAGCCAAAATGGATTTTTTTTCACCGCCTCCTGTCTGAATCTCTCCCTTACCAAGTCGTATATAAGAACCAAGACCTATGGTACGAGCAATCTCTGCAAGCTGTGATTCATTTACCAGATTGGCACGCATTTTTGACAAATCACCTTCTTTAAAGTCAGGAAAGCGTTGCATCAAAATATGTCCAACAATTAGATTTAAAACTGCATCACCTAGAAATTCCAGGCATTCATTATCTACGAGGCTAGAGTTTTTTTGTTCATTCACAAAAGATCTATGGCATAAAGCCTCTTCAAATAGAGTTCTATCTTTGAACACATATAAAAGTTTTGCCTCTAATTCACTGAGGTCTCTTTTTTCCATCTTTTTTCCATTATGTTGTCACTAAGTATTCTAATTCGTAAGTTCGATGACGTATTTTTTTATATTGTTTCACCGCCCGCTTCGCTTGAGACGCAAAGGCCGCAGAGTTAAATATTATTTCTTTTGCCGTTGAGAGGACGGCAAAAGAAAATAGCTCAAGCATTATAAAAGTAATATTGTATTGATATATAAGTAGTTATTTCTTTGTGCCTAGTGATTGAACTGTTACCTTTTGACTAACTTTTCATAAAGTTCATAAGGTACAAAAAGATCTCCTTTTCCATAACCCATTTTTATCTCTGGTTTTAAAGCACCGTGAAAATCCGTACCGCCGGTAATCAGCAAATCATAGCGTTTTGCAAGCTTGGTATAAAAGGCAACATCGTCGGAAGAGTGTTCGGGATAATAAACTTCTATCCCTTTTAATCCCATGGACTTAAGAGTAATGATTAGACTTTCTATGACGTCATAGTCTTTAGTTTTCAGAAGAATAGGATGGGCCAGTACCGGAACACCTTCTGCATCAAGTATTATTTTTATAGCTTCAGAACAATCAAGGCGAAATTTATCAACATATGCAGGTTTTCCCTTTCCTAAATAGCTGTCAAATGCCTCATTAATCGATTTTACAAAACCTTTATTTAACAAGCTTTGGGCAATGTGAGGTCTCCCAATCTGACCATTTCCAGCTTCCTTCAGGATATCGTTAAATATGATATCGATCCCCATATTATTAAGAAGCTCTACAATTTGTGGATTTCTGTTTTTTCTAGCTTCTTGAAGAACCCCAAGTGTATGATTTAAAAGAGGATCATCAAGATTGATGGAATAACCCAAAATATGGATGCTTCCAAAATTGGACAGGGATTTAGGGGAAGATGCACTTATTTCAACACCGGTTAAAAACTTTAGAGGGTAAGGTATACCTATTCTAAGGGCTTCTTTTGAACCTGTGATATTGTCATGATCTGTAATTGAAATAGCTCCTAAGTTAAGTTTTTGAGCTATATTTAGGATTTCAAACGGTGTGCATGTTCCATCTGAAGCGGTTGAATGAATGTGAAGATCAATCCTTAAAGTGTCATTATAATCCAAGGGCTTTTTCTAAAGCCTCCTCTTTAGTTTTACATTCAATACATTGGGCAGTAACCGGTCTTGCCTTTAAACGTTTTATGGAGATTTCTTCACCGCAAACTTCACAAATTCCGAATGTTCCGTTTTCAATACGTTCAAGAGTTTTTTTTATCTTTTTTATAAGCTTGCTCTCTCTATCTCTTATTCGAAGCATAAAGTTCCGGTTTGCTTCCAAAAGAGCACGATCAGTAGGATCTGGAAGATTTTCTTTTGGAGCTATCATACCTGAGACAGTATCATCAGCCTGGGTTAAAAGCTCTTGCAGGCGATTTTCTAAAAGCTCCTTAAAATATTTAATGTCTTTATTTTTCATGGTTAACCTTTTAATCTAAGCTAAGATTGACGATTTCGTAAAAAATAAAAAGTTTTCTTTTACGAACGTTTTAAGTTTAAGGTTTTAAGTTTTAAGTATCTGTAAAT
>CAZLRK010000207.1:0-6227 GCA_964561845.1 uncultured Desulfobacterales bacterium | reverse complement strand
GGCCCACCTGGGTTCGAACCAGGGACCTACCGGTTATGAGCCGGTGGCTCTTCCAGCTGAGCTATGGGCCCGCAAAATTCATCTATTAATATATAACCTTTAGAAAATTATTTTGTCAAGCCATAGGTTTGATGATTTTGTAAAAAGTATCAATTAGACGAAGCAAGATAAAACCATCTTACATTGATAGAAGTAATTACTGGATTTCTGCCTTCAAGGGAATGACAAAAGTGAGTTTTTTTGACTTTTTATCATCATGTCTCAATAAAGCTTTTAAGCTTTCGGCTTCTTGTGGGATGCCTAAGTTTTCTTAAAGCTTTAGCTTCTATTTGTCTAATCCTTTCACGTGTCACCGCAAAATCCTGTCCGACTTCCTCAAGGGTATGATCCGCCTTTTCGCCAATGCCAAACCTCATGCGCAACACTTTTTCTTCACGTGGTGTCAGGGTGGCTAGAACTTTTCTTGTTTGTTCACCTAAATTCAGGTTTACGGCAGCATCCGAAGGAAGCATGAATTTTTTATCTTCTATAAAATCACCAAGGTGGCTATCTTCCTCATCGCCTATTGGTGTCTCCAATGAAATGGGTTCTCTAGCAATCTTTAACACTTTGCGTACTTTTTCCAATGGAATCTCCATTTTTCCAGCTATTTCTTCAGGTTTTGGTTCACGACCAAGTTCCTGAACCAAATACCTTGATGTACGTATTAGTTTATTAATGGTTTCAATCATATGAACCGGAATTCTTATGGTCCTTGCCTGGTCGGCAATTGCCCTTGTTATTGCCTGCCTAATCCACCAGGTGGCATATGTACTAAATTTATATCCACGACGATATTCAAACTTATCTACCGCCTTCATAAGACCTATATTACCTTCCTGGATTAAATCTAAAAATTGCAGGCCTCTATTTGTATATTTTTTTGCAATACTGACTACTAAGCGTAAGTTAGCCCTTATCATCTCGCTTTTGGCCCTTTTAACCCAATAGCGTCCATCATCAACATTTGATAATATCCTTTTCAGGGTACGACAACTCATCTTGATGGTATTCTCTTTTTCTTTGATCTGATCCTGGATCCTTTTAACTTCTGCATAGAGTAAGGAAATATCCTTTTTCACCATGTCACACCGGGATTCCGCCCAATTTATAAAACTCTTCTCTTTTTCCAGTCGTTCACGAACCTCCGTAACCGGTGCGTTGAGTTTATTCGAGCACATTAGAACTATCTTATTCATGGAATCAAACCATTCTACAAGATTCCTTAGTTTTTCTTCGATTTCTTCTATTGCACCGCTTTCAAGACGCCACACTTTAAGCAAATCAAAAACTTTCTTATTCCGACGAGTTATACACCTTCTAACCCGACGTTTTTCTACCAATTTCAGATTATTAAAAAAAATCTTTTCACGATACACCACGTTTTCTTCATCGATCTTTCTAATAGAACGTATTGTATCCAAAAACTTCTTAATCTGAAATGCATCATTTACATAGGTATCCTCTTCATCTATACCCTTTAATACATGTTTTGGACGAAGACCACCTCTTTCAATATCTTCTCCCATTTCTAAAATAGACTCTACCCCTACGACTGTCTCAAGCAATGCTTTTAAAACCTCTTGTTCACCAGCTTCTATCTTTTTAGCAATTACAACCTCTCCTTCTCTGCTTAAAAGAGTAACAAGACCCATCTCACGCAGATACATCTTTACAGGGTCGGTCACAGTACCGAAATCTGTAAGAGAAGTATCGCTTTTTTTAATTTTTTTGTCTTTATTAGCTTTTTTACTTTTTAATATCTTTTGTTTTTTTTCATCTATGATTTCGATATTAAGATCATCAAACATTATTAGTGTTTCATCGATTTGATCCGGAGATAACATGTTTTCAGGAAGCACTTTATTAATTTCTTCATAAGATAAATAACCCACTTTTTTGCCCTTGAAAATCAACTCTTTAAATATCTCTTTCTTTAAAGTTGCTGTGTCTTTCTGTTTTTTGGCAACCACTCGTGTAACTTTCTTTGTTTTAGTTGTCTTCGCACTAGGTTGTTTTGCCACGGTTCTTGTTCTACTTGTGCCATTGACGGTCTTTCTTTCCACCCTTGGCTTCTTGGCAACTCTTTTTGTTGTTTTCCTCGTGCTTGTTGTTTTTACGCTTACTCGTCCGGCAGCAGTTTTTTTTCTAGTTGTTGTATTACCAATATCCTCTGTTACCTTCGGTTTTCTAACAGCTCTTTTTGTTAAGGGTTTCATATTGGTCTTCTTTTTAGTTCCTGATTTGTTAACAGTTGCTGCTGTCGGCTTTGTTGTTTTTCTTGTGCTTACTTTCTTTTCAACGACTTGTCTTGCCATTTAGCTTAACCTCCAGGTGAGCCTATGTTAAGTTAGCCTATGTTACTTATTGCTTTTTTCTTTATGGCTTGATTTTGCTTTTTCTTTAATAACTTAAACAGCATTTCATTGTCATTACTCTCTTCTGCTGCTTTTATCTTCTTTAGTAAAGAGTTCTGGTTTTGACTCTTACTATTCTCAAATTGTGTTATTAACTTAAGACAACCTTCTCTTTCCCATAAGTCCTCTTCAATTGCCAGAGATGCTGCAATACTCCTTTTGTCTTTGTCATCTATCAAATTTATAATTTCAGACACTTTTCCGTTCGATTTCTTGTTTTGGTTTAAAATAATCTGTCCAATGGATTGCAAACTGTCATTCTCAAAACAATCAAGCACATTACGCTTAGATATTTCAGATAACATTTCTGGAAATTGAAGCATCATTGCAATTATCCGTCTTTCAATCCTGTCATCTTTTTTCTGAATTGGTTTATCATGAGACGGGCCGAGATAACCGGCCTCTTTTTTGCCTGATACCTCCCTGACTTTTTCAAGAATTGCCCCTTCTTCAATGCCTATTCTTTCTGCAAGTTCTTTAATGTATAATGACCTCGCCACACTGTCATTAATAGTTGCTAAAGGTTCTTTGAGGTCTGAAACTACTCGAATTTTTCCTTGGGTGGACAACCCGTGTTTTTTTACAGCCGATTCAATAAGAAAAGTGAATATGCTAAGAGCTTGCTTTGATGCGCTCATAAAGTGCTCAGCTCCATATTCATGAAGAAAAGAATCGGGGTCATACCCGGGTGGTAAGATGATAACACGTGCATCAATTTCCTCTTTTACAAAATTTCCCATGCTTCTTAAAGCAGCCTTTATACCAGCTTCATCTGAATCATAAACAAGGATTATTCTTGAAGCATATCCTCTTAGAAGGCGGATATGTTCTGGGGAAAGTGCTGTTCCAAGAACTGCAACTGAGTTTTCTATTCCATTTTGATGAAGGGATATAAGATCAAAATAACCTTCTACTACATAAACTGTATTGCTTTCTCTACATTTTCCTTTTGCCTTATTTAGCCCGTATAGTGAGTGCCTTTTATTATATATTGGGGTTTCTGGAGAATTAAGATATTTCGGCAGGGAATCATCCAAGACACGTCCCCCGAAACCAATCACCTGGTTATTTATATTATATATCGGAAAGATAATGCGCTCTCTAAATCGATCATAATAACCGTTCTTATTTTTTCTTGAAATAATCAAACCGGATTTTTCAATCAAACTCTGGGATATCTTCTTTTTTGAAAAATATTTTATAAGGCTATCCCAAGCCCCTGGTGCATATCCAAGATTAAAACTGTCAATAATCTCTATTTTTATTCCACGTTTTTTCAGATATGATATCGCCTTTTTTCCTGCGCTATTATTTATCAATGTGTGCTTAAAAAAATTCATTGCTTGTTTATTTATTTCAAGCAGGCTCTCTTTTTCAGTGATCCTTTCTTTCTGTTTTCTGGACATGGTTCGAGTCGGAATTTCGATGCCATATTTTCTAGCGAGCATTCTTACTGTTTCAGGAAATGATAGACCATTTTGTTGCATCAGAAAGCTGAAAACGTTTCCACCTGCACTACACCCAAAGCAGTAAAATATCTGTTTTTCAGGACTAACAGTAAACGAGGGTGTTTTTTCCGAATGAAATGGACAAAGTCCGACATAGTTCTTCCCAGCCTTTTTCAAAAGCACGGCTTCAGATATCACGTCTACAATATCAGCCGTATTTCTAATGTATGCGATCTTTTCTTCGGGGATAAAAATTGCCAAAAAAGCAACCTCCATCACTATGAATGGGATAACTGAAAAAAACAGTGGTAGGATCTAATAAATTAATGGTTCAGATTGATATGTCGAAAAATTTGTTTGACAAAAATTTTGAGTTATATAGTGATTTTTTGTAAACTTATAGAATAACCAAGAATTTTATTTTTGTCAATATATTTTTTTAATTATTGGTAATATTTTGGAACCAAAGATGTTCTAAGGTATTAGATTAGGTGTTATTGCATTGAAATCTTCATAGCCTCTTTAAGGCTTAAAGTCCCACTGTATAATGCCTTACCGGTTATTACCCCAGTAACGCCATATTTGACTAACGGCATCAAATTTTTAATATCATCTATTGTTGAAACACCGCCTGAAGCAATCACAGGTATTGACACAGACTCTGCGAGACGTCTTGTCTCTTCGATGTTCGGGCCCGTTTGCATGCCATCTCTGTAAATATCTGTAAAATTTATTGCAGCAACACCGCAATCTTCAAACTGCTTAGCAAGATCTACAGAAGTAATCCGAGTTGTTTTAGTCCACCCTTCAATTGCTACAAGTCCTCTACGGGAATCAATGCCAACAACAATTTGTCCCGGAAATAATTTACAGGCATCCCTTACCAGTTTTGGGTTCCGAATTGCCTCTGTTCCTAAAATAACTCTTTTTATCCCAAGATCAAGGTACATGGCGATCGTTTTTTTGTTTCGTATTCCTCCACCCAGTTGAACCGGCACATTTACATCTTTAAATATTTTTTTGATGGAATCGGTGTTTCGGGGTTTTTTCTCAACTGCACCGTCAAGATCGATCACATGGATCATTTCCGCTCCCTCATCTTCCCATTTTTTTGCCATAGAGGAAGGGTTATCTGAAAAGATTATCTCCGCATCCATACGACCTTGAGATAGCCTGACGCATTTACCGTTTTTTATATCAACCGCAGGTATAATAATCATAGTTCAGGTCTCGTTAAGTCGTTGAGTGGTTGAGTAGTTAAGTAGTTATAATGAACGGTAATACTATAGGGAACCTTTGGAAGAACGGATATCTTTTATGCGCTCATCAAAAGAGCACGCCTGGTTTAAGGCTCTGCCAAGAGACTTAAAAACAGATTCAAGAATATGATGTTCATTTTCGCCATAGAATACATTAATATGAAGATTCATCCCGCCCTTTACTACAAATGCTCTGAAAAACTCCTTGGCAAGAATAGAGTTAAAATTACCAACATCGGTTTTAACAGATGGAATATTATAAACCAAAAAAGGGCGTTTTGAAAGATCTATAGTAACAGCCGCCAAAGCATCGTCCATTGATGTGACTGCATGGCCGTATCGCCTTATACCTTTCCTGTCGCCAAGGGTTTTGTTAAAAGTATCACCCAACACAAGTCCGATATCTTCAACCAAGTGGTGAAAATCAACTTCAATGTCTCCTTTGGCTTCTATTGATAGATCAAAAAAACCGTGAACAGCAAAAAGCGTAAGCATATGATCGAAAAAAGGAATTCCTGTTGATATTTCATGTTTGACTTCTTCATCTAAATTTAATTTTACGCTGATTTCAGTTTCTTTAGTCTTACGATTAACTTTCGAAAAACGTTTCATTGTTATTCCATCCTATTATTTATAATTAGCCACTGATCACCGATTACCTGATCACCTATCACCAATTACTGGGCTTCGTGACCATTATCCATGGAGCGATTGAATAAAAACTCCCCGACCCCTCAACTATTTAAAATGAGTGGAGATGAGGGGGATCGAACCCCTGACCTCGGCGTTGCGAACGCCGCGCTCTCCCATCTGAGCTACATCCCCACAACACGACCAACCTTTCGAGACCTTTGCAAAACGCCCCCTTTTGTCCAATTTCTTTGTTAGACAAAAATTTTAATCCTCGAAATACTCAATGTATGTCTGTGGTTAAAATTTTTGTCTGCCTTGAACTTGAACAAAATTGAGCATTTTTCAAAGGTCTCCTTTTATATCAAATTGAAAATAGACGGTCAATTGAAAAAAACTTGTTTTATCAAAACCGATTGTATAAAGTTTGATGG
>CAZLRK010000206.1:0-6262 GCA_964561845.1 uncultured Desulfobacterales bacterium | reverse complement strand
CAGACATACATTGAGTATTTCGAGGATTAAAATTTGAGCCTAACACAGAAATTGGGCAAAAGGGGGCGTTTTGCAAAGGTCTCATCTTTTGTATGGTTCAGGTTTATCAGGGTTAGGATTTAGCTTTGATTAACTCATCCTTGAGTTTCTTCCGATCTGCCGCACTGATGTCAACGAATTTGACACCCATACCTAAAGGATGATTCTCCTGATCGTCTGTTTCGCCACGGCTCCAGGCGACCTCCCCCCCTATCTTTAGCGATTTTGAGACGTCCGGAAGTGATAGCTTTAGAGAAATACGTTCTCCTTTAGGAAGGGGTTTATTGGTTTTGATAAAGATCCCGGTGCTGCTGATATTTTTAGTAAAGGCCTTTACAAAACCCTCTTTACTCTTAAAGGACAGGGAAAGAACCTTTGATATACGAGACTCTCGTCCGCGTAAATTTAATTTTGCGATGTTTTCAGTTGCTTTTTTGAGCCGCAAAGCAATATTCTTTAAAATCACACGAAAATTTCCGGATAGCCTGTTGAATTCTTCGTCTAAAAAATTGCGATCGATAATACCAACCAAAGTTTTGCCTACCGCCTCAGCGGTGAGTGTTCGAGGTGTTCCTGCTAAATAAGCAATCTCCCCGAAGATATCTCCCGGTTTTAAAACTTCTATGATTATCTTGTTTCCATTTAATTTCTTATAAAGCTTAACTTCACCTGACTCGATCACATATATCCAATCCCCGGAACTTCCTTCTTCGATAATGATCTCTCCATCCTCAAAGGTTTCTTCCGTTGATGTATCAAACATAGTTTAAACCTCCTATTACCTGAATTTTACACAAGGTATTATATATCCTCCATTTCAATCTTTTTTATCACGCTCATTTGTATCTGTCAATCATTGTTATCAAGGCTACGTTATTTAAAGAAATTTTAAATATTGCATAAATATTGTAAATGTTATAATCAGCTTGAAATAAAGAGAATATATTTATCTTTCATTGTCGAAACCAATCTGTAAATGAAACTGACAGGAGGTGACTATGACTGAAAAAGAAAATACCGGCGCTGAGGATCTGGCAAAAGAATTGATAAGCTACAAAAAGACTATTTTGCCGATAAACAAAGGCCGGTTAAAACTTGAAAGAGATTTGTACTTTTTGGGCACAACTCAACGTGGTTATGAAGTGGAATATGATGTAACATACCAGGAAGGTTGTTCGCCTACTGAAACGCTTTTAATGAGCGTCGCAGGATGCCTCTCCATTGATGTGGTGAGTATCCTCAGAAAAATGCGTTGTAACATCACAAAATACGAAACAGAGTTCCAGGGCGAAAGAAGGTCAGAACCACCACAATACTATAAAAGCATGGATATTCTTATCCATATCTCCGGTGAGGGCATAACTCCTAAAAAGCTTGACCGCGCCATCTCCCTATCCCAGAGTAAATATTGCTCGGTCTATTATTCGCTACGAAAGGATATAAACGTTAAAATATCTTATGAAATAGAGTAATCGAATAAATGTAATACTTTAGCTGGTTAAAAACAAAACCGCTTCAAAGGTAATTAAATTTTAAACAACCTTTAAAGCTTGCTAGTTCTAATTGTTTCAAAAGGCTAAAATATTACGAATAAATTTTGATAAATTCGTATAAAGTTGAATTCATCAAGTGTTTCGTACTTAGCATGTTGCTTTTCTGGCTTTCTACGAGTTCATCAAGTCTTCTTTACTATTTTTTTGAGCATGAAAAAACTTACAAGTATATGGAATCATGAGATTAATGTGGCAAACAAAATTGCCCGGAATCTTATTGAAACAAAAAGAGTAAAATTTGACTGGAGGATACTAATACCCCCTTTATTTTTGCGTGACTATTTTCGATATAAAAAAAGCCTTATTTTAACTCGAAAAAACCTTCTTTTTACCAAAAAGCTATCCTTTGATGCTGCCAAAGAAATATTTCAGGGAAAAGATCGTTCTTTTGAAATTCGTTCAATAGAGATTAAGACTAAAAATATCTTAAATAAAGATAAAAAAGGATTTTACACAGAGAAAATTCGTCGCAAACAATTGCATGAGATTGATTTGCTCATAACACACTACCTTGGACTTTTAAAATCAAGGAAATCCAAATACGACGAAATGATAAAGACATTCTATCAAACCAAAGGGAAATATCTATCTTTCCTCAACAGGCTCCAAAATGCGGAACAAGAGGTGATTCAAGCGTCCATTACAACCATAAAGAAGAGAAGCAAGAAGAATCGAATCCAATGGTTTAAAAAAGTGGAAGAAACATCAAAAAAAGCCATGATGGAAGAAGTGGAGAAGATTTTTTAAAGAAACAGATATTACCTTTTTCAGTACAAGTTCAGCCACTAAGGCACCAAGACACAAAGAAGAGATATCAATTTAAACCGTTATAAAAAGTGAAGAATCCATTGTTAAAAAGGTATACACGCCAGATACCGTGCTTATAAGGGAAACGCAAACACTCTGTCGTTTAATATTTTTAGACAAACATTTTGATTTACTTATAAAATTTAACGTACATCTTATTAAGGAGGGTACTAAAAAAATTATATTATAATCTTTGTGTCTTCGTGTCTTTGTGGCTAAACTATTACCCTTGTCGTAGCAATTTAGCCTTAAAGCTTATTAGCAAGCTTACCCATATCAAATGGCACTTTATGTACTAGAGCCGAATAATATGGAAGAAATGTAACACCTCCCCATTTCTCTTTAAAGCGCCGAATGCCTTGATGGATTCCCAGCCCCAGGTTGATAGCCTTTTTTCCTTCAGATTGTGCCAAATTAATCATTTCTCTAAAAAGAAGATCAGAAGCTCCCGGAATATTCTCTTTTTTTGACCGAAAATTAAAAAGATAAAAAGCATAATCGGCAGAGCCCATATCAATGATATTAAATGCGACAAGTCTCTTTTCCTTTCTTGCATCAATAACGATAGCGGTATCGGAAGCTTTTAAATAATTTCTAATATGCTTAAAAAGATATTTTTGTTCAGGGGTTAGTTCATGACCTGCAATAAACTCATTTGTCAGTTTCCGATGTTCTTTTCCGAATTCTCCATAGGCTACATGGACCTCTCTTTTTGCGCGTCGTACCATATAGCGCACTGCCGGATCAACATGATCTGCAGGCAGATTGAGCCGATAGTAGCTATCTTCAAGCAGTTTTTCAAAGGTTTGAGAGGGTAGCCACATTTTAGGAGCGATGATTGCCACCGTGTATGGTTGGAAGTGCTTACATACGTAATCATAGGTTTCTATAATATCACCCTGCTTATCTCCTAAAGGATAGCCTATAAAAATAAGGTGTTTTTTGCGGTAAAAACAAAGAAAGTTGTCTTGAAGATGTGGCTTTGCACCGGATATTGCTTCAACATAGTAGGGAAGGTGTTCAGGTAAATATGCATGCTGATAAATCCAGGATAATTGTTCATTATTGAGCATTCTACCGCTCGTCTTTTGCATTGAAGATTTTATTGACTCCTACCGCCCTTATTCTTTCTGTGGCATTTTCTATTTTTGAGAGAGCCGCTAAGTCCGTTCTGTCACCTAGAGTCTCTTGAGCCGCTCTTGAGACTTCTTTCTCAGCTGATTTTAATTGCTCCAGGAACGTCATGTAGTTTTGGCGATTTTTATACGCATTGATGACAAGAGAAGGATAATCTTCACCTTCGATTTCGAGAAGCCTTAAGTAATGGTCAATAAGTAGATCAATTTCCCTTATCTGCTGCAGGCGAATTTTATCTGAGTAAATTCCCTGGGTATCCGATGCCAGAATGTCGCCGGTTTTTTTCTCTATCTTGGTTATTGCTTCTTCTTTGCTACATCTCGTTTGCAACATTTCAAAAGAAGCTTCCAGCGCCAATTTTTTGGTGAACATAAAATTCTGGATCAACAACTCTTTGATCTCCTTATTTTTCATGAAAGTAAAAATGAAGATTATAGGTATCATGAACTCCCACACACCTATGGGTTTAGGCTTTACAACCGACAGGGCCACAGAGCTTGCTAATGATCGTTCTCGATCATGTATAAATTTATATTTATGTTTGAGGTTTGCAGACAAGATTCGTTTCCTTTTCTATCCTTAATAAATTTCATCCATTATCTTTTGTCTTCGTTTGGCAATTTGTTGTTTCTCAGCCAGCATTTTCTCTTTAAGGTTTTTATTTTCACCTACTTTTTCAATGATTTTGCGATCGACTTCTTCCTCCGCTGAAGTTAGCTGATATATCAAAGCTTTAAAGTTTTCCCTATTCTGATAAGCATTTTTAATCAAGAAAAGATAAGTATCCCCATCTGCCTTTAGCAATTTTAAATAGTGATCCATAAGTAGCTCAACTACCACCACCTGGGCTTGAAGCAATTCCTGAGAATAAAGTTTTAGCGAATTCAACCAGGTGCTGATATTATCTTCTATTTGTGATGTGACAGACGTTTTATCTTGTTCCTCCATCAATGCTCTGGCTGCATCAAGTGCCAACTTTCTCGGAAACATAAAGTGCGTGGTGTATTGTCTTATGGCACTGCCACGGCGGAGAAAATCGATAATGAACATCCCTGGTATTATATAATGCCAAACCGTCATGGGTCTCTGAACAATGACACCCAAGGTAATCTCCCTTGCAAATTGTTCCTCAGCAGCTACAATCAAGTGATATTTTTCCATGATCACTTTCCCTTTCATGCTAAGTGATGCATATCACCAAGTCTCTAGTTGTGTCAATGGATCAGTTTATACTGTCACCGATGACAATCTGAATTTTTAGTAAGGTATCATGGAATATATTCGAAGAGGTTCAAAGATTGAGAGGAAATAAAAGGGAGACGTTTTATTAAAAAACGCCTCCCCATTTTTTTTCAGAAATGTTTAATCTGGTAGGATGGCCGGTGTAAAGAATGTGCCGGACCAAAGAATCCAGGTAATAAATAATGTCCAGATTGCGTTTGCAGTTTGGGAAATCCAATAGGCAGCAGCCGGTCTGCCCCCGCCTACCGTCACCAGTTCTTTAAAATTGGTTTCCAGTCCTATGGATACAAAACACAGGGCAAAAAACCAACCGCGGTAACTCTTGCACGCTTTTGCGATTACCTTGGTTGACTTTGCTCCTATAGCCGGCTCTACAAGAAAGGAGACTACCAAAGAAGCAATCATAAACCCAACCACGAACTTGGGGAATCGGTACCAGACTTCCATAAACGACGGCTTTTCCGCGTTAGGGTCTTCACGTTTTTCAAGGGACATGGTCGCCCAAAGGGCCATTAAAAAGGCGACAACGCCGATCATAACGTTCTGTGCCATTTTAACCATTGCAGCCGCACTGACCGCAGCTTTGCTGGCCTCTCCCTGAGCGTTTCGAAGCACCTCTCCTGCGGCAATCACAGCTCCGGTATTGTCAATCACTCCGCCAAGCCATGCGCCTGCCCATTGTGTGGGAAGATCCATCATTACCGCTATCGGCGGCATTACCAGAATCAACACCACCGCACAAACCAATACCCAGGCAACCATATAGCTGACTTCCTTTGGATCACCCTGGACTGCTCCGCCTGCAGCAATTGTTGCTGAAACGCCACAAATGGCGTTTGCCGTGGCGATGATGCTGCTGAATCGTTCCGATATTTTAAATTTTCTGCAGATCCAGTAGGTTCCGAACCAGACCGCTGTTGCAACCAAAATAGCCTGTGCAACACCCATGGCACCGGCCTTTAGAACCACCGAAAACATAATTGTTGCTCCCATGCACACCAGACCTATTTTAACAAAGAACTCCGTCTGGCCCGCTGCTTTGATAAATTTGGGAACTTTAAAGAAGTTGCTTATAATCAGGCCGAAAACCAAAGCAAAAAGAACGTAGGATATCCCCCATTTTTTAATAAATGCCTGTTTGGAAATGACCATGGCTATGAAGGTCAAAACAAAAATTACCGCAAATCCGGGAATGTAGCGCTTCAAATCAAACTTCATGAATATGCCGGCAATATACGTTAAAATACCCATGGTAATAAACAAGACAATGCTTGTCCCGAGGGTGCTCCACCCTTTTGGGAAGGCTGCAGCAAGGCTTGTCCATTTGGCGATTTTAGGGGTGTGTGGAAGTATCCCAATAATGGCCAAAAGCAGGATGAACCAGCCAATAAAACATGCCCACCAGTCTTCATTTTTCAAGATAGGTGTCCTTTCTTTTTCATTGCTCATAAGATCCGCCTCCTTTCAATTTGACAAATTATAAT
>CAZLRK010000205.1:0-6275 GCA_964561845.1 uncultured Desulfobacterales bacterium | reverse complement strand
ATATTGAGATAATAGAGCGTGAAGATATTTGTGGCCATGTTCGCGAAGTCGGGCCCTATCTGGAGCAACAGATGGCCACCTTACTTGACCTGCCGATTGTTGGGGACGTTCGTGGGAAATGTTTCATGATGTGTGTTGAAAATGTTGCCAACAAAGAAACCAAGGAACTGTTGCCCGCTGAGGTCCATATTGGAAATAGGATCGCCGATCATTGCCAGAAAAGAGGGCTTATCGTCAGACCCCTAGCTCACCTCAACGTTTTATCACCACCCCTCATCCTCACCAAAGAACAAATAGATACCATGGTTGCGATACTGAGAGAAAGTATTATTGCTGCCATGGATGATCTGGTGCGTGAAGGGTTGTGGAATAATTGATATCGAGAATTGGTATCATTTAGGAGGTAAAAAGCGACTTAGCAGTAAGCCATTGGAAAATACGACAATGAATACAAAAACAATTCATCAAGGGTTCACGAAAAAATAAGTTCGTAATTTTAGGCGTTGAGGCGCCCGGCCGGCAAGGCGCGAAAACGCAAGCATATCTGGATATTCTGAGTTTTCGCAACACAGCCGTGCGGGATGCATCGGCGTCTAAAATGTAAAGTTATTTTTGAGTGAGCCCTAAGGCTGGATTATCACTTTCAGGGGTCGACACAATCCTATCCTCCAGGGTTTTTTAACTTAAAAGAACGCAAACCAATAAACCGGGGCACGTTCTTACAATATTCTTCATACTGTTTGCCAAATTGTTGCCCTAGCCAGGGCTCTTCGCTCAATGGAGCCATTACAAACCAAAGCATCATTATTATTCCGATTATCAATGCCTCAAAAGAGCCTGTAACCAGAATTATTCCGGTGTATATGAGAATCTCGGCCACATATTGCGGGTTTCGTGAAACACGATAAGGGCCTTTTGTCAATAAAGCTCCTTTGAGGCCAAGGGTTTGGTGAACGTTTAACGTGCGAACACCCCACTCGCCAAGTGTAACTGCAAATAAAAGCAGTCCTACTCCAATCAAAGAAAGAGACCAATGGGTTAATTCCAAAGTACCCCAATCAAGGATGCCTATAACTGAAACCCCGAGTGCGCCAACGGTGTACAAAATCCAAACAAACCAAAATTGCCACGAGCTTTTCCCTGGAGGCGGCCAAATCCGAAGCTTCGGATAACACAAGTGAATGAAAAGTCCGAACGAAAACGAAGTTGTTATAATAAGAAGAGCCACAAAGATAATCAGTTTATTTTCAGACGAAAGAGACAGATTCACACCTGAATAATGCAGAATCGTACCGAGCACAATGATTAACACCGAGAAATAACTATCACGACTTGAAAAACTTTCAAAGAGAGCGCCGATTTGCTTAATAATGTTCAATAGTCATCCCTCCTGTTTATTTTGTCAAAAATATTCCACTATACAATAGCACAGTAGGTTTGTAGATTCAATTAAAAATGAATGATCTGGTTGTCGCCGAGCATCAGAAACACTCCGCACCTTATTCCCACTTTGAAGACCGCCCAACGCCATTGCCATATTCTCTTATTTCAGCCTCCACACCATGCAGTGTCGCTTTTCAACTTGACACACAATTCTATCGTTGCCATACTCCCACTCAAAAAAACCAAGTTCTTAGTGCGCCAAGCAAGCTTTGCGCTTCTTTTACGGGGTCTTCAAATGAAACAACGCAAAACATATTGAGATTGTACGCAAAAGCGGCATCAGTTGGCACGGAAAATGTTGACGAATGTTAGGAACTGAATTTTAGTCATTTCCCTCTTTTTTAAAGGGGGAGTAAGGGGCGTTTTGTAAAGGTCTCTAAGAGAGTTAAATCATGAATTTTGATCGCTCCCTCACACGCAGAGAAACAATCCGAAAGCTATTGCAACTTTCAGGATGCATGATGCTTTCAGGTACTGCACAATGGCCCTTATCCACATCGTCCGATGTATATGCGACAGAGGTAAAAAAAGGATTTATCATTGAAGGACGCGGTCAAACAGCCGGATTCTCCGTGAAAGAATTGACAAGAAAGGTGTTTGAAGCCGCTGGGGGAATCAAAAAGTTTGTTTCCAAAGGAGATGTGGTGGCTATAAAGCCAAACGTTTCCTGGGCCAGGCATCCACGATTTGCGGCCACAACGCATCCCGAGGTTCTTGCAGCAGTAATCGAGCTGTGCCAGGAAGCCGGCGCCCGGCGGGTTCGTATCGCCGATAACACCATTCACGATGCCGGGCGATGTTTTGCCCTGACCGGAGTTGGAAAGGTGGCCAAGGAAAGGGGGGCCGAACTGGTTTACCCAAGGTCATCATTAATGCGGAAAATGAAATTAAAGGGCAGCCGCCTGGATGTGTGGCCGGTGTTCATTCCACTAATAGAGGCTGACACTGTGATAAATCTCCCGGTGGCGAAACACCACTCACTCAGCACTCTTACCCTGGGAATGAAAAACTGGATTGGGGGAGTAGATGGGAGCCGGTGGTTGCTTCATCAGGACATCCATCAAAGTGTTGTCGATCTGGCCCGGTTTTTCAAACCGGCAATCACTTTGATTGATGCTGTCCGTATCATGACCAAAAACGGGCCTTCAGGTGGCAGCACGGATTATGTAGAGTATAAAAACACTCTGATTCTAAGCAATGATCCGGTAGCAGCGGACGCCGGAGCAAGCATGTTGTTCGGTTTAAAACCGGAAAATATCGGGTTTATCCAGTTGGCCCAAAAAGAAGGCCTCGGCACATATGATTTCTCAATGCTTAAAAAGAAAAGGGTGGTCATGTGAAAGTCCTGCATCTGGTTTGGTTCAGAAGAATTATTCAAACGTTTTTTCTGTGTTTGTTTCTTTTTCTTTTGGTTGAAAGCAGACTTTCGCAGGATATTTATGTTGATTATTCCATTGTTTTCTCGGCTGAACATGACTTAAGGCTGGACCAGCCTGTCACCTTTTTCTTTAAACTCGATCCTTTCATCGGATTGACCTCCCTTTTATCAGGGCATCGCCTCATAACGGGATTTCTCTGGGGCTTTGGCGTGCTTCTGATCACCCTTTTCCTGGGCCGGGTTTTTTGCGGTTTCATTTGTCCCTTGGGGACCGTTCACCATGCTATCGGCAGTATTCGTCCGGCGCTTAAAGGCGATCGGATGATACATGCTAATCAGAAGATTCCCGGGCAGAGAATTAAGTATTTTTTTCTCGTATCCCTGTTGATAAGCGCCATTGCCGGCCTTAATCTATCAGGACTTATTGATCCCATAGCCTTATTTTTCAGATCCATGGCCCTGTCCATATTTCCCGGCCTCGGCGCTGGAATCCGTTTGGTCTTAAACGCAATGGGCGACAGCGGTTTCAAGATATTGAATTTGATTAGTTATAGCGCAGAAGTCCTGCTGTTCCCGGTCTTTGGATACGAATTCCAGGCTTTTCAAACTGCCTGGTTTATTGGGTTTGTTTTTCTAATCATTCTGTTTCTAAACCGCATTCGACCCCGGTTTTGGTGCCGCATCCTTTGTCCTCTTGGCGCGCTCATGGGTATCTTTTCAATAGTTAGCCCGTTGAAATTAGAAAAGTATCCGGATAGATGCACAAATTGTAATCTGTGCACCAAACACTGCCAGGGAGCAGCTTCTCCTCATCCGGACAAGGCCTGGGAAACAGCAGAATGTATTGCCTGTTTCAACTGTCAGAACATATGCCCGGAAAAAGCGCTTGCCTTCCGTTTCAGTTGGAACCCCAAATTAAATCCAAAACCGGACACAGGCCGCCGTGCACTGCTTGGAGGTATTATGGCCGGTCTTTCAGCGCCAGTATTGGGGAGACTTGATGGGCGCATAGACAAAGTGTCCGATTCTCGGCTCATCAGACCGCCCGGCTCTATCCCGGAGAAAGATTTTTTGAATCTCTGCCAGCGGTGCGGTTTATGTATGAAGGTTTGTCCCACGAATGCGATTAATCCTACTCTTGGAGAGGCGGGGATGGCGGGATTTTGGACTCCTCATTTAATAATGACGCAAGGTTACTGCGAGTACACTTGTTCTCTGTGTGGAAGTGTATGCCCCACAGGGGCTATTACAGATATTACCACCAGGGAGAAGATCAAACGGCCCATAAAAATCGGATCTGCCTATGTGGACAGGGGCCGGTGTCTTCCCTGGTCTAGAAACGTTCCCTGTATCGTTTGCGAAGAAGTATGTCCTACATCTCCTAAAGCAATTTATTTAATAAAAGAAACTGTGACCGGTCCGGGCGGTAAAAAATTGGCGGTTCAATTGCCCTTTGTTGACCTTAAACAATGCGTGGGCTGCGGTATTTGTGAAAACAAGTGTCCGGTCAAGGGCCTACCTGCCATCAGAACCATTTGTGCCGGAGAATCAAGATCTCTAAAAAATCAAATTCTTTTGTAAAGACTATCTTATGGCTGTTTCTGCAGATCCCGGCCTAGTTCTTAATCTCCTATAGTTCATCCAGGTACGATCTTCCGGCTTCACTTGTAAATGATGTTCATCTTTTAAAATAATTTAAGGAGCGTGCAGACTTCGCCATAGTGGCTTTCAGCCGACGTAGCTTGGGCTACTTTGGCGAAGTTGGCACGACGGCTGAAAGTGACATCATTATTCGACGTTCATCTTTTAATATCTTGAACCTTGTCCGTGGACACTTGAATAGCAACAGATTGTCAACATTTCCAGCGTTCTGCGGACAATAAAACTTATCGCATCTCCTGATAAAAAACCAAAATATATATTTCATGATATATACCTTGACACCTGCTGCAGATGGTATATACTTTTAGGTATAAACCAACAATCAAGAGGAGGCGATTATGGAAACTGCCAAATTATTTAAAAACGGACGAAGTCAAGCAGTTCGATTACCAAAAGCCTACAGATTTGATGGAAATGAAGTCTATATAAAAAAAGTGGTTGGAGGGGTATTATTAATTTCTAAAAATCAATCTATTTGGGATCTTTGGGAAAGGAATTTAATGAAATATGAAGAACCATTTATGACTGAAAGAAATCAGCCGGAGCTACAACAAAAGAGAGAGAGCCTTGATTAAATATTTAATCGATACCAATATATGTATTTACATAATGAATAAACGCCCGATAGAGATCATTCATAAGTTTAAGCTGTTTGATGTAGGCGAAATCGGTGTGTCAACAATCACAGTTTCAGAGTTGCAGTATGGAGTTAGTAAAAGCAAAAATCGCAGGTTAAATAAACAGCGCATCGAAGAGTTTCTCTATCCACTTGAAATCCTTCCATACGATGAAATCGCTGCCAGTATTTACGGAGATATTCGTCTTCAATTAGAGAAATGCGGTGAGCCTATAGGTCCACTCGACCTGCTGATTGCGGCTCACGCATTAAGCAGAAATTTAGTCTTAATTAGTAACAATGAAAAGGAATTCAAACGAGTTAAAAATTTGAAAGTCGAAAATTGGCTTAAATAACCTCTTGGATCGGACCGAGATATGCACATAAAATTATAATTTGGAGGTGATATTAGAGGCTCTAAGACAGAAAAACAGCCTGAAATGGTGTATTTATCCGCCTTCGCCAAGCTTCGGCGGGACAAGTCCTGAAAATTCAGTATGATGGTTTGATCAGACCCCCAATTCTATCTTGCATATTGGCTTGATTTTGTATATATTACCCTGTATTCTTAATAGAATTTGCAGTATTTGCGTTTTTGAAGATGAATTATTGTTCGGCATATATCAAAGTATTGTAATCAAGGAACGATAAATGTTATTTAAATGGAATCTTAAAAAAGCAAAAACTAATCTGGAAAAACATGGTGTATCTTTTGAAGAAGCAAGTACTGCTTTTAAAGACCCTTTATCATTAACAATAGATGATCCTTTACATTCAAGTGGTGAAGAAAGATTAGTTCTTATTGGAATGTCTTATAATAACCGTATGTTGGTTGTAGTTCACACTGAAAGAGGCGACAACATAAGAATCATTAGTGCCAGAAAAACATCAAAAAAAGAAAGGAATTATTATGAAAGTAATGTCTAATGATCCAGATATGTTGGAAGAATATGATTTTAGCAAGGGGGTCAGGGGCAAATACGCTAAAAAATACAAAAAAGGAACAAATGTTGTAATCATCGACCCTAAGGTATCTGAGTTTTTCCCAAATGAGAACTCAGTAAATGATGCCTTGCGATCATTAATTCCTATAATTAAAAAAAGAGAAAAAAGAATTGCAAAACACTTATAAGGCCTCCCGATGTCAATAGTAAATACTCCACCGACGACGAAAAA
>CAZLRK010000204.1:0-6305 GCA_964561845.1 uncultured Desulfobacterales bacterium | reverse complement strand
GTTATGATATTTACTTCTTGACACATAAACCACTTTTATATAGTCTATCTAGTTTTTGAATTTAATTAAGTTTGATGTTATTTTATATCATGTTGTTATAAATTTTAAACTCGATTTGCATTAAGAGTATTGCCATGATGGCATAAATTTAATAATTTTAATTTACGAGGTGATTAAATGACTAAAAAATGGGTGTATCTATTTAGTGAAGTTGACAAAGCGGAAGAATACCTTGGCAGTGATTGGGAAGCCGTGCGCGGATTCCTGGGAGGTAAAGGGGCTAATCTGGCGGAAATGACCCGCATCGGTGTGCCTGTGCCACCGGGTTTTACCGTGACAACCGAAGCCTGCAATGCTTATCTTGAAGCAGGAGAAACCTTCCCGGAGGATATGTGGGAACAGGAAAAGGATTTATTAAAAAAAGTCGAAGAGGAAACCGGGAAAAAAATTGGTGACACGAAAAACCCTTTATTGGTTTCATGCCGTTCCGGCGCCAAATTTTCCATGCCGGGCATGATGGACACAGTACTAAACATAGGCTTAAATGACAAAACAGCTAAAGCTATGGTCGAATTGACTGGTGACGAGCGTTTTGTTTATGATGCTTACCGTCGTCTTGTCCAGATGTTCGGAAGCGTTGTGATGGACATGCCGGATGAAGTATTTGAGAAGGTGCTCACAAAGGCCCGTGATAAAGCCGGAGTAGAATCCGATACTGAATTGGCGGCAAAGGACTGGAAAGCCGTAACAGATGAATTCAAATTGATTTTCAAGCATCACACTGACCTGGATTTCCCTGATGATCCCTATGAGCAACTGAAAATGGCAACAGAAGCCGTATTTAAGAGCTGGAACGGCAAGCGGGCCATTGACTATCGTAATGCCGCAAAGATTCCGCATGACCTTGGCACTGCCGTCAACATCCAGACGATGGTTTTCGGGAATATGGGCGATGACAGCGCCACTGGTGTTGCCTTAACACGCAATGGAACGACCGGAGAGAATCAAATCGAAGGCGACTATTTAATCAACGCACAGGGTGAGGATGTGGTCGCAGGCATTCGATTAACTGAAGATTTAAGAAAATTAAAGAAAGAAATGCCGGCTGCATACGGCGAATTTGAACAGATTACCCGGAAATTGGAAAAGCACTATCGAGATATGCAGGATGTGGAGTTTACAGTCGAAAAGGGTAAACTCTGGATGCTGCAAACGCGTGATGGGAAGCGCACAGCCCAGTCGGCAGTCCGGATAGCTATTGAGATGGCTGAAGACGGACTTATCACGCGCGATGAAGCGGTTATGCGGGTATCACCGGAACAAGTAGACTTCTTCTTACATCCGCAGTTCGATCGCGCAGCCATAGAAAAAGCAAAAAGCGACGGTAGATTGCTGGCCACCGGTCTAAACGTTTCTCCTGGTGCGGCATTTGGAGAGGTTGCTTTTGACGCCGATCTGGCAGAGGCATGGGCCAAGGAAGACGGTAAGCAGGTAATTATGGTACGTCCTGAAACAAAACCGGACGATGTTCACGGCATGCTGGCTGCCCAGGGGATCCTTACAAGCCGGGGTGGACGTACCAGTCACGCCGCTCTGGTTGCGAGACAGTTCGGCAAACCCGCTGTTGTTGGAGTAGCCGAGCTTGATATCGATATGGGCAGGCGCATGATGAAAGTAAAAGATACTGTCATTAATGAAGGTGATTGGGTTTCCATTGACGGAACTACCGGAGAGGTTTATGCCGGCAAGCTGGAGACTGTTGTGCCGGACATTAAGGATCCGTTGCTACTAAAACTGCTTACATGGGCCGACGAATTTCGTCAACTTGGTGTCTGGGCCAATGCCGATTATCCGAGCGATGCTCAGCGCGCCCGTGAATATGGAGCGGAAGGGATTGGCCTATGCAGAACGGAGCATATGTTTTTTGAGGCTGAACGACTTCCTTTTGTCCAGAAAATGATCATGACCGATTCACATGATGAACAAAGCGAGGCTCTTAATGCTTTGCTGCCCTTTCAGCGTGAAGACTTTGCAGGCCTTTTCAGGGCCATGGACGGTTTACCGGTAATTATTCGGTTGATCGACCCGCCTCTTCACGAATTTTTACCAAACCACGCTGACCTCATTCGCGAACTTGCCGATCTTAAGCTTAGCCTGTCACATTCCGGCAAGCTTGAGGAAATCGACGAGATATTAAGTCAGATTAACGATAGGGAACGCATACTCAAGAGAGTCGAAAGCCTGAGCGAACAAAACCCCATGCTGGGCCTTCGCGGCGTACGTTTGGGAATCCATATTCCGGAACTTACGATAATGCAGGTGCGGGCAATTTTTGAGGCTGCATGTATTGTGAGCAAAGAGGGTGTAGATGTCCATCCTGAGATTATGATTCCTTTGACCAGCCACGTTAACGAATTAAAGGTTCAGCGTAAAGCGCTTGAAGGCGAAGCGAAAAAAGTCATGGACGAGCAGGGTATCGAGATTGACTACAAGTTCGGGACAATGATCGAAATCCCCCGAGCGGCTTTGACAGCGGATGAAATCGCAGAATATGCATCTTTTATCTCTTTTGGAACCAATGATTTAACCCAGACAACATTTGGAATTTCAAGAGACGATGCAGAAGCTGGTTTTCTTGTGGAATACATGGAAAAAGGGATTCTGCCGGACAATCCGTTCGCTACAATTGATCGGAATGGTGTCGGCGAGCTGATGAAGATAGCGGTCACAAAAGGACGTTCCGTAAAATCAGACCTGGAATGCGGCATATGCGGCGAACATGGCGGCGATCCCCAGTCTATTTTGCTATGCCATGAACTTGGGCTGACATATGTTTCATGCTCACCCTTCCGCGTGCCTATCGCACGCCTTGCTGCAGCTCATGCAGTGTTACGTGAAGGAAAATAGGAGACTTCCGGTGAGCAGTGATTAGTGACCGGTGATCAGGTGATTGGTGACCGGTTATCGGTTATCGGTGATCAGCGATCGGCAATTAGTGTTTGAACGAAAACCCTATAAATCACCCCCCTTTTGAAAAGGGGGGTGCGGGGGGGATTTTACCAACCTGTTGAAATCCCCCTTATAAAATCCCCCTTACTCCCCCTTTAAAAACTGAGCTTTATACACACTTGACACAGCGGCAATGTAAGCATCTGAATTTTTGAACACTTTTCTGAACCGCAGAATATCGAACAAGGAATATTGATGAATTCGTAAAAAGTCGAATTCATCTTGTTTTAGGTTTGAAGTGTTAGGTTTAAAGTTATGGTATTACATTTATTTACAGATACTTAAAACTTAAAACCTTAAACTTAAAACGTTTGTAAAAGAAAAATTTTTATTTTTTACGAAACCGTCAATATTGAATGTCGAAGTGAATACTTCGTGATTCTGCGGTTCCTTGTTCGACATTCGATATTCAAAGATTTTAGTAAGTTAGCAGTCAGTTAGAACCATTCATTTGATCCACCTGATCACCAATTACCGATCACCGGTCACCTGATCATCGATCACTGATCACCGGTTTTCAACATTCGTCTTAACAGCCACCCATATACCAATAAATTGATGATCAAGACTAAAATGCCGAATACTATTTGTATACCTCGAGTGATATCTGTGGGATAAAGAAGAGGAATAATATAACGCTCGATAAAACCTGAGGAGTAGCCGCCTACCCCTCCCCTTTCACGTAGCAAATTTTCAAGCGGTGTAAGGGGACAGATCCAACCTGCAAATTCGATTAAAGCTGCCCATAAAACCGACGGAATGTGTATCCATGCAAATCGTATTCGCCATAGCGCCAAGAATCCACCGAATACCGTAAACAAAACAAAAACAAAATGCACAGTCACAACAAAGTCGGCAAGTATGCAATAGAGCATTTTTCTTTAATTAATCCAATAGTTACTATTTTTCTTTTCCAACCTGGAAAGCAGATGCTATGACTTCTCCAAGGCGATGGTATTCCATGGTCCCGGGAGCATAGACTAATGGATCTATCTTTTTCGGCTCTGCTTTTCCATCACTTATACAATCTTTTGCAACGTATGTTTCAATTATTTCGCCAACCACCAGCGTATGGCTCCCAATATCAAGATAAGAGATCACTTTACATTCAATATTAACAGGACACTCACGGATAAGCGGCGCTGATTCCAAAGTGCCATAAAAAATTTTAAAAATTTGAGACTTATCCCTCTTTTTGCCGGAATAGATTCCACAATAGTCTACCTTATCCACAAGATCCACAGAAGGAACGTTGATTGAAAATGTTCCCTGTTCTTTGATGCCGACAAGAGTATGTCGTTTCATTTGCAGTGCAACAGAAATGGCCGGTGGTTTATGTGAAGCAATACAACACCATGCCGCTGTCATAAAATTGGGAGTTCCGGCAACTTTAGCACCCACTAAAACGGCGGGCATCGGGTAAAGCAATGTCTTGGGTCCAAACTTGATTTTTTCCATTTTATCTCTCCATTACAATTTATAGACCTTGTTAAGTAGTTAAGTGGTTGAGTGGTTAAGTTGTTATTTTTATAGCAATATTTTCCATTTGCATGAAAATTGGACATTCATGGTTTATATGATTATAACCTTCTGAAATTTCGATGTTAATTTTCCTACTCAACCATTTTCAACTTAACTATTTGACGATATCTGAATTTATTAGTTTTTTGGTTTTTTCACTCTTTTCTATCCGCCCCTTATACCTATCCGTTTCCGGCAAGGCCACATCCGGATATCCCCAACCCCTTTGGTTATATGCCCTGATCTTAAATCCCGGTGCTTACTTGTATACTCGCCATAACCTCCACAGGTCTGCTGCCTTCCGACACAGTGCAAAACGTCGGCTTTCATCTCGCTATGCAAAACTTATCCATGCGGCCACAACTATACATTTTTCGGGGCTCAATACAGAACCTGTAACCTTGATTCCGTCCGGCTTCGGACTCCTGTACCGAACAAACCTATTGCGATTGGATCATGCGCTATATCCTGTAACGTGGGGGTAATGTCCATCCCCGGACCGGAATATGGGTAAGAAGGAGATTGAAGCCTTCTTATCCCATTTGGTGGTTCAACAAAATGTCGCCGCCTCCACCCAGCGGGAGGCAAAAGGGGACGTTTTGCAAAAGTCTCAGAATTCAATCAATAAAGCAATGTTGATTCCTATTTTCCCGGGTATTCCCTCTGCGCCATCTCTGCCAGTTTAAACTTTTGCACCTTACCGCTCCCTGTCATGGGAAAATCGGAAACGATCTTTATATAGCTTGGCGCTACCTTTGCATCGAGATTGTCTCTTATATATTTTGTGAGCTCGTCAAGTGATATTTGGGATCTTTCTTTCAATTTCACCCAGGCAGCAACTTCCTGTCCTTTTTCAGGATGGGGAAAACCGAAAACCTGGGTTTCCGAAACATCTGAAAGATTATATATGATCTCTTCTACTTCAACGGGGTAAATCTCAATACCATCTCTGACAATCACATCTTTCAACCGACCCGTTATCTTTACATACTTTTTCTCATCCATTTCACCTAAATCACCCGTATGGAACCATTTTTCCTTATCAATGGCTGCTGCCGTGGCAGCTGGCATTTTGTAATACTCTTTCATCAAAAACCCTCTTGTACAGAGTTCCCCTTGTGTTCCATATGGAAAATCTTCACCGGTAGTAGGGTCTACAATTTTGATTTCGTTACAGGCCAGTGGTGTTCCGATGGTTGACACCCTTAAGTCAATGGGATCATCAGGGTTTGTCATGGTAATCCAGGAAGAAGTTTCCGTTATGCCGTAAGCCACTGTAACATGGGATATTCCGATATCCTCGACAAGTCTTCTCATTAATTCCATGGGACAGGGCGCCCCTCCAATTATTCCTTTATCAACCGATGTCCACATACTTTTATTAAAATCGGGATGGTCTATGAGGGCAATGAGCATACTCGGTGATCCATAAACGGCCGTGCACTTTTCATGGTGCATGGCCCGCAGTATTTTAACAGGGTCGAAGGTCTGACAAGGAATTATGAGCGCCGCGCCTCTGATAAGCCCTGCCAGGGCTATGCAGGTATTACCAAACATATGAAAAAGAGGGAAAAAAAGGCTAAGCCTGTCCTTGTGATTTATCCCTTGACGTTCAGTGGAAAACATGGATTTATTGATCAAGCCTAAATGATCCAATACCACACCTTTCGGTTTGCCCGTGGTGCCTGATGTATACATAATTGCCACAGGATCTTCAGGTATAACCTCATCTTTCGTTTTTATAAATATTTCTTTTTCGATTTCTTCTCCAATGG
>CAZLRK010000203.1:0-6356 GCA_964561845.1 uncultured Desulfobacterales bacterium | reverse complement strand
GTATGGAACTTTCATCCACTACACCTTGCCGGTTTTGACCGGCGCTTTCGGGTCACATCTTGATTAGCGCACTTATTCTATTAAATAATGGGGGGTGTTGCTATATAGAAGCCAGGCTGCGCCTGATTCAAAATTCAAGATTCAAAATTCAAAGATTCAAGGTTGCCACCTGCGGCAGATTCAAAGATTCAAGGTTCAGAATTCAAAGTTTAATTATATTTGGAGCCTTTGTAATTACTTTTCTTTAGGTATGCCATAAAATTTGATATTTGCTTGCCTATATTAACTGTTTTATCGAGTAACTGATCCAGAATATCCTTACTGATATATCCATAGTCGAATGCCCTGTAGGACTGCGACCGAGTTTCGCCGCAGGAGCCTTTTGCGATACTCAGAAACTGCAAAAACTCTTTATTTCCTCCTCTTTCGAATCCTTCCGCAGTGTTGTCCATTATCGATCCCGAAGACGCCCTTATTTGGTCACGGAATCGGAAGTCTTTGGAAAACGGTTCGGACGAGGTAATTTCATAAACAAATTTGCATAATTCTTTGGCATTTTTCCAGATTTCCAGGTCTTCGAAGTGGGTGATTTTGGTCAATATTACCACCTTCGGTGGGATTTCCCGCCTGCGGCGGACTCAAAGTCGCCGCTTTGCGGAATTCAAAGATTCAGGATTCAAAGATTCAAAGTTACCACCTTCGGTGGGATTCAAGGTTCAGTTATATTTGGAGCCTTTGTAATTGTGAACGTTGATGCAGAACGTGCATAACCTCCATTGTATTATCTCTCGTAGAGTCTCAGAGGTCACAGAAGTCGGAGCCTCAGAATGGAATAATTTTTCCATCATTGTCAATAGAGAATAAAAAAGGTCAATTCTACATTTGACTCATGTCCTATTTGGCTTGGGTAAAAACTACCGCTTTATTCTTCTGACTCGAAACTTGTTGTTTTGAAATACACAAAAATGGTCCTTCATCCGATCTGAATGATTTTTCAAAATATCACTTACAACTTTCAGCTTCTCTGAACCGGTAGCATCCTCCAATCTCAGCAATAACACCCCGCAGTGTTTCATTTCGGAATGATACACTAACTCTCCGAAATCTTTGTCCATTGTGATAATCATCCGACCCTCAATAGTAGCCAGACGAATGATTTCATGATCTATCATCCGTGAGTCAATGGCTCTCACAGTTTTCGTATCATATCCTTGCTCCTGCAAATATTCTTCAACTTGTTTGCTAACGCCGACATCAACCAGAAATTTTAATTCGGACGAACTCATACTGTTATCTCAACAGGAAATACTTGTTCTTCATCCACCAAATGAGTCACATATGTAAATACTGCCTGGAAATCTTTTTTCTCAAGCTCTGGATATTCCTGGAGCAATTCATGTTCTGATACGCCACCTGCAAGTGCCCGTAAGATTTGCTCCACAGTGATTCTCATACCCCGAATAGTCGGCTTACCTAACAAGACTCTGGAATCTACTGTTATTCTTGAAAGTAATTCCTCGGTGCTTAACATGATTTTACCCTCCTAAAATAATTGTAATGGGGGACGTTGGTACTTTATGTAACTTATATTAACTTTTACCAAATTTGATCACATTTGTCAATACCAGTGAAATATGGACACTTTCAATGGTTATCAAGCAGATAGAAAGAATTGTTTCAGATATAATAAACCCAAAGTTTGATATAATTTCACGGCACAGGTAATTTTCTCACATCTGATGATGCAATTTCTAACCCCTATTCTGCTTATGTTCAAATGCCTCTGTATTTCTGTTTGAGTTTCACCAAGTTTTTTTGTACCGAGAAAAGAAATAATGGCTCTGGCTTCACTGACTGCTGCATTACGTGATCGGGGTCACATCTTGATTAGCGCACTTATTCTATTAAATAATGGGGGGTGTTGCTATATAGAAGCCAGGCTGCGCCTACCGCTTCGCGGAATTCAAAGATTCAGGATTCAAAGAAGCCAGGCTGCGCCTGATTCAAAATTCAAGATTCAAGGTTGCCATCTTCGGTGGGACTTCCCGCCTGCGGCGGATTCAAAGTCGTCGCTTCGCGGAATTCAAAGATTCAAAGAGGCCAGGCTGCGCCTGCACTAACAGGGTTTGAACCGCAAGTCGCAAAGATCAGAGATCAGAAGTCAGAGCCTCGGAGGTTGGAGCATGGCGCAAAGCGCAAAGGGCAAAGAGCAGAGCGCTAAGTGCGTAGAGACAAAAGTATTAAAGTTGGAATAATTTTCCCATAAGGTTGACCGATCAGGAAAAGAACCATGCCCTATACGTGACGGGCATGGATGGCACGGATATATTTCTATTGGGCTTAGAGACGATCATACTGTCACTCAGTTGGCCAAATCTCTAGGTTTAAATCCTCAATGTTTTTAAAATGCTTTCTGTTTCCTGTAATTAGAGTAGCTTTATGGGCCATTGCAGTGGCTGCAATAAGAGCATCCATCTCACCTGTGAGTTTGCCCAGTTTTCGAAGCTTGGTTTTTATAGTCCCAAATATCTGCGCACATTCAAAATCGAAGGGAACAACACTGGTAATGTCTACGAATCTATATAACTTTTCGAGGTTTTCTTCGGCTTTCTTAGAAGCCTTTGCACCATAATCCAACTCTGCTACCACTAAAGCACTTAAGGCTATTCGGTCGACCTCTGCTTTTATTCTTTTTAAGATCTCTTTATTACCGTTAAAGAAGGCGATTACTACATTTGTATCCAATATAATCATTCAAAACTAACCTCGCGGCCGATATTAGCGTGACGTTTTTGCTCTAATTCCTTAAAAATAGACATTATGGTTGGATCATCAGACCAGGCCCCAGATAACTCTGAAAGTATCTTTAGCTTTTCTTTGGTCTTTAGAATAGGGTCGATCTTTACTACTACCCATGTCCCATCCGGTATATGGACTTTGTTTGGGAGTCTAATGGATCCTTTTTCTATTTTACTTTTGACTGTAATGGTCATGGAATGTCTCCGTTTTATTTATTAATAGGGAACATTGGTAATTTATGTAACTTATATTAACTTATCCCAAATCTCATCACATTTGTCAATACCAGTGAAATATGGACACTTTCAATGGTTATCAAGCAGATAGAAAGAATTGTTTCAGATATAATAAACCCAAAGTTTGATATAATTTCACGGCACAGGTAATTTTCTCACATCTGATGATGCAATTTCTAACCCCTATTCTGCTTATGTTCAAATGCCTCTGTATTTCCGTTTGGGTTTCACCAAGTTTTCTTGTACCGAGAAAAGAAATAATGGCTCTGGCTTCACTAACTGCTGCATCACGACTCTTAGAAATTAAAGCCTCACGCGTTATACCTAATTCATGGACCACTTTAGTAATAAGCTCCGGCAATCTTAACGAAACTGATCTCATATCCTTGTACTCTTTCTCTTTTTGCCCGAGAACTTGCATCACAAAATCACCACTACCCAAGATCCTCTCATCTCCCTTTTCCCGCTCTTCCTTCTTTCGACCAAGAAGACCAACTTTATTCCCGCCAGCACTCCTAACCAACCCGCCTCCCTGCAATTCGGGACGTCTGCCTTGTTCGATCCCATTCTTGATGAACTGCCGATATCTTCTGCGTGCGGTACGGATAGTGTTGCCAAAATGGAGGAGAATGTCTTCTATGGTTTTTTCGGACAAAGACTGCTTTCCCTTGTCAGTAGAATTCCTGGCCGGTCGCTTATCGCTCTTAGCCTTATTTGGAATAAGAGGATTTTTGCGATCAAGCCTTTTCGTTTAGCCAAAACAACTAACCCCAGAGTGCCAATTAATGGAATATCAAACAATTCAGCGCACTTTCGCGCCTGCAAATCGTCTAACACAACTCCCATGGGAGTCTCTCGCAAGGCAAATGTCAAAACTTGACTTTCGCCCTGACCAAGATCCCAGGCAGCTATTGAAGAATGAATGTTTGAGACTGTTACTCGCACAATCTCAGAATCAGATGCAAGAGCAGCCAAATAAGGCTCAATCGGTCTTTTGCCCTGAACTTCATTAAGAACGCCATCTGGTATTATCCACTTTTCGGCTAATGAGCTTATTGTTTTTAAGAGATCGGCTTTGCCGAGCAATATTATTGGAGAGGCATTAATAACCCAACGTTTACTCATAGCCAGCCTCTTGAAGGACTTCTTCTGCCGTGTACTGAAAAGGTGAAACTCGATATCTTAATAACGACATGAGAAAATCCTCCCGACACAAACCAGCTATTTCAGCAGCTTTTTCCTGGGATATAACGCCCATTTCATACCATTTGACCGCTGCAGTCAGCCGTATATCCTTTGAAAATTCAGTCGGCGTCTTTTTAAGGGCTGAGAATACTCCTAAAGGAAATGTTATTTTTATTGTCTTGGTATTCATGTTATTTCACCACTTTTTTATTATTAATAGGGGACGTTGATGCAGAACGTGCTTAACCTCCATTTTATTATCTCTTACCCCAGTACCATCTACCGGAGCTACGGGGCGGGCGGGACAGGCAGAGTTCGCAGAGTTCTTGATCTGATTCGCTGAGGGTGCGATTCAGATCAAACCGACATCCAGCTATCGCTGGAGATGCTGGCAAGCTTTGGGGACGTCCTTGACTTCTTTGACTTACTTTTTTTCATCGCCTTGGGCATTGAAGCTCAAAGTCAAAGCTGAATGATGAATGTTTGATCCACAGATTTCGCAGATTAAACTGATTAGAAGAAAATATAATAATGATAAAAACGTTGTCGCCAAGCGAATCTTGGTCTTCTCATAGAGATTTCAATAGTTGCTCGTATTTCTTATGGTCTCCAATCCAATACCAAATGACTAAATCTTTCTCCCTAACTGCAAGAGCCCGATAGTCCATATTCACCCTAACCGACCAAATATTATCTTCGGAATTTACACACTTAAAGCGTAGTGAAGGATGGAAGGGATTCTCCTTCCAAAGTTCAAATTTAGCATCTACCTGTTTCTGGATATTCTCGGATAACTCTTTGTAGGATTTCCAATACGACTTTACAGTGAATGAATTCATTACAGTTTTTGGCTCTTTCCCTCTCTGTGTTGTTTAAGAGCCTGTTTCGCCATTTTCTTCATCGGCCCAGGATGCTTTGAATACAATTCCTCCCATTTCTGTTCACTGCGAAGCTCATGCGCAAAATTTCTTAACATTTCCAAAGCTTGATTCCGATGGATTGCACTTATACTTTCCAAAATCTCAACAGCAGTTAATGATTCAGGGGATAATGGTGTTGAAGTTTCCATATTTACTACCTCCTTATTAATAGGGGACGTTGATGCAGAACGTGCATAACCTTAATTTTATTATCTCTCACCCCAGAGAAATAGGCTCCGCATTTCACAGGGCAGGCAGAGCGCATCCCAGTACGATCTTCCGGACCTACGGGACAGGCAGAATTCTTGATCTGAATTCCTGACCCCGGTTAAATGGCTTTCACCCCGATGAAATAATAGAAACAGCTACATTTCATTGGGCAGGGATTTAACTGGGCAGGAACGGAAATTCAGATCAAACTGCTATCCAGCGATCGCTGGAGATAATCTAATCTGTTGCTATTCAAAACAACTGGCGGGGTAAGCAAAGGACTCGAAGGAGGATTTTCTTTTCAGTTGGTATTTCTGTTAGTTTATTCATTCCTTATTCAGTTAACGACATCCTTTGACCAAACTGTTTTCCTGGCCTTCAAAAATCTCATCCGCCATGACACTCAAATCACCAAGTATGATTTCTTCATCTGGCCTGGGGTCTATCCATTTGATAGTGGACAACTCTTCCTTAGGAAAAGACTTCAAGAGGTCATAAAGGACAACCGGGTCGAGCCCAGCCTCTTTGGAAGAAGCTTCTCGTGTGATCTCAGCCCAATTGGAGAATTCCGAATCCCTGTTGACGAAAAAGTCAAGGTCGTCTGAATATCGAACAGGGCTATAATGCCGGCTTAAAGCGGTGCCACCTGTTAGATAAAAGGGAACGTTTGTACGTTTCACGATGGTTAGGATCCCATCCTGAAAGGGATACAGGCTCTCCTTGTAGAATTTTTCGTATTCGCTCATACCGTTTTCGTTGTTGAGGAAATCGAAGTTTAGCGACTTGTTCCGGAGTCAGAAGCTGTTTTACCATCTCCTTTCCCATGATCTCCAAAATATCGTGCCAGGGGAGTCTCTCCAATGCCCTTAAGAATATTTTTACCTGATCAAATGGACCTTCTTTATCACGTAGCCCAAGTAACACCTCTAAGAGTCGATCTCCCTGGACACGATAGTCCCAAGCGAGAGATTTAAGGATGCTTATCTTTTGAGTTGCAGTTATCATG
>CAZLRK010000202.1:0-6382 GCA_964561845.1 uncultured Desulfobacterales bacterium | reverse complement strand
AAGTTTTGCTTTTGAAAGCCTGCCCTTCTTGTACGCTACAAAAGCAAGCCTTACAAAGCGCTCAGGAAATTCAGGCGGCAGCCACCAACGAGGCGCCATGGTTGATCTATCTATTTCTCTGAAAAGTTGGTCTTTTAATATATTATCTACAGTGTTTTTGCTTAAAAGTTTTAAATTTAAAAGCCTAAATAAAAGGGCTTCAGTAGAGACATCAAATTTCCTGGCCATTCCTATCAAATCGATATAGGCGATACTGTTTTTATCTATATTCTTTTCAAATTCAACGGTAACAACATCGCTGGGCAGTAGAATGCATGAAGCAAACACATTTGCAATTTTTTCCAGCTTCTCCCATAGATCTGGCTCCTTTTTTATTAAATTTGGCGGAAAACTATTCCATGTTATTAGATGAAATATTTCGTGGGCAAAATTATAATTTCGTCGCCAAGGCGCTTCGTTTAAATTCATTAATATAGCCGGACCAAATGGACCAAGGGTTGATGCCGCCGACCCTTCCTCCATTTCAAAATACCAAATCTTAACCCCAAACCTTTCCTCAAGTATTTTTATCAATTCACGCGCCGGACGATCTCCAAGATTAAATTCTCGCCGTATTTCACTTGCAAATCTTCTTGCCATTTCATAACTGACATCATCAGGACTGACCTTTTTTTGAGGGAATTGCTCGGTGGTTCGCCCCCCGCTTAATTCTTCTAGCATTGCATAGTCCTCGCAATGCTTAATAAATTTCAACTCTTTGATTTCCTTTTCTGTTTCCGGCGACTCCCTCCAGAGGACAATAGGCTTTTCCTGAAGTTCTTCAATACTTAACAAATCACTCAAATTAGTAGATAGGAGCTTGGACAATTGGACTAACTCCCAGGCCCTTAGTTCGCGATCTCCTCGCTCAAGCTGGGAAATGGTTTCAGGGGAATTAAACCCCATTTGAATAGCTAAATCTTTCTGTGTTAAATTAAGACGTTTCCTAAACGTCTTGATCCGATCACCCAAAGACTTAATTGATGAATCCATTTTCCCTTCCTTTCTATTTTTCAAGATATTCTTCAATATATATTATATATATACATAATGTATCGGATAAATCAAGAATATCTTGAATTTTTTTAAGAAAAATTATGGGATTATCCGGGAAGTTGTTGAATTTGTTGAATAACTATGGCAAGTGTATTATTTGATAGAAAGAAATAAGCAATATATAATCGATTTTAATAGAGGCTGATTTTATGCCGCGGCAGGCCATATTGGATGCCTCTGGGACATTGCATCACATGCACACATTCTTTTACGCAGTTCAGAGTTTGGTCTTTCCGAATTTATGCGCCGTTTGCTGGCCGACTATGCGATTCGCTACAACCACCGCCATCGAGGCTGTATCATAATTCGAAAATACGACAAATAACAGGAAAGACCGTTTCGTAACATATTGAAGGGAATTCCATTCGTATTACAAAAAATTAACCTTCTGATAACACTGCAAAAATAGTGGTGCTATATTAATAACTGAATTACTGCTAATGGTGGATAAGAATTTGTGGCCAATGTAATCTGAGTTCTGGTTTATTTTTTTTAAAAAAAAGTTGACAAGCAAAAATTGTACAGTATAATTCGTTAAACGATTAACTTATTTTTATTAAATTTTATAGCATGAGCAATGGTAAAAATCAAAAAACCTACCCTTAAAGACATTGCTAAAGCAGCTGGCGTTACTGCCGCAACGGTCTCTTTGGTGATGAAAGACGCAGAAACAAAGAGGGTGAGCCCTGCAAAACGCAAAGAAATTCTAGATACTGCCAAAAAGCTGAATTATCGCACTAATCAGATCGCGCGCGCATTGGTGACTCGCAAAAGCTCAACTATCGGGCTGGTAGTGAACACCCTGGTTATTCCATTTTATTCTGAAATAGCCCAGGACATTCTCTCCCGTGCCAAAGAAACCGGCTACAGAGTGTTAATAAGTTCCACCCTGGAACTGCGGAAGTCTAATAATCCCACCTCCCCGGAGGAAGAACGAGAGGTCATAAATAATCTCCTGGATTATGGTGTTGACGGCTTAATAATTTGTTCTGCAAGAAGGGAAGATCCTGTCATTTCAGAGCTCCAAACATCGGGTATTCCATTTATCCTTGCGCTCCGGGATGTCAATCGGGGCGTAAGTGAAGGCACTTATGACTATATTGGGATCGACAACGAGCTTGGCGGTTATATGGTTACCAAGCATTTGCTTAAACTTGGATATAAAAATATCGTTATTATCACAGGTGACATGCAGGTGAGTTCTGCTCATGAGCGGCTTGCCGGAACTTTAAAGGCTTTTCATGAATCCGGTATTGAGCCTAAAAAGGAATCTATTTTCGAGGGTGATTACAAGCGTGAGACCAGTTATAAGTTAACCTGTGAAATCATTAAAAATCGTAATCTCCCCGATGCGATTATATCTCATAGTGATCATATGGCTATGGGCGTTCTGACTGCATTACGCGATAATGGTATAAAGGTTCCAAATGATGTTGCTGTTGTGGGTTTTGATGATATCGAAATGGCCGGTCTACCAGGTGTCGACCTGACCACTATTTCCCAGGAAAAGGAAATTATCGGAAAAACGGCTGTGGATATGTTGGTTGATAAGTTAAAAGTTAAATCGGAGCATATCAGTAAGCGGATAATATTGAAACCAAAGCTGGTAGTCCGTAAAACATGCGGGTTTAAATAGTTTGTAATTTTTTATTAAGAAAGTTAAACGATTAACTGATATCGGTCATTAAAAAATGAGTAATTATGCTTTGGTTACTTACATACCACCAATTTCCCTATGGATACCTAAATTGCTGGGGTATGTTTAGGGTAAAGAAAGGAGTAAATTCACATGACCGAGCAGTCTGAATTTGCGCTTATTTTTCGCGACTTTGAAAAAGAATATCCCATCATTGAGCATGGGGAAGGCATATATCTATATGATAAGGATGGGAAAAGATATATTGATGCAACTTCCGGCTCGGCCGCAGTGACCAATATTGGACACGGAGTTGAGGAAATTTCCCAGGCCATTGAGACCCAAAGCAGAAAATTTGCCTATTGCCCTTCTCATTGTTTTGTGAATCGGCCTGCAATGGAATTAGCTGAACTTCTGGCAACAATCGCACCTGAAGGGTTGAATAAGATCTGGCTGGTCAGTGATGGGTCTGAGGCTACTGAGGCCGCCGTTAAGCTGGCGCGTCAATATCAAGTTTTAAAGGGATATACTTCAAAATCTATAATTATAAGTCGATGGCAATCATACCATGGCGCTACGCTTGGAGCCTTAAGTTGGAGCGGGATTACTACAAGGAGGAGCATATATCACCCCCTTCTTAAAAATACCCCCCACATAGCACCGGCTTACTGCTACCGGTGTTATTTTAACAAAACCTATCCTGAGTGTGGAATCTTGTGTGCTTCGGCTCTGGAAAAGACCATCAGACAATTTGGTCCTGAAAATGTTGCTGCTTTTATAGCCGAACCTGTGGTCGGAGCCGCTTTGGGGGCTGCACCTCCCCCTGAAGAATATTTTCAGATTATACGAGAAATTTGTGACAAGAATGATGTTATGTTCATCTCAGATGAGGTGATGACTGGATTTGGCAGAACCGGTGAGATGTTTGGGATAAATAATTGGAATGTAAAACCGGATATCATGGCATGTGCAAAAGGCATAAGCGGAGGTTATGTTCCATTAGGTGCCATTATTGCGGATGAGAAGATCTTCGAGTTAATGAAGAAAAAAAGATCGAATATTATAACCGGTCATACATATTCTGCGCACCATATAATAGCTGCTGTATCTGTGGCTGTAATACAATATATTTTGAATAAAGATTTAGTTGCGAAGTCAAGAAAAAACGGTTCTTATATGTTAAACCAGATGAAGAAATTCCTTGAACACCCACTTGTGGGAGATGTCAGAGGAAAGGGGCTCTTTGCTGGAATTGAATTTGTGGAGGATAAAAAGACCAAGCGTTCATTTGCACCCAACAAACGAATAGCCAACTGGATAGAAACCGAGGCTCTAAAAAGAGGACTGATTACTTATCCCGGAACTGGCAGCGTTGATGGTGCGATGGGCGACCATATCCTTATTGCTCCACCATTGATCATCAAACAATCAGAAATAGATGAAATAATCTCGATATTGGGAGAATCTATAGGTGAAGTCGAGAGGCAGATTTTTTAAGAGGACCACAGTTAATCGAACAATGAACCCCAAACATTCTAAAAAATTGAAAGCTGTGCAGTGAATTAGAGGTTAAGATTCCCGAATAACCAAGTCTGAATATTTTAATTTCATAATCATTAAAGGAGAATATTATGAGCAATCCACAACCCATCGATTCAATGATTTATCCAAGATACTCGTCAATTGCCACTTTTTTTCGACTCCCATACATAACAGATCCAACCAAGTTGGATATCGCTATAATTGGCATTCCTTTTGATGGTTCCGCCGGTTACATGGCCGGGCCTAGGTATGGGCCGCGGGAAATTAGGGCACGTTCCGCAACTATTCGTCCTCACAACATGAAGGGAATTAATCCATTTGAAAAACATCGTATTGCCGATTATGGCGATTTGAGTACTACACCTTTTTCTATTGAGGAAACTTACAGGCGTATCGAGGAGGGCATTGATCACGTTTTATCGAATGACGTTATTCCTGTTTCTGTAGGGGGTGATCACGGCATTACTTACCCGATCCTAAAAGCCATCGGGAAGAAGCACGGCCCGGTTGCCATGATTCAAATCGATTCGCACCCCGATACCCATGATTCACAGTTTGGCCATAAGACCACGCATGCAACCATGGTCCGTCGGGGCATTGAAGATAATCTCACTGTGCCACAAAAAATCTTTTCCATCGGTCTTCGGGGTTCGCTCTTTTATGCAGACGACCTGGAATATGGCAACAAAGAAGGCATACATGTCGTCTTTCCTGAAGAATTAAATTCTAGGGGGACTCAAGAAGTAATTAGAGAAATCCATGATATTATTGGAGATACCAAGACCTATTTTACCCTTGATATTGACGGTATTGATCCTGCGTTTGCGCCGGGAACGCCCGTGCCTGAAGTCGGTGGTCTTACAAGTTTACAGGCCCTGCAGATTATAAGAGGCCTCAAGGATTTGAAGATAGTCGGAGCCGACCTCTGTGAGGTGTCGCCTCCTGTTGACAATCCCAATCAAATCACCTCACACCTTGCTGCACAGCTTATATTTGAAATGCTATGTGTCATTTAATAAGAAGAATTAGTAAAGGAAAGGATGAAGTGGCATTTTGGCCAAATTGATCTCCTTGTCAAGTTCTTGAAAAGTGCGTTTAGTGAATCGGAAAAAATTGTCTATTTTTTAGAGTAGACATTTTAAAAGGAGGAAAAAATGACAAGAGATGAGATGATTAAGCTAATACGAGGGATTGCTCTGACTGCCATAACTCCCTTTAAAAAAGATGGAAGTATTGATGTTGATGGGATTGACCGTTTAATTCAGTTCCTCCTTGAAAAGGGCATAAGTGATAAAAATGGAATTTTGATTCCTTTGAGTACCACTGGAAATTTTCTTTCATTATCCTTAGAAGAGAAGAAATGCGTCATAAAGGCCTTTTTGAAAGCAGCGGCGGATCAAATCCCGATAGTTGTAGGCTGCAACCATATTAGGCTCACGGAAACCATTGAGTTGGCCAAATTCGCTCAGGATCAGGGTGTCGTTAGCATCATGGTCAGTCCACCTTTCTATTGGAAGCCAACCGATGACCAGATCATCAACCACTACCATCAGATTTGCGAATCAATCGATATAGGTGTGATTATTTACAACAATCACTGGGCATCTCAGGTCGATATTTCTTTGAAAAACCTTAATAGGATTTTGGAAAACCAGAATATTATCGGTTTGAAGGAATCTACACATTCGGTCTTCAAGTTGATTCAGGTCCACCGATTGTTTGCCGACCGAATTAATATATTTAACGGGTTGGGTGAAGCCTATGAGCCAATGTATACCCACCTCGGCAGTAAAGGATTTACATCAACATTAGGTAATATTATCCCTGAACTCTCCGTGAAGATTCATTCGTTAATTGTAGAGAAGAAGTTTGAAGAGGCTCAACAATTGGCCAATCAATTAGCCCCGCTTAGCGATTTTTTAGATTCTCTGACAGGAGGTCAGTATATTGCGGCTCTAAAACACATGTTAAGCCGTTTTGGAGTTTGTGAGGATGCTGTAAGGCCACCTGTTATCCTGCTTACAAGATCAGAAATTGAGAGGTTGGAGCAATTAGTAAATGGAGTAAGACATAATTAATTAACTATTTGCATTTTACGTTATCCGGGAC
>CAZLRK010000201.1:0-6454 GCA_964561845.1 uncultured Desulfobacterales bacterium | reverse complement strand
TTTTTCTTGGAAACACACCTTAACAAACTGTCTCATTTTTGGGGTCCACTATAAGGTGTCTCCATCAATGTCGCTCGCGCTTAATGTGATATCAACCGGAGTGTCTTCTGAAGTCGTCGCTGTATCAGCGCTGGCCACTGGTGCATCGTTGGCTGCATTGATGGTAACCGTTACAGTTGCTGTGTTCGAGTCTACTGTGCCGTCATTGACCTTAAAGGTAAATGTGTCGGTACCGTTGACATTATCATCAGGTGTGTAAGTATAGGCTCCTGTTGATACATTCGTTATCGTTGCTGTACCTTTGCCGCCATTATTTACTATACTATAAGTAAGAGAGTCTTGATCAATATCGCTGGCAATAAGAGTACCGCTTGCAGCCGTGTCCTCATTCGTCGTTAAAGCGCCGTCATTGGCTAATGGAGCATCGTTGGTGTTAATAACATTTATGGTAAAGCTCTGCGTATCGGTTAAGCCAGCAGCATCGGTTACAACCAGTTCCACCGCATTATCGCCAACGTCACCGTTAGCCGGGGTGCCTGTTAATGTTGCTGTGCCGTCTCCATTATCTGTCAGGCTTAACCAGGAAGGCTTTGTGCCGGTAATACTCAGACTGTCGCCGGCATCATCATCTGTTGCAACTATATTATAAGTGTAAAGAGTTTCCTCTGTAGCGGAAGTAACAGGCGTGCTGGTAAAAACAGGAGCATCATTTGGTGATTCCACCACAATCGCCGTGCTATCTGAATTTTCTATATTTGGAGGATTCTGGGAAGTAGCAGTCAGGGTTATCGTATTGGAGGTTCCATCCTCGGCTTCTATCGGAGCTGTTACCTCAACGTTCACTGTTGCTAAACTTCCCGCGTTAACCGTAATACTGTCAGGCAGATTCACAGCCCAGTCAGAAATGAGAAGTAGATCAAATGTATCTTGAAACTCCTGATAGTTTTGCACTATGAACCCATAAATCTCTGTTTGACCCGGCTCAATGGTCTGTTCTGCAGGAGCAATAACCTGAACATAGCCTGCCTCGGTACACTTCTCAAAAGCAACGATTGTCCACACTTCTTCAGGGTATAAGGTTGTTCTATACCATTGGAGGGCGTATGCTGCATCGTGTCCATTAGGATCATCATTTACATCATTTACATCATTCGGTAATGGAAATTGACCTGACATAACTGCAGTATAAACTAATCCAAACTCATCCTCATAAAAGGAGGAAGCCGGAGATTCAATACCACCATAAAATCCCAAGATTCCGCTAGCTTGTGGGTGCTCATCGGTTACATAAACCATTCCTAAATTATTGTCATTCCAGTGACCTATAGTTTTTCCATCATTGGAAAAAGAAAAATGGGTATCTCCACCATGTTTGAAATGCAAATTATTGTAAGTATCAAGACCTGTATTCTTTATCTCCCATTTGATTTGATAATAAGAATTCCCATTTGTGTACGAAATAGTCTGAGTAATCTGTACGTATGAAGAATCACCTTTATAAACAGCTACTATAGCCCAATCGTTGGGCATGTAGTAATTTACCTGCTTGAATTGGTCATCGTAATTTGTCTCAATATTGTCTGTTCCTAATAACTACATTATCCCCCGGAGTTTGCTTTTTGATGTGTTCGTAACAACGCCGTTGGTTGTGTCTCCTTGATGTATTTTTTTATTCCATCTACTATAGCATTACACAAATCATCCTGATATTTTGGATTAACCAATCTTTTGCATTCCCTAGCATTGCTAATAAAGGAAGTTTCAATTAGTATCGCAGGCATCTGTGCCCCTAAAAGCACATAAAACGGCGCCTGTTTTACGCCTTTGCTATTAATCTTGCTGTATTTCTTTTTCATTCTATTTTTTATAGATTCCTGCATATGGCCCGCCAGTCTGCTTGACTCGTTAATCTTTGCATTTTGCATAAGATCATTTAATATCACTTGAAGATCGCTAATGTTCTTTGTTGATGTAGCATTTTCTCTAGCAGCGACTAAAATGGCATCATCGTCTGTCGCCAAATTCAGGAAATAGGTCTCAAAACCATAAGCCTTTCGATATCTTGAAGAATTTGTGTGTATCGAAATAAAAAGATCTGCATTCTTTGTATTTGCAATAGCGGTGCGCTCCTCTAAGGTAAGGTATCTGTCACTATTTCGCGTCAATATGACTTCACATTTGAGCTTTTCCCGAATTTTCTTTGCAAGCTTTTTGGCGATATTAAGCACCACGTATTTTTCATGAACACCCTTTAAATAACCAGGCGCTCCGTAATCGCGGCCACCGTGACCCGGATCAATTGCTATCCTGCTTACACCCAGGGCAAGCTGTTTTGCCAATGCGCTTGTTGAAATTTTTGTATCTTTTTTCTTACCTTTTATCGGTTTTTTCCTGGCAACCGCTTTACTTGAAGTTTTTCCCCACACATCAATGACAATTCTAAATGGATCTTTAAGTGAAAAAATCTTGTAGGTTTTAAAAGACTTAATATCTACAACAGCACGAACCGAATTTAGTGTATATTGGCCGGCCCGGGCATTGCTGAGCAAATCATCATTGATGGGAATACTTTTTTTTATGTTTTTTCCAAGCTTGCTATTGTATAAATCGACAAATAGACGCTGAGGTTTATTGATGGAGGGATCTTTTTTTAGAAGCCTGTGTGTGTATGTTGTCTCTCCATCAGCATCAATAACAATTCGTGTATAGCTCGGATTGGACCAAAACCTCAGTCCTTCAACAGTTACATACTTATTTGACTTTTTTTCACTCTTTATTGTTGATTTTTTATTAGAAGATGATTCTTTTATAATCTTTGCTATTTTATCTTCTTTAGTGCTTTTTCGTTTTGATGTATATCTTTTTTTCCCTGATTTCAAAAGGGCCTGTTTTGCCTGTTTTGCCTTTTGTTTGTACCTGCTTTTTGGAAATCGTTTAATAGTACGTTCAAAGATATCGAGCGCCTCTTTTTTATCAGACATTTTAAAAGAGCGTTTATAAAGCTCACGAAAAAGCTCCCCTGATTTATATAAACCTGCCGCAGCCCAGGGCCCTGAAGGATTAAGTTTATAAACCGCTTGAAACTTTTTAATACACTTCAGCCAGTTATGCCTGTATTTTTGCCTCTTGGGGCTTTTTATGAGTTTATTATAACAGGCCTCGGCTCTAAAATACTTTTGTTTTGCTGATATGGCCGACGATTTGTCGGGGCACAGGAACGTAACTATAAAGCTAATAATCAAAAAGGATATGATAGTTGTTTTTTTCAGCATTTTATATAACAATTTAGCCATTAAGTGCTCTAATTCCTAAGTTCGATGGCGTATTTTTTTATATTGTTTCACCGCCCGCTTCGCTTGAGACGCAAAGGCCGCAGAGTTAAGTAATCCATTATTTCTTTTGCCGTTGAGGGGACGGCAAAAGAAAATAGCTCAAACTTTTTAAAAGTAATATTGTCTTGCAATACCAGTGGTTATTTTTTTATCCCACAGGGATGTATGTTTTTGCTTTCCGCCCTCTCAGCGGAAAGCAAAAAAGAAACAAATTCTCTGCGACCTCTGCGTCTCAGCGGTGATTACAAATTATCCAATTATAATACAACACCATATTTAAGAATACATGTACTAAGTCACCAGGCACGAAGAAAAGATGTGAATTTAAATGGATAAATCTTTTGCCTTTTCCTGAAGTTCATGTAGACAATTCAGTGCATCAATAGGCGTCATTTTTGTTATATCTATCTTTTGAAGGTTTTCTAACACAAAATACTCTGGTTTCTGAAAGAGATTAAGCTGGACATGACCATTTTTTAAATCTTCCTCACCTTGAGCAAGAAGAGAAGATCCACTTATATTACCTTCCCCGCTTTCAATCCTGGAAAGAATCCTTTTTGCACGCCGAATTATTTCAGCAGGGATACCGGCAAGCCGTGCAACTTGTATCCCATAACTTCGATTCGTGCCGCCTTTGACCAATTTTCGTAAAAATATTATTTTATCATTCCATTCCTTTACCGCGATATTATAATTTTTTATCCTCGGTCTTATTTGTGCAAGTTCCGTTAACTCATGATAATGGGTGGCAAAAAGTGTTTTAACACCTCTGCTTTTCAAATCATGCAGATATTCCGCAACTGCCCATGCTATGCTAAGACCGTCAAAAGTGCTTGTTCCCCTGCCAATTTCGTCCAAAATGACAAGACTTCTTGAACTTGCATTATTCAGGATATTTGCAGTCTCTTCCATTTCCACCATAAAAGTGCTCTGCCCTTGAGAAAGGTTGTCAAGCGCTCCTACACGCGTAAATATCCTATCTGTAATACTTATTAAAGCGTTGCCAACTGGTATAAAAGAACCCATTTGTGTCATAATTACAAGAAGCGCCACCTGCCGTAAAACAGTTGATTTGCCTGCCATATTAGGGCCGGTTATAATAAGTATCTGATTTTCATTATCATCAATAGAAACGGTATTCGGCACAAAACGCTCGCCGGTAATCATTTTTTCCACTACCGGATGTCGCCCGTCTTCAATATATATTTTGCCTTCGGTATTGATTTCCGGCCTTATGTAATTATTTTGATGAGCAACCTCAGCCAGATTTAAAATACAGTCCAAACGAGCTAAAAATTCCGCTACCTCTTGAATATCTGTGTTGTTTTTTACAACCTCCCTCCTTATGTCATTAAATATCTCATATTCAAGGGTCGCCCTTTGCTCTTGTGCGCTTAATACCTTTGATTCAAACGTTTTAAGCTCATCAGTAATGTATCGTTCCGCATTTACAAGGGTCTGTTTTCGAACATAGTGCGGAGGAACAGCTTCTGTGCGGGATTTCGGGACTTCAATGTAATATCCAAATACCTTATTATATCTTACCTTAAGGGAGTTAATTCCTGTTGCTTCTTTTTCCTTAGCCTCAAGTGTTGCGAGCCGGCCTTTGCCGTCTCGGCTAATATTTACCAACTCTTCAAGTTTCTGGTTGTAATTCGTCTTAATTATCCCTCCCTCATTGATCGTTGGGGGAGCATCCTCACGTATTGATTCTTCTATGAGTTTTGCCAGATTATAAAGGTGTTCAATATTTTTATCCCATTGGAAAAGTGTCGCATTAAGTTGAGATAAATATGACCAAATTTCAGGAAGTGTATTAAGTGAACGTTTTAGAGCAATAAGGTCCCTTGCATTGGATTGTCCCATGGCAATCTTGCTTCCTAGCCGTTCAAGATCATAGACCGATTTTAAACTCTCTCTTATACTTCCGCTGATCTGTATATTGCCTTTCGCTTCTTCAACGGCATCAAACCTGGATTGGATATTCTTTATATTAACAAGTGGATATCTTAACCACCTTTTTAACAACCTGCCACCCATCGCGGTAACAGTGCGATCAATTATTCCAAGAAGTGTCCCCTTGCGTGATCCTGTCCGCAAGTTTTTCATTAGTTCCAGATTCTTGAAACTTATATCATCCACAATAAGATAATTACTTAATTCATAAGTCTCTATTTTAGTAATATGTTCCAGTTCCTGTTTCTGTGTTTCCCGGACATAGAAAATAAGGGCCCCCGCAGCACCCACACCTGCCTTTAAATTTTCACATCCAAACCCTTCAAGTGAAAGGGTTTGAAATTGATCAATAAGCCTTTCACGGCCTCTGCTATGCTCAAATTTTCTGTCTTCTAAAAAGGTTATTGATTTTTCAGATAATACTCTCGTAATCTGTGAAAAAAATGGATCGGTGGTATCATTTTGGATAGACTCGGGTAGGAGAACTTCGCTGGGTGAAATACGAATAATTTCATCGATAACAGCGCTTAAATCTTTTGACTCGGCCACTCGGAATAAACCGGTTGAAATATCAAGATAAGAAATTCCAACACTATTATCTATATGAGCAATAGCAAGAACATAATTATTTGTTTTTTCATCTAAAAATTCATTTTCTATTATCATTCCCGGTGTGATAATCCTTACAACATCTCTTTTTACAAGCCCTTGTGCGACAGCCGGGTCTTCTATTTGATCGCATATCGCAACCTTATGTCCATGGTCGATAAGACGTGCAATATAATTTCGAGCAGCTCTATGCGGAACGCCGCACATTGGAACCGGCGAGCTGTCTTTTTTATTTCTGGAGGTTAATGTAATTTCAAGAATTCTTGAGGCAATTTCAGCATCTTCAAAGAACATCTCGTAAAAATCCCCCATTCTGTAAAAAAGTATTGCATCAGAATACTCTTTCTTGATGGATAAATACTGCTTTAACATGGGAGTTATTTTTGAAGGATTCATGAAGTAAATATACCTCAACCGGTTATAATCTGAGATTTTGGCCGTCTAAACGTAATTCTGTCTCCAGAGTCATGCAGTGAGACCTTTGCAAAACGCCCCCTTTTGCCCAATTTCTGTGTTAGGCTCAAATTTTAATCCTCGAAATACTCAATGTATGCGTG
>CAZLRK010000200.1:0-6498 GCA_964561845.1 uncultured Desulfobacterales bacterium | reverse complement strand
ACTATTATAGATTCATAGCTAATGTAGGATTAAATGGCAAGTTATTTTGATAGAAAGCAGTGCAAATCATCCATATCACGGAAAGATCGTGTTTCCCATGATTTTTTTTGATTAAAAAATTTTTCAATAAAAGCATGATTGAAGGCATGACCGGATTTGTTTACTACAAGGTGTCCTATCATCGGCATACCAAGAAGGGAAAAATCACCTATACAATCAAGAATTTTATGTCGAACAAACTCATCCTTGTATCGTAGACCATCACTATTCAATATGTCATGTTTGTCAATTACAACAGCATTATCCAGAGAGCCGCCACGCGCAAAACCATACTGTTTTAAATATTCTACCTCATGGAGAAAACCAAAAGTGCGGGCTTTAGATATTTCTCGCTCAAAAATATCTTCTGAAACATCTATGGAATAGGATTGCTTTTTGATAAGTGGATGATCGAATTCAATAGTATATGTTATCTTAAATTTTGATGAAGGATATATACCGACTGATTTACCATCACTTTCTAATTCTATAGGTTCTTTGATAATAAAAAAATACCTGGGATATTTCTGTTCCTTTATCCCTGCAGATTTTATCAAAGCGGTAAGAGGGCCTGCACTGCCATCCATAATCGGCATCTCATAAGCATCGAGTTCAACAAGAGCATTATCGATTGAAAGTCCTGAAAAACTGGCCATAAGATGTTCAATTGTTGAAACGATAAATCCATCACTCCCAATGACAGTTGCAAGGCTTGTATCTACAACAACTTTAAAATGGGCGGATAGGCTAGGACTGTTCGGCAAGTCCTTCCTGATAAATTTGATACCCTGGTTAACCTGGGCAGGTTTAATTGTTAAATTTACCCTTTTGCCTGAGTGAACGCCTATACCTGAGCAGGAGACAGGCTTTGCAACAGTTCTTTGTTTAATATGGATGCACATTATTTGGATTTTCTTCAATAAAGGATTATGCAGCGATAAAATGAAACCTTTGAAAAATGTTCAATTTTGTTCAAGTTCAAGGCGGGTTAAAATTTTAACCACAGGCATACATTGAGTATTTCGAGGATTAAAATTTGAGCCTAACACAGAAATTGGACAAAAGGGGGCGTTTTGCAAAGGTCTCAAAATAATGAACAATTTTTATACTATACTTTTAGAATAAACACAATATAAAACCGTTAATCAAGCTATTTTTATATTAATATAGCCTTATGAAAAGAATTAGAATTAACAAGCTTCAAAGGTTTTTAATTTTTCCCCCTTGATATAAAATGATTGTAAAGATATCTATGATGATTTATAGATGTTAAAAACGAGACCTTTGAAAAATATACACTTTTACAAAGCTCTCAAAAGAATAGTTTAAAGAGGAGAAACTTTGCTCGCAAAGGTTTTAAGCAGTGCCGTTCTTGGAATTGATGCATATTTGGTAGAAGTTGAGGTGGACATAGCATCGGGGCTTCCCACATTCACTACTGTTGGACTTCCGGAAGCAGCTGTGAAAGAGAGCAAAGAAAGAGTAAAATCTGCAATTACTAATTCCGGATATGAATTTCCTGTTGACAGGATTACCGTAAATTTAGCCCCTGCTGATATAAAAAAGGAAGGGACAGGTTTTGACCTACCCATAGCTTTAGGGATACTGACTGCAACGGGAATCATTTCACAAAAAGCAATTTCCAATTATCTTCTTTTAGGTGAACTCTCATTGGATGGTCGTGTCAAACCTGTCAGAGGCTCTCTTCCCATGGCCCTTGCAGCAAAAATTGCCGGCTATTCCGGGATCATTGTGCCATACGATAATAGGCGAGAAGCATCGGTTGTAAGTGATATCTCTGTGTTACCGGTAAAAACCATGTCCCAAGTAGTAGAATTTTTTCAAAAACGCATTAAAATAAAACCTGAAAAAGCAGATATTTCCACTTTATTTGATAGAAGTAGCAAGTCTGAAGTAGATTTTTCCGAAGTAAAGGGGCAAGAACATGTAAAGCGAGCCATGGAAATAGCAGCGGCAGGAGGACACAATCTCATTATGGTCGGTCCTCCCGGCGCAGGCAAGACCATGCTTACAAAACGCCTCCCTGGCATACTGCCACCGTTAACATTTAAAGAGGCCATCGAAACCACCAAGATATTTTCAGTTGTGGGGATGCTTGAAAAAGATCAGGCTCTTGTTACATTAAGGCCTTTCAGATCACCGCATCACACTATATCAGATGCAGGGTTAATCGGTGGCGGGCATATTCCCAGACCCGGTGAGGTAAGCCTGGCTCATAACGGAGTTCTTTTTCTTGATGAACTTTCAGAGTTTAAAAAACATGTATTGGAGGTTCTTCGCCAGCCCCTGGAAGATTTAAAGGTTACTATCTCCCGCGCTTCTTCAACCATTACTTATCCTTCGAGTTTTATGCTGGTGGCGGCAATGAACCCATGCCCTTGCGGCTATTTTTCCGATCCCAAACATGAATGCAGATGTACTTTTCAGCAGATCCGCCGTTACCGGTCAAAGATATCCGGTCCGCTCATGGATAGGATAGATATTCATGTTGAAGTTCCGGCGGTTCCTTATAAGGACCTCATGGGAGAACCTAATGCCGAGTCTTCAGAAGATATTGGAAAGCGCGTTATTGCCGCCCGCAACATTCAGTCCGAACGATTCAAAAGAACAAAACTCCACTCCAACACCCAAATGACAAGCCGCCATATAAAAAAATACTGCAAAATAGATGATGCATCATGCGATCTTCTCGAATCCGCCATAGACAAGCTCGGCCTTTCCGCCCGCGCTTATAACCGTATACTTAAGATCTCAAGAACCATTGCCGATCTTGACGGTGAATCCCATATACAGATCGATCACATTTCCGAAGCGATTCAATACAGAACCCTGGACAGGGGGAAGCGGTATATATAAGCTTCGGCAATAAAACATCACTTTAAACTCCTCTCAAAGACAGCACTTTTATCCAAGTTTCTTTGGTATTCATTAAAATCCTTGACAATATATCCTTTAGAGCTATAATTAGGCTATGTATAGGTTGAAATATCGGAGGCAGGCTAGAAACTATTTGGCTCGTCTGCCCTTGAAAACCAAGGCCGCAATAATAAAAAAACTACATGATATTGCAACCGATCCAGATGACATTTGTCATGACATTGATGTGTTAAAAGGAAGAGAAGGGTTTCGTCTCCGGGTAGGACAATATCGTATCCTATATACCCGACAAGATGACCAGCTTATCATTGAAGTTGTGAAGGTTCGACCAAGGGGTGATATTTATAAGAGGTAACTATGGAATATCAGACCATTAAAGAAAATGGAAAAATTAAATTTGTTGTCCTTCCTGTTAATGAGTTTCAGGTGTTGCTGGAGAAACTGGAGGATGCGTCCGATCTGCGTGCCATTCGGGAAGCCAAAATGGAACCATTATTTAATCAGAAAGAAGCCGAAGATTATATCTTTATGAATCCTGTTAAACGGGAACGCCTTGATAAAGGGTGGACGCAAAACGAGCTTGCAGATAAGCTCGGCGTAAAACAATCGAATATTGCTAAATGGGAACGGGATGGTGCTTTGTATCGAAAGAGTACCAGACAAAAATTAGCATCGGTTTTTGGGATCAGTGAGGATAGTTTCCGTTAGTAAAAATATTTCACGCTGGTACATGACGCATTTGATCTTCTATAACAATATAATTATACAACCTGAATTCACCTAATATCGTTTATACTGATTCGAATTTATACGCCAAGATAGATGGGATCAAGACTGCGCAAGCAATCCGTTCTAAATATAATGTTCCCATTATATATATTTGGTAAAAAGAACTATCTCAGATTTTATTGAATGGTCTATGTTACGTATAAAGGCAGAAGTTGAGCATTGCGGCGAAGCGTCCCTACGAGCGATTTTAAGTATAAGTATCCCGTTCTCATATATTGGCTGACGGGACAGCAAGCTCAAAAATCCGTGTATAGTCATAAAAAATATGCCTATGAAGCCTGCTGATTTTCTCGATGCTCGTAATTAATGACGAAAGGAAGAATAAATCCGCATCATGATGACGACGGCAAAACTGGCCAACATCAGCGATAACACCTTCATCATTAGCTATTGGCCTGATCATTCTTGCCCAGGAGTACTTCCCGAGTATATGTATATAGTTCGGACGTCTATCAAGTGGTATATCTGGATGTTGTCCATAAAATTCTTCTAAGTACTTGAGTGTTGTTTCATGTCTGGCACCATCCAGAGCAAAAATGACCTTCAGTAAGCCGTCCTTCATGCCTTCCATGTTGATGTGCGGGTCCGAGTTTTTTGCGTCAAGAAAAGTGTTTCTCGGAATTGATGCGATATTCGCCAATGCTTCAAACATTTCGTTTTTATTAAGATATGATTTGACCGAGATTACGCCAATTGCCCCATCTACACATGCGAAAGACTTTCCTTTCCCGTCTTTGTTTAGGGCATCAAATCTAAGACTCTGAATATCCGAGATGATTATATCCATTTGCTTGGACTCATCTCCGTCCAGATTGAAAAGGTACCCGCCGAGAAATATGTTGCAGGAGCTTGGAAGGTGCAGTTTGAGTATTTCTAGAAAAGCACGTTCTTTGCTCTGACCGGTATCTGTCGTATTAGGAAAAACGCTCGAAGCCAACGCCTCACCACGTATAACTTGCGTAAGACTAATAAGGTATTTTCGGAATCTTTCAATAAATGGTTTAGCCATGGAGAGTCCTAATGATTATACAGAATAAATTCATAATATCACATTAAAAGACAAGTGGATATGTCTTTAAAAATTTACAAAAATCGAAATGTTATATTTACTTTTCAAGTATATTGAACAGAAAAATCTGGAATTTATTCTTCGTTTTTCCAATATAACCAATATGCAAGAAAAAATTCGACATATCTAGCCTGTATCGCAATCTCAATTTTCCTCATTCTTACAACAAAAGACTTCAAATAGCAAGACAAGTTAGGGAACATGTAATCTGGATTTCTCGGGTTTATAGGTCAGGATTTTTGCTTTCCAGCGTAAATGATGCCTTTCTTTATGAGGTTCTTAGTGATCTTGATGATTTCCCTGATCTCAGCTTCAGTGAACCGTCTCTTGCCGCCGACCTTTTTCGCCTCCGGATAATACCCTTGCCGCAGCCTGTAACGAAAAGTATCCGGTTTAATATTCAAGACTTTACATAAATCCTAAGTTGTGTAATATTCCTTAACTGGTAGGCTGAGATCATTAATAGGTTTTTCAGGAGGCTTTAGATAGGGTGGATTTACAGAAATTTTCAATGATCTTAGGTGGATATGCGGGTCTGTATTTTGGGTATCCACATCCTCATATTCATTTGGCCGCGAAAACCATGAAAATCTCTTGTAACTATTTGAAATCAATTAGAATAAAATCATATAAAAATGCCCGAAATTCCCCCGTGTGGATTCATGGCTGCCAAAGCACATAAAATTTAAGCTTAAAGGCAGGTTAAACTATCTGAAATAATAAGAATTAATGTAATATAGAAGGGTCGGAGAAGGGTGTCAAGGAGAAAGAATAATTTTGATTTGAAGTGAATAAACGACAGGGGCACAAGAATGTTTTACTGGAGGAAAAAGTACCATCATCGTGGCTCTCGGAGTTCTCTGAGGATCGAGGGAGATGTTGAAATCGACCCGAACGCTAGAATATGGACAAATGAACAGACATCAAGCTTTGTTGCGTTACCGGGTGGGCGTATTGTCATTGGCCCGGAGACCTTTCTCAATTGCGGCGTATGGATTCGTGCACGAGTGTTGGTGCATATAGGTGCGCGATGCCTCATCGGGCCACGCGTTATGATCATGGACTACGACGGGCATGAGTTAGATGAAGAACGACGTCACGGCGGAATTTGCGATCCTGTAAGAATCTCTGACGGCGCATGGATAGGCGCAGTGGCTATTGTACTTAAAGGAGTCGAGATCGGGGAGGGCACTATCGTTGGCGCTGGCTCTGTGGTCACAAAAAGTGTAGGCGCAAATCTAGTCGTTGCAGGGAATCCCGCAAGGCTGATCGGTGAACTATGAACTGGATCAAATAACAGTGTCACAAACAATTGCCGTCATAGCGTTTTATGCAGCGCCGGAAGATGTGAAGTGGCAGATGCTCCATAACCTGCAAAAACGATCTTTCCTGAGTACATAAGAGCCCCCTTGTGTTGTCCATGGGTGTCCCAATGGGATTTGTCGGGAAATATTCAAGTCGCAGACGGGCATTATCGTAAAAATATCATCTGATTTCATTTCGATAGCGCCATTCTAACAAAAATGTAGAGACGGCGGTGATCGTAGGTGAATAACAAACTTGATGCATAGGAAACAATTTGTTTAATCCGACTAAAGTAAACCTGGTCAAAGAGCAGCGATGGTTCAAGTCGCTGTCACTTTATAACTGATCTGGTCAAGTAAAAATGGACACCCAGTTAAGCGACTTTTGCCAAAGAAAAA
>CAZLRK010000199.1:0-6570 GCA_964561845.1 uncultured Desulfobacterales bacterium | reverse complement strand
TGTGGCTCAATTCTCACGACCAAAAATGGCTCATTTTTAAACGACCGTTGACAAGTATTACTAAAAACTAATTAGTTTGTCAAATTAGAGGTTAATTTTACATCTAAAGTTGTCTAAATATCTTGAACTTGATAAACCGGCTTATATATGCATATATGTAAAGAATCATAGTCAAAAGGACCAGGCTTTAATTTACTACCTCGAAGGGTGAAAGATATTAACTATTCACAATTAGCAATTGATTATTAATTATTAATTAAGAAAAAATAATCAATATTTAATTATTAATAATTAATTGTTAAATTATCGCTTATACCCCTCGAAGGGTATCAAGTTAGGACTTAATTGTGGCATTAAAACAAAAGATTGATAAAAAAGACCTTACTATCATAACAACCCATATAAATGCTGATTTTGACGCATTAGCATCCATGCTTGCGGCCCAGAAACTATATCCTGATTCCCTTGTTGTATTCCCTGGTTCCCAGGAAAAAAACTTAAGAAATTTTTTCATTAATTCAATGGCATATCTCTTTAATATGGCAGATATAAAAGATATTAAATTTTCAGATATTAAAAGACTGGTTTTAGTGGATACAAAACAATCCAAACGAATTGGAAAGCTCTCATCACTACTAAAAAGAAAAGATATAGATATACATATTTATGACCATCATCCTGCCATGGCCGATGATATTAAAGGCCATTTTGAGGTCAACAGAATAACAGGTGCAACTGTCACTATCCTAACAGAAATCATAAAAGAAAAAAGCATCGAAATTTCCCCTGATGAAGCAACAATTATGTGTCTTGGTATTTATGAAGATACAGGTTCTTTTGCTTTTTCATCTACTACCGAACGAGATTTTTCAGCGGCCGCCTTCCTTCTTTCAAAGGGCGCCAATTTGAATATTATTTCAAATCTGATCGCAAGAGAGATAAGTACGGAGCAGGTAGCGCTTTTAAATGATATAATCCAAGCCGCGACCCGGTATAATATCCATGGTATTGAAGTTGTAACTACCAGCATTACAACCGATCATTTTGTGCCTGATTTCGCTTTTTTGGTCCATAAAATGGTTAAGATGGAAAACCTGAACGCAATTTTTGCGTTTGCACGTATGGAAAATAAAATTTATATTGTGGCTCGCAGTAGAATACCTGAAGTAGACGCCGGAGCGATTGTTGCTCCATTTGGAGGGGGAGGACATACATTTGCGGCGGCGGCAACCGTTAAGGAAATGACATTGACTCAGGTTGAACACATATTGGTTGAAACTCTCTACAAAAAAATCATATCAAGGAGGCAGGCAAAAGACCTTATGTCATCTCCTCCAATCACCGTTGAATCAGATGTTTCCTGTAAAGATGCCGGCAATCTTTTAACTCGTTATAATGTAAACGCGCTGCTGGTTACTGAAAAGCAGAACACCACAAAGGGTAAAGATAATCTTGTGGGTTTTATAACGCGCCAGGTTATTGAAAAAGCGCTCTATCACAAACTGGATCAAGTCCCGGTGCGGGATTATATGACCACGGAACTGGCTGCTGTTAGACCCGATTCCGGCCTTTTGGAAATACAGAATAAAATAATTGAAAATAAACAGCGTATACTCCCGGTCATCGATCATGGTATCACCAAAGGTGTTGTAACTAGAACCGACCTTTTAAACACATTGATTCGTCAATCCCAACATACCTCTGAAAACTACCCCGATCCTTTCAGGGGCCCGGTCCACGCCAGAACTAGAAACGTAGTTAAATTAATAAAAGAGCGCCTCCCTGAGCATTTAATCGATATTTTAAGGGCTATAGGTGAAGTCGCAACCAAAATCGGTTACGGAGCTTACATAGTTGGAGGATTTGTCCGTGACTTGTTCCTGTATAGATCTAATGAAGATATAGATATAGTTATAGAGGGAGACGGTATAAAGTTTGCGGTTAAATATGCAAAACTGGTAGGTGCGCGTATACATTATCATAAAAAATTCGGCACTGCAGTCATAATCTTCCCCGATGGTTTTAAAATCGATGTGGCTTCAGCCAGAATGGAATATTACCAGTTTCCGGCCGCCCTTCCTGAAGTTGAAATGAGCTCAATTAAACTTGATCTTTTCCGGAGGGATTTCACTATTAATACGTTATCAATCCAATTAAACCCTGATAGGTTTGGTACGCTCATAGATTTTTTTTCTGCCCAAAAAGATATTAAGGAAAAAATGATAAGGGTTTTACACAATTTAAGTTTTGTTGAGGATCCCACACGTGTATTTCGCGCCCTAAGATTTGAACAGCGTTTTGGTTTTTCTATCGGAAAATTGACTTCGGGATTGATTGAAAATGCCGTTAAAATGGATTTTTTCAAACAGCTTAGCGGCCGAAGGCTGTTCTCCGAGTTGCGCCAAATTCTCGAAGAAGAAAACCCGACACTTGCCATAACAAGACTTCATGATTATGATCTGCTAAAAGTAATTCATCCCTCGATCAAATTTAAAAAGGAACTAATAAAATTATTTAATTCCGTTAAAAAAGTATTGGCCTGGTATGATTTGCTTTTTATAGAAGAATCCTATATAAAGTGGGCCGTATATTTTATGGCGCTCATTAAACATAGCAATAAAAAAACATCTGTTGAAATATGCAAGCGACTTGAACTCCCACTCAGTTTTTTAAATATTTTCTGCGATGAACGTTTTGAGGCTGAAAGGGATCTCTTGTGGTTGGAACGAAATCTGCCGGTTAAAAACAGCAAACTTTACAAAAAACTTTCAGATTATAAGATAGAATCGATTCTATATATAATGGGAGTTACAAACAAGAAAAAGGTAAAGAAATCTATATCTCATTATATTACTCGTTTGAGATTTATCAATACTTCGATAACTGGAAAAGATCTATTAAAAATAGGTCTTGAGCCCGGTCCTCTTTACCGGGAAATATTTCAAGCAGTGCTTAATGAAAAATTAGATGGTAAACTCAAAACATATAATGATGAGCTTGCTTTTGCACGCAAGTATGCTTTATAGTTTAACCTCCTTATTCAAATTCTCACTTTGAAAACGGGATTTTCATTTTCGAGTAATACATTTTCGGTAACATTTTAGCCTTATGAAAGTAATTAGAACTAAATAGCTTCAAAGGTTGTTTAATTTTTAATCGGGTAACTGTCTGAGCGTATTAATGAGAGTTAAGAAAAAACAGGGATTGAATCGGTGTGTTTCAAAGGCTAATCGGCATTTATTACTTACTTGTTTTATTAATATGTCATGCACTGTTCTTTCTTTACTCTCACTTATACGCGAGTTTTACACGGTTTAAAATTTAATTACCTTTGAAGCTGCCTTGTTTTCAAACAGCTAAAATATTACCATTTTCGACAATTTCAGGAGATTAATAAATGACCGACAAGAAACGTATCTTAAGCGGAATGAGACCAACAGGCCCGCTTCACATAGGCAATCTTCTTGGCGCCCTCGATAACTGGGCAAAAATGCAGGATCAATATGACTGTTTTTTCTTTATTGCCGATTGGCATGCTTTAACCAGTGATTATGAGGATACACGATCTGTTTCAAAAAATATTAGAAATATGATGATAGATTTACTGAGCGGAGGGCTTTCACCCGATAAAAGCACTCTTTTTGTGCAGTCACGTATTATAGAACATGCGGAATTATTTCTTATCCTTTCCATGATAACTCCGGTATCCTGGCTTGAACGAAACCCCACCTATAAAGATCAGATGGTCCAGCTTAACAATAAGGATCTTTCCACCTTCGGTTTTCTTGGTTACCCTGTTCTACAGGCAGCAGACATTATTATGTATAAAGCATATGGCGTCCCTGTTGGAGTGGATCAGGTTCCTCATGTTGAAATTACACGGGAAGTAGCCAGAAGATTCAACCATTTCTATGGTAAAGTATTTCCCGAACCCCAAGCTATTTTAACTGAAACACCCAAAATACTCGGTATCGATCGTCGTAAAATGAGTAAAAGCTATAATAACGCTATTTATATTTCGGACAGCCCTGATAAAATAGCTTCTACAGTTGCTAAAATGATTACAGATCCTCAACGAGCAAGGAAAAATGATCCCGGAAATCCTGATGTATGTAACGTTTTCGAATTTCACAAACTTTATACAGAAACCGAAACTAAAAACAAGATAAACAATGAGTGCCGTACAGCCGCAATAGGATGTGTTGAATGCAAGAAAATAATGGCCCAATACCTTATCGATGCCCTTGCTCCGATTCGTGAAAAGAGAAAATATTACGAGGATCGACCTGACCTTGTTGAAGACATCATAACAACCGGATCTGATAAAGCGAGGGTGGTTGCTCAAGAGACCATGGATGAAGTAAGGGCCGCGGTAAAAATTTAACAACCTTTAAAACTTACTTACTATTTCAAATTGTTTTCATAGGACTAAATTAATACAGATTTCCAATACACTTATGTCAAGCAAAGTCTACGAGGTAAAAATTGATAATATCTTTGAAGGTCCGATGGACCTTCTTGTTCACCTTATTAATAAAAACGAGGTGGACATATATGATATTCCGATTGCAATGATAACGGATCAATACCTGGAATATCTTGAATGGTTGAACTCTTTAAACATAGATTTTGTCGGCGATTTTATTGTTATGGCATCCACATTAACAAAGATAAAATCAAGGATGCTGCTCCCGATGCATGACGATGATGATGATGAAGATCCACGACTTGAGATCACTAGGCCTCTTATGGAATACCTTCAGATGAAGTCGATTGCCGAGCAATTGTCTGAACGAAACTTATTGGGAGAGGATACGTTTGTCAGAAATCCAGGCAGAGAAAATACTTTGTTAAACCAAGAGGATGAGATGATAAAGGTTGGTCTTTTTGAACTTATTGACGCGTTTCAGAAAATACTTAAAAACATCTCACCAGACGACAGGATGGACTTTACCACAGATGAAATATCTGTTAAAGACAGAATTTCTGAAATCGTAAATATTCTCGAAGAACATGGATCAATAACTTTCGGTGAACTCTTTTCTTCAAGTCATGACAAAAGTGAACTTATCGTGACCTTTCTCGCAATTCTGGAAATGGTCAAAATTAGTCTGGTCAGGATTGTTCAGCATGTTCAGACCGGTATCATCAGGCTGTTTTATTTATAATGGAAGATTTAAAAAATATTATTGAAAGCATGCTTTTTGTTTCTGAGGATCCCCTTACTGTAGATCGAATTAAAAACATACTTACATTTTCGGATACAAAAGAGATACGAAATACTCTAAAAGAGCTTTTAGATGAATATGAAACACGAAAAGGCGGGGTTTTTTTGTGTGAGGTCGCCGGTGGATATCAAATCCGCACCCGGCCTAAATACAACGAATGGATTAAACGATTAATAAAGCCAAATCCACGCCGAATCAGCAAGGCCGCCCTGGAAACGCTTGCAATCATCGCATACAAACAACCTTTAATACGTAGTGATATAGAACACATAAGAGGGGTTGATTGTGGCGGTATCATCCGAATGTTATTAGAACGAAAACTTATCCGGGTTTTGGGACGTAAAAAAATCCCCGGCCGTCCATTAATATATGCAACAACAAAACAGTTTTTGGAAACCTTTGATTTAAAAGATCTAAAAGACCTTCCCACTCCTAAAGAGATAGAAGAGTTACAAAATTCATCATCAAATAACAAAGACCAAGCATCTTTGAATGATTCAAATAATCCTGAAAATATTTCGGTAAAAAATACTTGACGTTAAATCGTCAAACAAATATATTTAACTTATTATAACGTACAGTTCTTAAAAGTGAAGTTCGGCTTTGGGCACGAATTTCATACTGAGACCTTTGAAAAATGCTCAATTTTGTTCAAGTTCAAGGCAGGCAAAAATTTTAACCACAGGCATACATTGAGTATTTCGAGGATTAAAATTTTAGCCTAACACAGAAATTGGACAAAAGGGAGCGTTTTGCAAATGTCTCATATTGACAAGGAGGCTTATGAACAGATCAGGTCTAATTAATACATTAAAGGATGAAGCAAAATTAAGCAGAAAAGATGCTGAAAAAATTGTTAACACCTTTTTTGGCTCATTAGCAGAGACGCTTTCAGACGGCAATCGTGTTGAAATAAGAGGTTTTGGCACTTTTACAGTTAGAAACTATAATACATATGTTGGCCGAAACCCAAAAACAGGCGCTAAAATAACTGTGTCTCCCAAAAAATTACCTTTTTTCAAAGTTGGAAAAAATTTAAAAGAAAAAGCCGACAATAAATCCTAGAAATTAACAAATTTCAAAACACACATTGAGACCTTTGAAAAATGCTCAATTTTGTTCAAGTTCAAGGCAGGCGAAAATTTTAACCACAGGCATACATTAAGTATTTCGAGGATTAAAATTTGAGCCTAACACAGAAATTGGACAAAAGGGGGCGTTTTGCAAAGATCTCACATTATCAGTTGATAATATTCATTTGTCGGGCGGTTAACTCAGCGGGAGAGTGCTACCTTCACACGGTAGAAGTCACTGGTTCAAATCCAGTACCGCCTACCAGTAA
>CAZLRK010000198.1:0-6608 GCA_964561845.1 uncultured Desulfobacterales bacterium | reverse complement strand
AAATTAAAGTGCAAAATAGTTTGCGGCGCGGCCAATAATCAACTCAAAGAAGCACGACATGGAGATCTCTTAACCGAAAATGGTATATTGTATGCGCCAGATTATGTTGTCAATGCAGGTGGAGCGATTTATGACGCAGACCGTTTGATTGGAGAATTTAATGCTAAACGGGGAAAAGCGAAGGTGGCCAGAATTTATCAAAATACTGAAAAAGTAATTAATATAGCAAAAAGCAGAGGAATTCCAACATATAAAGCCGCTGATGTCTTAGCTGAGGAACGAATTAAAGCCATTGCTAACGTTAAACGTTATCACGAAGATTTAAAACTCAGATAGCCCGCTCTTCCGGTGACTCAAGACATTTTATAATAATGCTGGCAAAGTAAGTTATTGCCGGCTTAAATGCGCAAATTTATAAAACAGTTTCAATATCTAAGGAGTGTTAGAATGAAAACTAAAGTATCAATCGTCAAAGGATCCAGGAATCCCCAAGAAGAGGAAATAAGAGAGATGGTTAAAAAAGCGATCGACCTTATTGGAGGAATAGATGATATTATTTCCAAAGGTTATCGTGTTCTTATTAAGCCGAATATAGCTTACACACTTAACCCGGGTGAGACAGAGGTGACTGATCCAAGGGTCTCAAAAGCAATTTATGACCTCCTTATGGAGATAGGTGTAAATCCGGTTATAGCAGAATCCTCGGCTGCGGGTGTAGACGGAGAGGCGGCTTTAAAAGCCTCGGGTTATTATGAGCTTCGTGATCAAGGCTATGAAGTAATTAATCTAAAAAAAAAAGGAGCTTCAAAAGCAATAACAATCGATAATCCTAAAGCAAAAGCCTTGAAAAAAGTAAAAGTTTGGAAAATTGTAGAAGAAGTTGACGCTATAATAAATGTGCCGGTTATTAAGACCCACGACCATTTACCAGCAACATTAGCCTTAAAAAATATCAAGGGACTTATGACGGATTCAGAGAAAAAAAAGTTCCATAACAAATATGGACTTTCTCAGGCTATTGCGGATCTGAATCTGGCAATAAAGCCTTGTCTCACAATAGTTGACGGTATATTCTGTCGTCAGGGTTTAGGATATCCATTTTCTGAAGAAATTGAAATGGATCTAATACTTGCTGGTAAGGATCCGGTTGCTGTTGATACTGTTACACTACAGGTAATGGGTATTGATCCGAAGGAACAAACGCATGCTGTATTAGCAGAAGAGCATGGCGTTGGAACGATGGATATGAACCTCATTGATGTTGTCGGAGAAAAAATAGACGATGTTAAGACTTCTTTTAAAAGTCCTGAACAAGCTCTTCAATCAATGCTAAACCTTCATGATTTCATGATAATATCAGATGATAGTACTTGTACAGGGTGTAGGGGAGTAATGTATTATTTTTTAAAATCAATGGATGATCAGGGAAAGCTGGACAAACTTAAAACGTTGGCATTTGTTTTAGGCAAACACGAATCAGCTCCAAAAGAATTAAGAGAATTGGATAAAAAAGAAAACATTCTTGTGGGTGTTTGTACTGAGCAATATCAGGATCTTGGGCGGTATGTTGTCGGTTGTCCGCCGCTGGCCTCGGATATTGCAAGAGTCGTATTCAAAGGTGAAGCTAAACAGCCATATGAAGAATAACAATTCGCATGAAAGCGTAGTTGTAAAAGGATGAATATGAACTTTGAAGTAAGTTTAGAAGACGATATTGAAACTACTGAAGTTATCAAGCTTTACAAAGCAAATGGCTGGTCATCGGCAGAAAAGCCAGAAAAATTAATGCCTGCACTCAAGAATTCAGATGCTCTCGCTACCGCAAGAATTTCCGGAAAACTGGTTGGTATTGGCAATGCAATATCTGATGGCAGTTTGGTTGTCTATTACCCACACATGCTTGTACATCCAGACCATAAAGGGAAAGGGATTGGGCGTGCCATGATGGCGCTTTTACAACAGCGATATGTGTCATTTCATCAGCAAATGTTAACCGCAGATGTTGATGCAATTGAGTTTTACAAATCTCTGGGCTTCGAGCGAGCAGGAAAAACAGTGCCAATGTGGATTTATGCCGGAAATGAGCATTGATACATAACAAGCCACTGAACCATCACGATATATTTTATTATGGAGGGTGAAGAGAGGAAACAAACCTTAATCTGCAACATCGGAAGAAACCAGTCTACTCGACTCTTACTTTTTACTGAAGATATTTTTGCTTGAAATAAAATCGCCTTACCAAAACCGCTTTAGTCCCACTTAAGTACCTCATAAGCTTAACAAAAAGCTCCCATAAGTAACTATCGACGTAATAATATCAAAATCTTATACCATGCACCCCTTATATTGTGCTTTTTGGATTCGATAATTTGACATTCAGCACTAAATTTTGTAAGATATCGGTCACCATTTGAAATCTTGAATAAAATGGGTCTGTAATCGAGCATCGATTCATGTAAGTAATGTTCACCGGCAAAACGATTCAAAATTCAAAAGGGTAAAATCGAGGTATTGAAAAATTCCTATTCAAAAAAAATTATGCCTAACATTATGCGTCAACGGGCCATAGATGGCCTGAAAGAGGGTGATTCAGTCACCTACAAACGTACAATCACTCAAGAGGAGACCGAACTTTTCGGTGATATTACTCGAGACTATAATCCTGTCCACTATGATCTCCGTTGGGCAGAGGCCAAAGGATTCAATAGTCTCATTTGCCATGGCCTAATAGTCGGATCAATGATATGCGAATTTGGTGGACAAGTGGGCTGGCTCGCCACTGGTATGAACTTTAAGTTCATCAAACCTGTCTATTTCGGCGATACCATCACTTGTTCGATCACGATTACTAAGATCGAGGAATCCGGACTAGCCGAGGCCGAGGCTTTTTTCGTCAATGAAATCGGTGAGCAGGTGTGCTACGCATATTTGACCGGCAGAGTTCCACTCGAACATGAAAGGAATATTTTAAAACGAATAGTTTATGAAGGAGACCCGACCAACAAGCTGGCCTAAGATCTGATATTAAAAGGACTTATGTCCATCAATTACCAAGGGCACAACAAGCCTGCCAAAAATTCCCCAAAATACCTTTAAAAGTCAAAGTTTTGACGTTTCTATTCTTTCACCTTTCAGTATAAACCACACTATTGTCGGCAACATATTGATATCACAGCATATTATAGATCACGGATTAAACTTTGTTTTTGGCACACAATTTGCTGTTGTTTTACTAAATATAAAATTATGTAAGATTTTTAGAGAATTTGCCGAAAAACGGCCGCAATAGGATTGAACAGATATATTTTTAGAAGAAAGAGAAGGGTTTTTGAAAATCAAGCTTTCTATGTATCACAAGTTGACATCGTCTTGAGATCGTAGTAAAGGGTACACTGATTGAAGATACTTAAGCGATCCTATTTCGGAAAAGAAATTCTATGGGACTAAAAGAAGAAATCAAGGAAAAAGCAAAAGAAGTTGGGTTTGCCCTTTGTGGCGTTTCAAATCTAAAGAAAATTGAAAGGGCAGAATTTCCTCCTGGTCGTGGACTTGTGCGGCCCTCCAAAATTATGCCGGAGGCTAAATCTCTGATTGTAATGGGTTATGTCGTCTGGGATGAATCTATAAATGTTGAGGCCGTAAAAGCTCATTCCTCTGAATATATCTGCCTTTATTATGAAATAATGGAGTCACGTGCCTGGAGGTTAAGTCAGTGGCTATGGGAAAAGAAAAGTATTAAGGCGCTACCTACTCAGGCAATCCATGTCAAGCCTGCAGCCATGCTTGCAGGTCTTGGTTTCATTGGACATAACACCCAGGTCATTACTCCAGAATATGGTGCGAACGTTCGCTGGGTAGCAGTTCTTATAGATACGGAACTGGCGTTTGATAAACCTTTTACCCGTGATCTCTGTGCAGAGCAGTATCTTTGCCAGAAAAAATCCCTCTGCGTGTGGGCATGCCCATATAAAGCAATCATACCCGGTCCATCACAGGGGGTTCCACCTGGTGAAAAGGTAAAATATGACAGGTGTATAGAAACGCATACGCGTGATGAAGTTCTGGATAAAATGTGGGAGAAATTTATCCGACGCATCTCAGACCAAGGGTTCATGGCTTGCACCCGATGCAGTCTTGCCTGCCCATATGGGAAGCCGGTTGATTAAATAAAGTAAAATCTTATATCATGTGCCCCCCTATACAGATCAAATAACAAAAAACAACCACTTGCATTTCCACTTAACATATGTTTATCTTCTCCGATCTTTAATGACGGTTCTCCTTGCCCCTTGGGGCCTTCTTTAATACAGGACTGTCTATCAAATTTAATCCTTTAAACAGCAGAGCCTTTTTAATTTTCCCCAGCACAGCCGAGGTGAGGGAATTGGTTTTTCTGAGTTCAGGGAACAATAAGCATGGGATACTTGAAAAGGCACTGGAATAGCGAAGGAGGATACCACGAAGTTCTTGTCATTGCGCTCCCCCTCATATTGTCTACCGCAACGTGGTCTGTGCAGCACTTTGTGGACAGGATGTTTCTATCCTGGTACTCACCTGATGCCATTGCGGCCGCTATGCCGGCAGGGATGCTTAATTTCTCGATTATAAGCATCTTTATGGGCACAGCCGGGTATGTAAATATTTTTGTGGCTCAATACTATGGCGCCAAGCAATATCACCGAATTGGCCCTGCTCTCTGGCAAGGGGTATATGTATCATTTTTAGGTGGACTTGTTCTGCTTTGCATCATCCCATTTGCAGAGCATATTTTTCGTTTAGTAGGACACAGCGAACAGGTTCAACACAACGAGGTCGTTTACTTTCAGATTCTATGTTTGGGCAGTGGCCCCTATCTTGCCTCCTATGCCCTATCCGGGCTCTTCAGCGGCAGAGGTAAAACTTGGCCTATTATGTGGGTCAATGCTTTTGCTACCGCATTGAATCTATTATTGGATTATGCTCTTATATTCGGCCACTGGGGTTTTCCTGAGCTGGGCATTAAGGGTGCGGGCATTGCAACTGTCCTGGCAGGTATCTTTTCCTTCCTTGTGTTTCTGCTCCTTATGTCAACCAGGGATAACAACAACACCTATCATACTCTCAAAGGTTGGCGACCGGAAAAAGATCTCTTTATACGACTTTTACGGTTTGGTTTTCCTTCAGGCGTGCAGTTTTTTCTGGAAATGGTCGGTTTTACCATTTTTGTACTATTGGTGGGCCGTTTGGGAACTGCCAGTCTGATAGCAACAAATATTGTCTTCAATATCAATACGCTTGCTTTTATGCCTATGATCGGTTGCGGTATTGCCATATCCGTGCTTGTTGGTCAGTATCTGGGTAAGGAAAAGCCCGAGCTTGCCCAGGCATGCACATATTCCGGGTTTCACCTGACTCTTGCCTATATGACCAGCATTGCGATAGCGTATGTGCTGCTGCCGGATATCTTTGTAGCGCCCTTTGCATTTCGTGCAGATCCGCAGGGATTTTCAGAGATTTACCGCCAAAGTGTTATTCTTCTCCGTTTTGTTGCGGTTTACTCTATTTTCGATTCCATGAACATCATATTTTGCTCCGCCATTAAGGGGGCTGGGGATACCCGCTTTGTTTCGTACATGATGATAATCCTGTCATTATTTGTTCTGATCGCACCCACCTACCTGGCAATAGCTGTCTTTGAATATGGCTTGATGGTTTCCTGGCTTATAGCTACGATCTATATCATTCTAATCGGGGTTACATTTTATCTTCGTTTTCTGGGCGGAAAATGGAAAACCATGCGGGTAATCGAACAAACCCCACAGACCAAAAGACTTGGCGCTGTGAAATTAGGAAGTGATATGAAATTATAACTTTAAAGGCTTCGTTCCAGGTTAATGGTTTTGGAAGGTCTAAATTGGTTCGCGCTAAAAAAATGTATCAGTTTGGAATCATTCCAGTCGACCAGGGTGTTTACTTTTTGAACACCGATTTTTCTCAAATGATCCATAAATTCATTAATCAACTGCTCTCCGATACCCTTATGCTGGCAATGGGGATCAACGCCGATGGTATCCAGGCTTGCTTCTTCCTGGAAAATACCATATTCTCCCATATAGAGTTCCCCCATTACAAACCCCACCATCGTTCCATCTTCTTCCTCTGCCACAAGCGACGTGGGTAAATAATCTTTTGATTTAAAAAGTTTTTCAAACTTCAGCTCATAGTACTCCGACCGGGAAGCTTTGAGTATTTTCTCGTCAAGCCCAACCACAGCGTCAAAATCGTCAGCCTTCATGAGTCTAATTTTAATTGTGCTCTTATTCATGGGGCCTCCTTTCTCTTTAGGGTTATATTTTGAGCATAGCAGAAACGTGCCAAATTTTGCAACCCTTAATAAAGAATCCACACCTTGAGGGCATATAAAAAATGAACGTCCAACATCGAACGTCCAACGTCGAACGTCCAATAATGATGTCGCTTATACCTTGGAGGAGATACTAACTTAAACAAAAAGACATTAACAATTCACAATTAACAATTGATTATTAATTATTAATTGTTAATTTATCACTTGTGCCCTAGAGCGGGACACTAACTGAAACAAACAGACATTAACTATTCACAAT
>CAZLRK010000197.1:0-6629 GCA_964561845.1 uncultured Desulfobacterales bacterium | reverse complement strand
TGGGATGATTTGATCGTCAATTTTCTCACAGCTGAAAGGATTTCCGGGTCTGGTCCAAGCGTTGGCCAGGTCAACATTGATCAATGCCGGCTTTTTCCCAAAGCCGATTTTTCGTTGAAAACCGCGCTCCTGATACACCCTGGTGGCCTCTTCAAATGCTTTGGTTAGCATTTCCTGAAGGTTTTGTTCGTCGAATCCTCTGTCATCCATATTAAATTCCTCCATATTTTTTTTGTTAAGCCAGTACTTATGTGGGGTGGTCAATCAATTAATCCTTGCTGTCATCGATTATATAGTGTATTATAAACATGTCAAATAATAATTTAGCATAAACAATTGATCGTATTGGTAATAATATGGAAATTGAGCTTCGTCATATATCCGCATTCATGGCTGTTGCCAAGACGCTGAACTTCCGGCGAGCAGCGGAGACCCTCTACATGACTCAGCCGGGCTTAACCCGAATGATAAAACGGTTGGAGGAAGATATAGGGGTTGGGCTTTTTAACCGAACGACTCGGAGTGTCGAACTTACAGAGGCCGGAACCATTTTTCTCAAGGAGATCCGTCCAGCAATCGAGAAAATAAGGAGAGCAATAAGTAAGGCCCAGAGCGTCGAGGCCGGTAATATAGGTTACTTAAAAGTAGCCTATATGGGTTTCGCCATCAACGGCCCTCTGCCGGCCATTCTTAGGGACTTCCATCAGCAATACCCGGGAATCAGAGCTGACTTGGTTTACATGCCCACAAAAGAGCAGAAAAAGATGATAATCGATTCAGAGCTGGACGTCGGATTCCTTATCGGTCCCTTTGTGAGCCCTGGAGTAGACCAATTGACAGTTTCCCGCGAAAGGCTGGTTGTGGTTATGCCGGAAAATCATCCTTTGGTCACAAAGTTCAAGGTTCCAATTTCTGATTTGACCCATGAGCCCTTTATCTTAGGATCCCCGAAGGACTGGTCATCGTATCTGCCCATGATTATCGATTTATGCCACAAGTCAGACTTTAACCCCAATGTAAGACAGTATGTAGATACGAGTGAAGGTATTTTCGGCATGGTGGCGGCTGGTTTGGGTATCACAATTTATACTGAGAGTGCCCTTAACATACGCAATCACGGGTTGGTGGTAAAACCGTTAGCTGATAAGACTGCAGTCATCGAAACAGTCGCAGCCTGGTTACAAAGCAATGACTCACCCAGTTTGAATAGATTCAAAACCGCCCTGGAGGAATTTGCAATTACAATTCAGAAATAACTTGAGTTGCCTGATAGTAGACATAGTAGTTGACAAGATTTGGGTCTGACCAAACCATCATATTGATTTTTCATGATAAATACACCATTCCAGGTTGTTTTTCTGTCTTAGAGCTCTCAATATCCCCTCCAAATTATAACTTTATGTGCATTTTAAGCAGATTATCTCGGTCCGATCCCAGAGGTTATTTAAGCCAATTTTCGACTTTCAAATTTTAACTCGTTTGAATTCCCTTTCATTGTTACTAATTAGTTGTTGAGTGGTTAAGTTTTTATTTTAATTATTACAACCACTTAGCTACACAACTACTCGACGACTTAACGAGATCTGGAATATTTAATGATTCAAATTTTCAATTTTTCCTGATTAGCCTTGATCTTTTTCTTCTTTATTCTCTGAATTTTCGTCTTTTAGTCCAAGGTATTCTTCATTGTAATCTGTAAGAAGAGCCATGGATAACGGTACAAGTATATCCGCCATTTTTACATATTTACTTTTAATTTCTTTAACAAATTCATTTGATATATCATATAGTTTATTGTGTATTATATCCAGCTTTACCGTTGGATATTTTTCTCCTTCAACAAAACCTGATTGTCCGCAGGTATGGCTGATCCCTCCTATTGATGTCGGCAAGCCGTAAAATCTGCATGTGATTGGGCGATGTTCATATAGGTCACACTTTTCATCCTTATTAAGCAATGGACACCTGACCCGCTCCAGCGCCATTTCCATAAGTATATCGGTTTCATTCTTTCCTGCTTCGAGATCTTTGTGAGCTTTTCTTTTAAGTTTATATATATCCCGGTCAGCTCTGTTTGCTTTTTCAATAATCTTGTTTTTTTCCTTTCCTTCAAACTTTTTATTGAAATGGTGGTTTATATATATTGCCTCTATCAGCGTGAGATCAAATAGCGCATGGCAACAGTCAGAGCATGCAATTTTACATTTAACACATTCGGGATATTCTTTTTCCGTCCGGCTAAAAACCCCGTCAGCCAAGAAAGAGAGTTCTTCATATTTATTAAAAAAGGTTGTAAAATCTATTTCCATTATTTGTCTCCTTCATAATTGTTTCACGTGGAACATTATTTCCCAATACAGAATTTGCTGAATATTTGATCAAGCACATTTACTTTTGAGGTCACGCCCAAAATTTCACCGAGTGCATCTATTGCCTCTTTGAGGTCAATGGCAATCAACTCATACGGCGTGCCTGTTTTCAGCCCTTGTACAACGGAGGAAGCGGCATCTAAGCTTTTATCAAGTTGAAGTTTATGTCTAAAATTAGGAACAATTGTATTTTGGTTTTCAAGACCCTTATCTCCTATAGCCATTTTTACTATTAAATCTTTAAGGGGTTCGATACCTCTATTATACAGGGCTGAAATATAAGCACTTGATATTTTTTCCCAGGAATCAGGGATATCAAGTTTAAATTTATCATTAACCAGGTCGATCTTGTTGACAACAAGTATCTTGTTTTTTACTTCGATTTCATCATATATTTTATAATCCTCATCCGTTAAAGGACAACATGCCTCGACCATAAAAAGAACAAGGTTACAACTATCGATGTGCTCGTGGGCTTTTTTTATTCCGATAACTTCAATAGGATCATCTGTCTTATGTAGACCTGCAGTGTCGGTTATAATTACCGGAATACCCCTGATGTTTAAATAATCTTCTATAAAGTCTCTAGTGGTTCCCGGTACAGGAGTAACAATTGCCCTATCTTTGTTAATCAAGCGGTTCATCAAGCTCGATTTTCCTACGTTGGGTCTACCTACTACAACCAATTTAAAACCATCTCGTAAAATGTGTGCATTTTCAAATTGGCTTAAAAGTTTTTTTAATATATTAATTACATTCGTCTGAATGAGCTTAATTGTTTTTTCAATATTAATAGTCTCTCCAACGCTATCAGGAAAATCTATAGCAGCTTCAGCTTCAGTCATAATTTGCATAAGTGAATCTCTTATTGATTCAACCTTTGACCTCATATCTCCTTTGATTTGCGAGATGGCGATTTCAAGGGATTTTTCAGTCTTTGCGTTGATGATATCAATAACGGCTTCGGCTTGTGTTAAATCGATACGACCATTTAAAAACGCCCTTTTTGTAAATTCTCCTGGTTCTGCAATTCTGGCGCCATTCTTTATTACCAATTCAACAATGGAATTTAATGCAACAGGTCCTGAGTGGGCATGTATTTCAACAACATCTTCCCTGGTATAAGTTTTAGGGGCCCTCATGGCCGAAAGAAGTACCTCATCAATAATCTTCCCATTTTCAGGATTTCTAATATAGCCATGATAAAGTCCATGTGATTTAATAGAATCTAAGAAATCAGACGGTTCATCCCTGTTTTCGTCTGATGCGGAACCTGATCTTTGAAAAATTTTTCCGGCAATAGACATAGCATCTTTCCCGGAAATCTTAATAATTCCTATACCACCACTACCTATGGGAGTTGCAATTGCGACAATTGTAGGGTTTTCAATAAATGATGAATTCATTGTTTATTTATTATTTTAATAGACAGGATAAACAATATTGGCACGATTTTGGAAGTTAATAGTTGAATTAGGCAAAGGTTTTTAGCCTCTCTGGAGCATAAGCAATAACTTAACAATTAATTATTAATAATTGAATATTAATTGTTTTTCCCTTAATTAATAATTAATAATCAATTGCTAATTGTGAATATCTAATATCTTCCCCCTCTGGGGGGCCATCAAAGCCGGGTCCTCTTGGCCATCATTCTTTATCTTCTTTTTCGCGGGTAATTTTTTTTAGGAAATATTACGAGTTTTTTATAAATTCCTTCCCCTATACTTTTAGTCCGGATGTTATTATCATTCTTTAAGGCAAGGTGAACAATTTTCCGTTCATAAGGATTCATCTGCCCTACTGTCACTGGCTTTCCATTGTTTTTTGACTTTTCTGCGAGTCGCGAAGCAAGTTGCTCCAGCTTTATCCGCCTTTTTTCCATATATCTTTCAATATCTATTTGTATCCGCATTCTTTGCTTAGAGTGCTTGTTGACAATTTTTTCAACGAGCTGTTGAATTGCCTCAAGAGTTTGACCATGTCTTCCAATGAGTATTGCGGCATTGCCTCCTTCAATATTAAACAAAATTATATCCTGTGTTTTTTCAATAGATATTTTTGCTTCAGTTGTAATAGCATCTATAATTTTTTGAAGAATTTCTTTCCCAAGTTCAATAGCGTTGTCAGGAATATCGGGAGTTTCTTTTTCATCCATACTATCTTTTGTTATTGAATTATTATTTATTTCATCTTTTTTAATGTTATCTTTATTATCCACATCCTTATCAAGATGTTTGGGTAATTGGACACGTATTTTTGCTTTTTTACTTCCCACTAACCCAAAGATACCGGTAGAGCCATATGATATAACGCTATATTTTAACTTTTCTTTAGACAGGTTAAGCTTTTTGCAAGCCTTTTTAACTACATCTTCTTCATTTTTTCCTTCATATTCTAAATAAGACGGCATTAATTTCCTCCGCTATCAGGCTTTTCTCTTTAAAATGTAATACTGTTGCAAAATGGATAGCACATTGTTGACAAGCCAGTATAAAACAAGACCGGATGAAAAGTTTATAAAAATGAAAGTGAAAATTATCGGCATAAACATCATCATTTTTGCTTGTGCAGGATCTCCCGGAGGTGGCGACATTTTTTGCTGTAGCAACATAGATGCTCCCATAACGAGTGTTAAAACCGGTATGCCATAAGGAGGCTGCATAAAAGGAATTGAAAAGTTAAAATTAAAAAGGCGATCCGGAGCGGACAAATCAATAATCCATCCAAAAAAGGGAGCATGTCTAAGTTCAATTGCTTCATACAGCATACGATAAAGAGCAAAAAATACCGGAATTTGGGCAACCATAGGAAGGCATCCGCCCATAGGATTGATTTTGTAAGTTTTGTATAAACCCATAATTTCCTGGTTCATCTTTTTTTTATCATTCTTATGTTTTTCTCTCAATTCGGCCATCAGGGGCTGGATCTTCTTCATTTCACCCATGGACTTATAGCTCTTGTTTCCAAGAGGCCATAGTAATATTTTAGTGAATACTGTTAAAAGAATAATTGCAACGCCGTAATTAGGGATAAACCCGTATATAAAATTCATGATCCAGACGCACGGTTTGGCGATAAAATCAAACATTCCGAAGTTGACTGCTTTATCAAGATCATAATCTGTTTCACCCAAGATTCTCATACTTTTCGGCCCAAAAAAGAGTTCAAATTCAAAAGTTTTTTGAGTGCCTGGTTTGATCTCACTGTTTTTCTGCATATATTGGGCTTCTAAAATATTATCTTGGTCAATAAAAAGGCGCATACTTGCTTCGGTATAATCTTTTGGCATAAGACTTGATAAAAAATACCGGTCTTGAATAGCAATCCATCTAAGTTTGCCGGAATATACGTTTTCATCTTTAATCTTTTTAATTTTTACCTTCTCCAGTTTTTTGTTAATTAGGGCGCTCGGTCCTTCGAAACCATACATTGTTTTATCTTCAGGGGTGTTGGCAGTCAGAGATAAAATAAGGTTGTCTTCAATTGTTTTGTTTGAACCGTTCTTTATGACAAAATTCAAACCGATCAAATATGTATCAGGTGAAAAAATGTATTCTTTTTCAATAATAACTCCATTGATTGAAATCCAAGAAAATTTGAGTTTTTTGGGTGTATTTACCACATCAATAGATTCATATTCGGTATCTGCCTTAAAAAGAGCATTATTAAGTCCCGGAATACTATTATCAGCAAATTTAGCCAGAACTGTGCCGTCGTTGTTATCCTCAGATATTAATTCTTTTAAAAGGGAATCTTTTTCAACTTTCTCCCTGTATTTTTTTAAGACAAAGCTGTTAAATACTGCGCCAAACTCTGAAATCTGCACCGAATATAAAGGTGAATTTACGGTAACGGTTTTTGGCAAAACAAGTTTCTGTGAAGAATCATCTTTGTCTAAAATTGGTTTAGCAGTTATTTGCTCCTCGAAATCTTTTTTATATGGTTCCTCTTTTGTAATTTTTTCTTCTTGCAAATCCCTTTTTGGCTTTTGGACATCCTGTTTCTCGACAAAGAAAATATTCCATATAAAAAACACTAGAAAAGAAAGAGCAATTGCTATAAATAATCGAGCTTGTTCCATAATTTTCTCCTAATTAGTACAGGCCGGAAGAGTTAATCATGATGGCTTCGCAAAAAGTCCATATTCTGTGTTCCACTGCTTTTCAGCGGGAGAACCGGAGCTTTTTACTTTGCCATCTCAATTTTAACTTTCAAATAACTAAATTATCAGCATGTTTCATAACAGGCTGTTGTTCTTTG
>CAZLRK010000196.1:0-6724 GCA_964561845.1 uncultured Desulfobacterales bacterium | reverse complement strand
CCAATTCACTGTCCGGCACGGACACATCGCACATAGTAGTTATTTGTCTTATTGCGGTGGCGGGCGTAGCCAAGGAAGAAGTTTACGTACCACGCGTAGGACGAATTGTAAGCGCTGGTAGTAGACGACCAATAGTACGACGCACTAGTACCAGGGAAATAAGTTGTGTCTATTGAAGGACTATACGTGTCACAATTAACAATACTCATTAATTCATATGCGGAAGGAAGCCGCCAGTCATAATAATCCGCAAGTGTAAGATCGTTGCAGTAAGTATTGGCATCGTCCCAGATGCGGGTTGTATTGTCATCCTCTTGCTGCCACATCAGACTTGTTACATTATCGGTAACAGTCCCATCACCATTGTCTGTATAAGAAGGAGGATTGATCGTGTAATCCGAATCCTCACCCCATGTGGTTGTATAGCTTGTTGTCTGACCGGTATCGGGTAGCTTAAGCATTGTCCATGGTGCTACAACACGATCCATCTGAATAGGATTATCACTGTCATCGGTTGTTTGCCCTGCAACAATAGAAATACCCGTTCTTTCACCCTGATATAACACATTTTCGGACGAGTCTTCACCGGTGACCACAAGTCGTATGTTGTTCCCTACCGGTATCCCGGATACTGTGCCACTACCCAATGAGCAACTGAATCCATCACCTGTAAGGTAATCGCCACTTCCATTATAAAAGGAAAATCTTACAACCGAAATACCAGTGGCGCTGCAATCGATCGCCCTTGAAACATTTGATGTTGTTTCCAGGATTGAAACAGCCTCAGGCCATTTAATTGAACATGCATAAGAGCCTGTATCATCATAAGAAGATGAATAATCTTCACCACAGCCGAAAACAGTCAAGATAAGCAAAAGAAAACATATACAATATAAAGTTAGTGATTTATCTTTCCAGTGAACGATGGATTGTATTTGCATTATTATCCTCACAAGCGGAAAAAGTTATTTATTGGATATGACTTTACTAAGTTTCTACCAGGTTCCTGTATAAGTTCCGGTATCACCACTGCTGGGTTCATCACCTCCACCTGAAATAGCCGCAGCACCACCCCCCACAAGCGCTATGCCGAGTATAAACCAAATCCATTTACTTTTCTTTTTCACTACCTTCTTAGCGGGTATTGTCTCTTCCGGTGTGGACCTGATTTCGGGTTTAGGTGTAGACTGGATTTCAGGAGATTCGGTTGCCACCCAATTTGAGGACAATTGGATTTCTTGAGCAAAATGTATTCCTGGAAGATATAGATTAAGTGTGAATAGTATCATCACGATGATGAAAATCTTTTTTAATAAGCCCATAATCCCTCCATCGAAAATATGGCTAATTACCCTTTTGCAGACTCAAGCTCCAAATATCGGGATCTCCAGATGAAGTTGTAATTAACGGTCGTTTGGCCACTCCGAGGATTTTTTCAGTTTCATCCGGCATAGCTGAGTTCATATATGCCCGTAATTCACCCATTGTAACAATACCGTCCTTAAGTCCAACGCTTTCAAATCCATCTGCACCGCCCAGAAGTCCTTTGAGCAGACAATGGGTAAAGGCACCGTTACTCCAGGAAGTATGCTCTATCGCCTTCCGATCACTTTCTGCCCCTACCATATATATCCAGCCTTTCGGTATAGTCTGCTCACGACGCATCTTTTCTATATTAGGAATAACGGAAATACCTTTGGCACCCCTTGTAATTAGCTTTCCGGCATGACAGGTGTCGGCCAGAATAATCACATTTTTAGCATCTCTTTCCTTGATAATGCTGTTTATACGATCCATACGATAACCCGTTGGCGGAATACGTATGTTTGTATCGTAACAGGCAAAATACACTTTTTCAGGATCCTCAGGATCGGGGAACCCGTGCCCTGACCAGTACAATACAATTAGATCGTCCTTGCCAGCCTTTGTTAACCAAGATTCAAGAGCAATGAGGATATTGTTGCGGGTAGCTTTCTCATTAACAAGTGTTTTGATACGACTTTTACTCCAGCCTAATTTAAGCAATGCTTCGTTAAAGGCTCTTGCATCATCGTCTGCAAATGCCAAATCGTTAAAGCCATCCTGACCGGAGTGAAAATACTCTGAAATACCCACAATTACTGCAAATGATTTTTGCCTTGACGATACAGCCACAGGAACTGCAAGAACGCTCTCTTCCTTTTTGGCAGCAAGTGTAAATTTATTGGATGTAAATAATTTATCATCAACCAAAACATCAACATACCATTTTCCAGGATAATTTTCAGCCTTATCTCCTTTTATTAACATCTTATGCCAAACAGACGATTCTTTACGATATTTTCCCTTTCTAGTTCCGATAGGATAATCGCCTGTCGATGAATAAAGGGTGCCATCCGGTTTATACCAGTCCCATCGAATACTATGCTTTCCTGAAATATTCTTCAACTTAATATGTGAAATGACTTCTCTATCATCGGTGGAAAAAAGAGTTGTGGGGTTCTGTGGAACAGCGTAAGTTCCTTTGTCATAAATCCCTTTTGCTAGCGTTGCCTTTACAACCTTAAATTGGGGTGGTTTAATTAACGTTTCATTGGAAGCGCAAGCAAAGAAAAGGAAAGGTAGAACCAGAATGATAAAAAGCACCTTTATATCATCCAAAAGAACGTGGCGAGCCTTGGGAATACGGTCTTTCATTTTACCCTCCTAATAGTAATTAACAAATTTTTTTGTTGTTCGGAAACCCTAACAGTCAATATTTCAATGGTGTTGAAAATATTAATAATTTGCTGTTAATGTCAAGAGAAAGTGTGGCGAATAATAACATGAAAAATCTTGTGGTGAAATGCGATGTTTCTTGCCTATATCAAGTATCAGCATAACACCAATATCATTGAAAATTTCGTTTCAAATATTCCTCCAGTTTCAATACAAAGCAATTCCAAGTTTCTAAATGAAATCACAAATACCCGATTAACCATACTCATATAGGAAAAATCTCAAAATAGCAAGTCAGGTTTTAAATTGATCTGAAGTATGGGAGTATAAAAGTTCCCAAAGTATATTCAAACAACTCCTTTCAAAAAAGCATTTTCAATTTTCATCAGTTTCTCCACAGAACCAAACTCGCTGCTGTCATCACATAGCCCCCAGAACAAATAAATGAAAGGTAAAGTACATTTAAATAATTTCACAATTGATAAGGAGAACTGAAAATGAAAGTTGCACAATTTACAAAATCTTTGGCAGTGGCATTGTCAGAGGAGGTCTATCGGAAAATTAAAAAGATCACTGATGAGGAAAGGATCTCAATGGCTGAGTGGGTTAGAAGGATTATCGATGAATCCTTAATAAGTCTTGGCGGATCGGAGGAATAAGCTATGAACCATAATCCTATTATAAATGATAAAGAAAAATTTATAAACACGGTAGAAAAGTTTCTGGATTGTATTTTTAGCTCTACGATAAATGCTAATCTTGGAGATATTGAAATCAGAACATTTCCAAAAGGACGATCACCAGAACAGTATTTTTGTCAAACCATAAAAGAAGCATCTAAAGTATCTTATAAGCTGTGCAGTTCCGGTATCGATGTTTATTTTGGCGTTAATCCAAGAACTGGAAAAAGGGGTAAGAAAGAAAATGTTCATTATGTAACTGCGTTTCATGCGGAAATCGATTTTGGATCTGATGGTCATAAAAAGAAACCAGACTATAAAGATTATGACGAAGCAATTAAAGCGATAACAAAGTTTCAACCTCAGCCTACTCTTACAAATCTTAGTGGTGGCGGTCTTCATTGTTATTGGGTGTTGAACAGTCCAGTTAAGGTGAAGGATATCGGAATAGATAAACTTGAGAGTATCAATAAATATTTTATCAAGCATCTGGGTGGTGACAAGGGAACACATAACCTTGACAGGGTTTTGAGAATTCCGGGAACGTATAATTTTAAGCTTCCAGATAATCCAAGGAAAGTACGAGTCTTTGATAAAGATGGTCCTTTATATGATTTTGAAAATTTCAAGCAGTTTGTAAAAGTTGATGAGTCAAAGGAAAAGATAGCGGTTAAAGATAAAAAGTTAAAAGTCATTAAAAAATCGAAGTTATCTTCGTTTGTGGTTGATAAAGATATTGACAATCTTAAGGTTTCAGATCGAATAAAAGACCTGATTGTTAATGGAAATGACGGGACATATTTATCGAGAAGTGAAGCTGATCAAGCGGTAGTTACAGCACTTGTACATAAAGGAATTAGTGATTCCGATATAAAAATGATATTTAAATCTTACTCTAATGGGATTGGAGAAAAATACAAACAGCATAAATCACCGGATGAATATTTAAGACACAGCATTTCTAACGCAAAGAAGATGTCGAATCTTACTCCGGAAGAGATGATAGATCCTCTGTTTATATCCGGCTCAATCAGCAAAGATAAGAACAGTAGGTATCAACTGAACATTGTTCCATTCGAGGAATATATCGTTAAAAAATACAGATTAAAATATTTGGAAAAGGAAAAAGCTTTTTTTAAATACAGCGGTAAATGTTACGAGCAGTGCAGTGATGACTATCTTAACTATCTTTGTCAAAAAGAACTGGGAAAATACAGAAAACTTTTTACAAAGTCAGTGATGTATAACTTCATACATTTTTGTATTGCTGATGATCTGGTCGATAGTGATAAGGCTCGTAATGACCAGGTGAAATATCTGACTCTTCAAAATGGACTTTTCGATTTGATTGAAGAAACTTTAATAGAGCATACACCGGAGATCTTTACAACGAATCTATTACCATACGATTATGATCCATCAGCTCAATGTCCACTGTGGCTAAAATACTTAGATGATGTGTTCCTGGGGGATCAAGATAAGATTACTTTCGCTCAAGAATCCATCGGATATGCATTTTTAAAAGAGATTCCCAAACCTGCTTTATACTTTTTGATCGGAAGTGGAAGCAACGGAAAATCAGTATTTGTAAATACCATCTCGAATTTATTTGGAGAAGAAAATGTATCCACCATTAGTTTAAACCAGCTAACCAACGAATATTACACTCTGGGACTCTTTGGAAAGATGGTAAATATATCAAGTGAAACGCCCCATAAAAAACAGATCAATACCGACATGGTAAAAGCAGCAGTAGCAGGAGATTGGATCTCGGGAAGAAACCCTTATAAAGAGCCAACAAAATTTAAGCCCTATGCAAAGCATTTTTTGTCGATGAACCAGATACCTAAAATTGATGATACATCTCATGGGTGGTGGAGACGGATATATATACTGGAGTTTCTAAAGACTTTTTCTGAAGATGAAATGGATGTGCATCTTACCGATAAATTAAAAGATGAACTCTCGGGGATATTTAATTGGGCACTTTATGGTTATAAAAGATTACGAGAAAATAAGTTCATATTCAGCAAAGGGATATCGATACAAAAATCAAAGCAAAACTATAAGAATGAGAGCAACAATGTTTTTGCTTTTGTGTCCCAATATCTAAAGAAAACCGATGAGGATAAAAGAGTCAAACTAAAGGGTGCTTACGATTTATATAGATCTTATTGTGATTCTGAAGGTGAAAAGGATCCTTTACGAAAAGCTGAATTTAAAAAGACCCTGGAGTCATCTGGATATACGGTAACGAATTCAAAGAAAGATGGTAACAGTGTTTGCATATTCGGGGTTAAGTTCATAAATCCAGTCGAATAAAAATGTTTTACGGAAAAAGGGTATCTTTTCTTTAGATCTAAAAAGGGAATTATTGGGGTTATAATTTGAGAGAGAAATTTTGTTATAAATATTTGGATAGTTTCTTTTCTTTTCTCAAAAAAGATCGGGGATCTATTAATATCCTTACTCTGAGATTAATATTGGATTAATAAAATTTTAGCTAATTAATCTCAGTAAACCCACTAATGCGTAAGGAGTAACAGTAAAAAATTAAAAATTAATGAAAAAAAGAACAACTTTACTTTTGAGAGGGATTTATATTTATAAATATAAATATTGATTAGGGGTATATTTGAGAAAGTTGTACGAAATTTGATTAATCCATTAATTTTTGGGATAACCAGTGAGTATATTTATAATTATTAGATTAATTTCGGGTTTAAAATTTTAATCTCATTTTAATCTCACTTCGTAAAGAACTAAAAAATCTACTTTGTAAGGTAAATTTCTCCACTTAACTTTTTTCAATCTTCAAGTAATTGTCCCCAGACTTACACCGGATAATTCTGATGTAGGATTAATAGCACCCCTGAGTAATTTTGAGAAAAGAGAAAACAATATCAATTATCCTTTTTTAAATCTCCAAGTGGATCTTAAACTTAAAATAGCTTTAATAACATAATGGTGAAGGGAGGATCTCCATCAACAACTTTTGTCCGCATGTCAGGGTTTCGACATCATTATTTTTTCTGGATGTGTTAAGGTGTAAAGATCTAAGAAGGGATTTTATATTTAAATTAGGGGTGGGTCAAAATTACGTTGTCGTTTCGAATCACGGGAATGGATGGATTAATTCGAATGCATGGTTGGAATGACTCAAAATACCCGGAGAATCTAAAATTTCTTGGCCAATTTGTGACTTTAATTCCAATATGGACTAATTGAGATTAGAAGTTGATCTTTAATCCTATGAAATGTGTTACATCAAAGACTTCATTACTGTTTAACGTATGTATCGGTTCAAAGGAAAGTGGACAGATTTAAGGTATATTAAAGAGACGGTT
>CAZLRK010000195.1:0-6753 GCA_964561845.1 uncultured Desulfobacterales bacterium | reverse complement strand
GTCCTTCTACCGCAAACCCCTTATAACACAGCAAATGGGCAAATCAGGCTTGCCCAAAGGGTGAAGAATTTATCCTAAAACTGATATCTTCCGATTATAGCATGTTCATCTATATGAAAATTTATAATCTATGTATTTAAATGATATTACAGTTCATTTTTTTGTTATTAATCATAGGATAAATTCTTCATGAGAAATGCGGGCTAAAACGCTTTTTCAACATAAGAGAGCATTAAGTCAACAACTTCTTTTGCTGAAAGCTTGGAGGAATCTATTAAAATCGCGTCACTAGCCGGTTTTAAAGGGGCCAATTTCCTGGTACTATCATTTTCATCCCTACGAAGTATATCTCTTTCAACATCTTTTATTTTTTGAGAAGTTCCCTTTGGTAATTCTTGATAACGCCGTAGCGCCCTTATTTTGTATTTTGCATCAAGAAAAAATTTAATATCGGCATCCGGGAAAACCACAGTCCCCATATCGCGACCTTCGAATACAACACTTTTTTCTTTTCCAATATTCCTTTGCATACCCAAAAGAAATTTTCTTACAACCGGCTTTGCAGAAATTGCAGAGGCAAGCATTGTAATCTCCTGAGTACGTATTTTATCGGCAATATCCGAATCGTTTGATATAAGGCGAATCTCCATATTAGTTCTCTTGATTTTGAGTTCGAGGGTCTTGCATAGATTTTCAAGACCAACGTCGTCATTCTGACTTAATCCTGCTACCTTTGCTTCAAATGCGACCCCCCTGTAAAGTGCACCTGTATCAATATATTTATATCCAAGATGATCTGCAAGTATCCTGCTAACCGTAGATTTGCCTGCTCCTGCAGGGCCGTCAATTGTAATAACAAGACGTTTTTTTTTGTGATTTGAGACCGGCATCAGATCACCTTTTTCAGGGCCTCAATAAAGCTAACATTCTCTTCATGAAGCCCGACATTAATTCTGATATATTTCGGATATCCATAAGATGTCATGGATCGAACAATAATACCATGTTTAAGCAGGCTTTCAAAAACTTCATCAGCGTCCTTTTTTACATCTATAAGAAAAAAATTTGTTTGAGTCGGGAAATAATTTATTCCCAGTCTTTTCAGGGAATCATATAAAAAATTAAGTTCTTTATGAATTAAATCGATGGTTTTTTTTAAAAAAGCATCATCTTTAAGCGCTGCCGCAGCTCCGATCTGAGCAAGGGAGCTTGCATTAAATGGTTGCCTCACTCTGTTTAATAGATCCGATATTTCTTTCGGCATAATACCATATCCGATCCGAAGTCCGGCAAGACCGTATGTCTTTGAAAAGGTTCGAAGCACTACTAATGCCCTTTCCGTATCGATAAAATCAATACTATCCAGACATTTTTCAGTACGCACAAATTCAATATACGCTTCATCCATTACCACAACAATTTCAGGAGGGACGTTTTTAAGAAATTTCTCAAAATCTTCTTTAGAAACAATTGTTCCGGTGGGGTTATTCGGATTGTTTATAAATATCATGCGGGTTTTAGGTGTAATTTTGTCTTTTATACCGTCAAGATCTATTGAAAGTTGCTTTAAGGGAACATTAACAGATGTCGCTCCTGAGGTGCGAACCATTATTTCATACATGAGAAAGGAGGGTTTTGGCAATATCGCTTCATCACCTGGTTGAAGAAATGCGCGAGTGAGCATGCCTATAATCTCATCAGATCCGTTTCCCAGAACGATATTTTCGGGTGGCGCGCCCAACTTTTTCGAAATATTTTGAATTAGCTCATAGCCACCACCGTCAGGATATCGGTTAAGTTTACCTATGGCGTTTTGGATAGCTTTGACGGCCATTGGAGACGGGCCGAGAGGATTTTCATTGGAAGCAAGTTTTATTGATTTTTCAATTCCATATTCCCGTTCAAGCGCTTCAATGGGCTTGCCCGGAACATACGGTTTTATTGATAAAATATAGTCGGGTACTGATAGATTCATTTTTTTTAATATTTGAGCTGTTTGAAAACAAGGCCACTTCAAAGGTAATTAAATTTTAAACCGTGTAAAACTCGCGCATAAGTGAGTGTAAAGAAAGAACAGTGCATGACATTCTAATAAAACAGCTAAGCTCTAAATGCCGATTAGTCATTAATACACATAATGCAAGCCCCTGTTCTTTCTTAACTCTCACTAATACGCTCAAACAGTTACACGATTAAAAATTAAACAACCTTTGAAGCTGCTACTCATAATTTTTTCAGAAGGCTAAATTAATACATTTTTTTTAGGCGTTAAAATACCCTGTCCTTTTGGACTTGCTTGTCCCGTTTGCGGGGGATTCTTATTTATTTTAATGCCGCCTTCTTACCCTCATTTAATGCATTCATGTTAAGAGGGATAAGTTTTTCTTTTTTAGAGAATTCTTGTTTAACCATTTTACGCAAAATATCAAACTTGACTATTTTGCTTCGAGCAACAAATGCAGAAAGGGCAACAATATTTGCCGCTCTTACGCTGCCCAATCCCTGGGCAATTTCAACAGCCGACACTTTTAATTCATCGACATCGTCGCGTTCAGCGCCAATTGTGATTAATGAACTGTTGATTAGTATAATTCCGTTGGGTTTAACAACCGGTGCAAATTTTTCCAAAGAAGGTCGGTTCATAGCAATCAGATGCTGAGGATTTCTGATAATTGGAGAACCGATGGGCCTATCACTGATAACCACCGTACAATATGCTGTTCCGCCACGCATTTCCGGGCCGTAGGAAGGTACCCATGACACTTCGAAACCTTCTTCCATAGCCGTCTGGGCAAGGATTTTTCCGATTAATAAAATTCCCTGTCCACCAAAACCGGCAAACATCACTTCGCTTTGCATTAGGCCTCCTCTTTGTGTTGTTCAGGTGTCTTAAATTCGCCCAGTTCATAATAAGGCAGCATATTTTCCTCTGTCCACTTTATTGCTTCAACCGGAGTAAGCCCCCAGTTTGTCGGGCATGTGCTAACAATTTCCACAAGGCTGTAACACCGATTTTCCATCTGATATATAAATGCCTTTTTTATGGCTTTTTTTGCTCTTGTAATGTACTTTGGTTTAATAACTGTTTGCCTAACTATATATCCGGGTGTTTGCAGTGCCGCAATCAATTCGGCAACCTTAATAGGCATCCCAACCTCTTCTACGTTCCGTCCAAAAGGAGAGGTCGTAGTGCGCTGATCAGGCATTGTCGTCGGTGCCATCTGACCTCCGGTCATTCCATAAACCGCATTGTTAACAAAAATTGTTGTAAATTTTTCTCCCCTGTTGGCAGCATGAATGATCTCTCCCATTCCTATACTCGCCAGGTCGCCGTCACCCTGATAGCTAAAAACCATCAAATCAGGCCGAACCCGTTTTATGCCTGTTGCCATTGCCGGAGCACGACCATGTGCCGCCTCCTGAAAGTCAAATGTAAAATAGTTATAAGCCAGGACTGCACATCCAACAGGAGCAATACCTACAGTGCGCTCCCTGATTTCCAACTCATCAATTACTTCAGCAATCAATCGATGGATGATGCCGTGTGTGCACCCCGGGCAGTAGTGGCTAACCTGGTCGGAAAGTGCTTCCGGTTTCTTAAATGTTTTTCCCATTATAATTGCTCCTTGTTTATCTACAACGATTTTACGAAATCCATTACTTCTTCCGGTGTCGGCACATCGCCGCCACATTTTCCATACCATTTAACAGGGCGACTTCCTTGAACAGCCCGATCAACATCTTCCAGCATTTGCCCCATGCTCATCTCAATACTTACAACCGTTTTACAGGTATCTTTTAAAGCTGCATCCCTAATTGCAGTTTCCGGAAAAGGAAAAAGCGTTTGTGGTCTTATCATGCCCACCTCAAGATTTTCTGCTTTCAAGTTATCTATAGCGGTTCTGCAAACTCTGCTCATGGTACCATAGCTGACAATAAGAGCTTTATATTCAGAATCAATATTATAAGTATCGTATCTCACATCTTCTTTTTTCATTTGTTCATACTTAGCTTTTAAGATCAGGTTGTGCTCATTTAGCTGCTCAGGATCTAAAAATAGCGATTTTACCAGGTTACGTTTTTTGCTTTTACGGGTGCTCATACCGTTAGTGGCCCACCCATCTTTATTTGACGGTTCTGATTTAAGATGATCCGAAAATTCTACGGGTTCCATCATCTGGCCGATCAAACCGTCCCCCAGGATCATAACAGGGTTACGATATTTTTCGGCAAGTGGAAAGGCTCTCATAACCATTTCTACGGCTTCTTGAACACTTGCAGGTGCCATTACAAGGAGCCTGCAGTCACCATGACCAATACTTTTTGTTGCTTGAAAGTAGTCTGCCTGGGAAGGAAGGATTCCGCCTAACCCCGGGCCACCCCGCATAATATTAACAAAAACAGCCGGGCACTGAGCGCCTGTTATATAGCTAATACCTTCACTCATCAGGCTTATTCCGGGGCTTGATGAAGTAGTAAAAACACGTTCACCACAAGCCGCGGCCCCAAAAATCATATATGAAACTGCAACTTCACTTTCTCCCTGCAAAAAAACTCCGCCTACTTCCGGCATACGACGAGAGAGATATTCTGCTACTTCTGATTGAGGAGTAATCGGATAGGCAAAATAGTTCAGACATCCCGCCCTGATCGCAGCTTCCCCAATCGCTTCGTTTCCTTTCATTAATACCTTGCCCATATTTTTCCTCCGGTTATGTTTGTTCGTAACATTTTAGCCTTATGAAAGTAATTGCTTCAAACAGCTAAAATATTACGCTTGTTCTAACATTTCTTCTACAATTTCTGTGATAGTTATGGCCACGTCCGGGCACATCCTGCAGCAGGTTGCGCAAAAAACACAATCTTCCGGACGCGCCTGAAATGCCGGAAAATAGCCTTTTGAACTGACTTCGTTTGAAGTTTCTAAAACTTTTTTAGGACAGACGGTTACGCATAACGAACAGCCTTTACATCTATCATTGTCGATTTTATACTCATATTGCATATACTTTAACTCCTCAATTCTTTCGCCCTTTTCCAGGGCGGCACTAGTTGCCTTGATATCTGCAAAACCGGACAGGAAAAGCGATTAATATCTATCTCCTGCATTAGTTCTTCTGCAACCGTAATAAACTTAAGAGGCAATCCACTCTCTACTGCCAGGGATTCAACAAAATTGAACCCACTATAAATATCTTCCGGCACTGTATTGTCAATCAAATTCGCATTGCCGATGATTCCGTTTATAGTCATTCTCGAAGAAGATTGGATCTCATCACGTATTTTTAAACATCCCTTTATAGTTTCTGTAAAAGGTCGAAAGGGATTCACAACCTGAAGCATATGAAAGGTCTTATCTTTCAAGAAATCTGCAAGCGTTGCAAGTACGGTGGCTCCAACATCGTTGCCTCCAACATCTAATAAAGTTAATTGACTGGGATTACGGATCACACCTCCTATTTTAGGGCTTAAGATCGGTAGATCGGCCTTGAGATATTGCGTAGGAGGTAAAACCACGTCGATTCCCATTTTAGAGAGAGGCACCCTTGCTTCACGGGTTCTAAAATATGGATTCACCAGATCAAGATCTGCAATACAAACCTCTAATCCTTCTCGCTTCCGGTTCACGGCAAGATTTATTGAGACTTCGGTTTTTCCGCTGCCGTAGTTACCTGTAATTATAACAATTCCATCCAGATCGATTTTCACTTGGCTAAGTACTCATCCTGGCTCAGAGGACCAGGCTTTAATTTGCCCCCGAAGGGGGGAAGTCATTAACTATTCACAATTAGCAATTGATTATTAATTATTAATGCCATATCATACAAGTTCAGACAATTTATTTGCAATCTCTACAAAACTTTTTGTTGCCTGTGAATCTGCATATTTTTCCTGGTAAGAGGCGCCTGAATCACCGCATGAAACAACATTTTGATCAAACGGAATTTTCCCGAGAAAATCAATTCCAATTGTCCGGGCTGTTCTCTCCCCACCGCCCGATCCAAAAAGGTCAACCGCCTTTCCGCAATGAGGACACGAAAAGCCACTCATATTTTCTATAAGTCCAAATATCTCCATTTTTACAGTTTTGCAAAAATTAATAGATTTTCTAACATCCGCAAGGGATACTTCTTGAGGTGTAGTAATTATTATTGCTCTTGCATCTAAAATCGTCTGGGCAATGGTCAATGGCTCATCACCGGTTCCGGGAGGGGAATCAATAATTAAAAAATCAAGTTCGCCCCATTCCACATCTCCAATAAACTGTTTGATGGCTGAATACTTGATAGGTCCTCTCCATATAATTGCATCATCTTTGCTTGCTATAAGCGATTCTATTGAAACCACCTTTAAATTGTCCGAATAATTCATCGGGTTCAGTTTTTTATTTGTATTAAGCTCCAGCATCCCTTTCAGACCCAACATTCTCGGAACATCAGGACCATGAAGATCAACATCCATTAGCCCTACTTTAAATCTCTTTTGACTTAGGGCTATAGCAAGATTGACAGATGTGCTGGTTTTGCCTACACCACCTTTGCCGCTCATTACAATAAATTTATTTTTAATTTTTTGTAATGAATCCTTTACCGAAGCATCCTGATCTGCACCCGCCTTCTTCTGAGTAGCCGCTGCATCAACACTCTCATGAATTTGTACCATTATATCTTTCCCTTTTGCATTTTTCGTAATATTTTACCGCCCATTCGCTTCGCTCATTAGAGCTTGCTATATTGCAGTAAGCCTTGATTA
>CAZLRK010000194.1:4235-6818 GCA_964561845.1 uncultured Desulfobacterales bacterium | reverse complement strand
TAAAATTTTCGCCTTCCTTGAACTTGAACAAAATTGAGCATTTTCCAAAGGTCTCAAAATATTTGGGATTTGCAACTTTAGAAATTGGCATTACCGAACAGATTTGTAAATGTACTTCATTAAGTTTGGCAACCTGTTATGCCGAAACTTTTAAACGTTACCAACCAATAAATTTAAAAAATATTGTGACTAAAATTAGGGGGATTCATGCTTTTAGAAGGTAAAAATACTATAGTTACTGGCGGTTCGCAGGGGATAGGAGCCGCTATTTCAACAGAACTTGCCCGCGAGGGCGCAAACGTCTGTCTTACTTTCCGTAAACACGAGACCGAGGCTATGAAGTATGCCGATGAAATCCGTGAAATGGGGCGAAAAGCTATCGCAGTCAAATGCGATATCTCTTCTTTTATGGATGCTGAACGTGTCGCAAAGACAGCCTTAGATGAATTCGGCGGTCTTGATATCCTGGTTAATAACGCCGGGATGAATTGGGATGGTGTATCCTGGAAGATGACCGAAGAACAGTGGGATCGGGTGATTGAGGTCAACTTAAAAGGTTACTTCAATTTCACGCGTCAGGTTGCTCCTGTCTTTAAGGAACAGAAATCAGGAAAAATTATTAACATCACTTCCATAAACGGATTACGCGGAAAATTTGGGCAATCAAACTATTCTGCTTCCAAAGCCGGCATTATCGGGTATACTAAAGCAATTGCAAAGGAGTTAGGAGCGTTCAACGTTAATGTTAACGCAGTTGCTCCCGGACTTATCGAGACTTCAATGCTCAAAGAATCAGATGCACGGGACAAAATTATTGGACTGGCAATGAACGAAATTGTCCTTAAACGTGTAGGTTTGCCGGAGGATCTGGCAAATGTCGTCGCATTCCTTGCATCTGAAAAAGCAAGGCATATCACAGGTGAAGTAATAAAAGTAGACGGCGGACAATACATTTAGGGGATTGATAAGAGAGGTAATTTATGAATAAAGTAGCAATTATCGGTGTTGGCCAGAGCGCTTTTGTGCGGAAATATCCGGGTTCCATTAGAGAACTGGCCTTTGAAGGGTTTAAGGAAGCCTTGAAGGATGCACAAGTTACAACAAAGGATATTGATGCGTCCATAATCTGTTCGGCTCCGGAATACGACAAACAAAGATCACCTGCAGGAGTCTTTGCCGAATATCTTGGTCTCAACCCACAACCAACTTTTTATGTTGAAAGTCTTTGTTCATCAAGCAGTATGGGACTAAGGTTGGCTTACTCGCTTGTCAAGTCCGGGCTTCACGACGTGATTGCCGTTCTCGGATTCCAAAAAATGTCGGAAATTTCCTCTTCCGAATCTCAGGAACGAATGGGCCGCGGAGCCGATATCCAATGGGAAAGCCCGTTTGGCACCATGATGCCGGCTTATTATGCCATGTATGCAAGGGCTCACATGGAAAAATATGGAACCACGCCTGATGACCTTGCCCTCATCAGAGTCAAGGCTTCAACTTACGGTCAAATTAATGAAAAGGCAGTCTACCGTAAGCCCGTGGCTTTTGATATGTTCTCCGATCCTGAAAGTATAATGTCTAATCCTGTCGCAAGCCCCCTCCGGGTGGGCGATTGCTGTGCAAACGCTGATGGAAGTTCATGTCTCATAGTAGCTAACCAGGAAAAGACCAAAGCCTTTTGTAAAAAACCGGTGTGGATATTAGGTTTAGGTGCTGCAACAACCAGTGTAAACCTGGCAGGAAGAGATCTTTTTACAGGATTAACCGTGGCGCAACAGGCTGCTGAACAAGCATACAAAATGGCAGGTGTTGATGCGAAAGACATTGATGTGGCCGAGGTACACGACTGTTTCACAATTGCTGAAATGATGGCCTATGAAAATCTGGGCTTTGCAAAACCTGGAGAGGGAAAAGAACTGATTACTAATAAGGAGACCTATAAGGATGGAAGCATACCCGTTAATGTTGACGGCGGATTATTGTCAAAGGGACATCCCATCGGGGCAACCGGTGGATCCCAGATAAGAACAATTGTCTTACAACTTAGAGATGAAGCCGGAGAAATTCAGGTCAAGAAACCGGAGATCGGTTTGATCCACAACATAGGCGGCGTTGGTCTTTACGGAAATGTTACGATTTTAGGGAGATAAAAATGGGAAAGAAAAAAGATATAGACGACCGGTTTAAAAAATTCGGGACTGTTAGCTTTACATCCATTACAAAGACAAATGACTTCATTGGATATCTGGAGGACGGCAAGGTTATGGGCACTCAATGCAAGGATTGCGGAATTATTTTTTTTCCACCCAGAGCTGATTGCTATCAATGTCTTTCCGGTAACATGGAATGGCTTGAAGTTTCAGGAAAAGGAAAGCTCGTAACTTTCAGTAAACTGGAATACGCTCCCGTGGGATTCGAAGCGGATGTACCCTATTTAATCGCCCTTCTTGACTATGGAAATTATAAGATATTTGGAAGGATATCAAAAGATCTGCCGGAAGAAGAGATCAAGCTAGGTATGGAGATGAAAACGGTGGTCAATAAATTGCCAAACGAGCAATTAAACTACGTTTTTCAAAAAGCTTA
>CAZLRK010000194.1:0-4135 GCA_964561845.1 uncultured Desulfobacterales bacterium | reverse complement strand
AAAGGAAAGAAAAATGTCTGAAACTAAAAACCTCAAGATCGCAATTGATGAAGGCGTTGCCAGTATCACCTTTGATCGCCCCAAACATAATGTGTTTAATATCGAAATGATGAAGGAATTTATTGCCGAACTTGAAGGACTTGTCGCAAATGACGACCTCAAGTGTGTTGTATTTTTTGGTGAAGGTTCCAGCTGGTGTGCGGGGGTTGAAGTGGCTGATCACAAGCCGGATATGGTGGATGAAATGATCGCCACCTTTAACCGCATTTTCGAGTTAATAGACAAGCTTGAAGTACCGACAATCGCCGCAGTTCACGGCGCTTGCCTTGGTGGAGGCATGGAGATCGCAATTGCCTGTGACATCATCATTGCCGCCAAAGGTGCCATTTTCGGTCAGCCGGAGATAAAACTCGGCTTTCTTCCACCCATTGCAGCCATCCGCCTTCCGCACCTCATCGGCCCTGCTAAGGCTATAGAAATATGCACCACGGGAAAAAGGTATACTTCGGAAGAAGCCCGGCTCATGGGAATGATAAACCACACGGTGGAGGATGATAAACTCGTCGAAGAAGTAAATAAGCTCTTGGGCGAAATAAAGGGAAGCAGCCCGCTAATTATACGTCTGAATAAGTGCGCGGTAAAGCAACACCTTGGAATGGATTTTCCGAAAGCTGTGCAGGGAGTAAGCGAACTATTTCTAAACACACTTATGAAAACCGAGGATACATTAGAAGGTATTAAAAGCTTTGAAGAAAAGCGAAAGCCTGTATGGAAAAATAATTAATTTGATATTTTAGCTGTTTGAAACCCAGGCAACCGTGTAAAACTCGCGCATAAGTGAGTGTAAAAAAATAACAGCGCATGTCTTTTAAATAAAATAGCTAAGCTATAAATACCGATTAGCCATTAAAACGCATCATGGAAGCCCCTGTTCTTTCTTAACACTCACTAATACGCTCAAACAGTTACACAATTAAAAATTTAATTACCTTTGAAGCTTGATAGTTACTTTCAGAAGGATAAAATGTTACTGATCAGTTAATCAATAACCGATTACCGATCACTGATCACTGATCACCCGACCTTTACAACATTTCGATATCCAGTGAACGAATAAATGCAACCATAACTTTTTGAGAAGTTACAACCAGGAGGTAACATGTCCCAGATCAACAAAATCGGTGTAATCGGCGCGGGCAACATGGGAAGCGGCATCGCTCAAAAGATAGCGCAAGAAGGTATAAATGTTGTAATAATCGATATTAAAGAGGAGTTTGTCGAGCGAGGACTTGACAATATTAAAAATTTGCTTCAGGAAGGTGTGGAGCGTAAAATATTCAAATCCCAACAGGTAGATGAAATACTCTCGCGAATTACCGGAACAACCGATTTTAATGCCGTTGCCGACGCGGACCTCGTCATTGAAGCTGTTTTCGAGGATAAGTCGGTAAAATCAGACCTCTTTAAAAAACTTGACGAAATCTGTTCGGACAAAACCATCCTTGCCACAAACACTTCCAGTTTTTTCGTTCATGAATTTGCAGACAAGACCTCCCGCCCCGACCGATTTATAGGCCTCCATTATTTTTTTCATCCTGCAAAAAACAGGCTTCTTGAGGTCATCCCGCACGATACAACAAGCCTGGAAACAATTGAAAAATCACTTCTTGCGGCAAAGCTTCACGGTAAGACCGCAATCCTTGTAAAAGATGCCCCAGGCTTTGCTGTAAACCGCTTCTTTGTCCCTTTCCTCAATGAGGCCGCACGTATGCTTGAAGAAAGTATAGCAAACATACCTACAATCGAAGAAGGAGCAAAACGGGCATTTAAAATCGGAATGGGTCCATTTGAATTGATGAACGTTACAGGTATACCCATCGCCGTCCATTCCTCTACTACCCTTGGAAACGAACTCGGCCCTTTTTACAATACAGCTAATATCTTGAAGACACAAATGGAGAAAAAGGAAAACTGGAACTTAGACGGCGATATAGATGAATCTAAGCTTCAAACTGTTATGGATAGATTTTACGGCGTGTGTCTTGGAGTTGCTGCCGCCCTGGCGGATGAAGGTGTTGCCTCTATAGAAGACACAGACCGCGGAGCAAAGATAGGACTTCGCTGGATCAATGGTCCCTTTGAGATAATGAATAAAATCGGTATCGATAAAACATATGAATCCGTTAAAGCCATAACCGATAAGTATCCCGATTTCAAGATGCCGGAGATTTTATCAAAACAAAAGGATCTCGGAAAGCCCTTTGATTTCAATTTTGTTGATCTTGAAATAAAAAATGACATAGCATATATTACGCTAAATCGACCCGAAGCCATGAACGCTTTGAATGAAACCGTCATCTCCCAGCTTGATCAACGCTTTTCTGAAGCCGAGAAAAATCCGAATGTCAAGGCGATTGTCTTTCAGGGCGCCGGCAAGGCATTTGTCGCCGGTGCAGACATCCGCTATTTCGTTAACAAGATAAAGTCTAATAAAATCCCTGACATTATTGATTTCACGAGAAAAGGCCACGAACTTCTGCTCAGGATTGAAAACGCTCAAAAGCTTACGATTGCATTGCTTGACGGTCTATCCATGGGTGGCGGAAGTGAACTTGCCCTCGCCTGCCAAACTATTATTGCAACGCCCGCAGGATCTTTTGCATTCCCGGAAACCGGTATCGGCATTTATCCGGGCCTTGGCGGCATGCTCCGCTTTGCACGACTAACCACCCCCGAACTATCCAAATACTATATATTTACAGGTTCGAACATTACCGGACAAGACGCAAAAGAAATGGGCATAATCACTATGTTAGTTGAGCCTGCCGCAGTTGAGTCAGCAATACAGGATCTTGTTTCTCAAGGAAAACCGGATAAATTCCGTAAACATGAAATTCCTGAAAAGTTTAAACAGCTTGCCAGTATTTGCTCAAAGGATAATGTAGATAAGCTTCTTTCAGGAAAAACACCCGATGGAGTATCCCCTGAACTAGCGGCCAGGACTCTAAAAATTATCGGCTACAAGGCGCCTTTGGCGCTTAAACTTTCAAATGAAATCATCGATCAACAGGTGGGAAAGCCGATTCCCGATGCCGTGGAAATTGAACTGGGAAGGCTATCGGAAATCTTTTCTACTTCCGATGCTCTTGAAGGGCTATCATCTCTTGGTCGCAAAAGGCCTGAATACAAAGGTCGGTAAATAATCCCACGCAAAACGGGACAAGCAAGGCCCAAAGAATCTGCCTCTGATTTCCCTCCTCCATAGGAGGATACTAACTTAAACAAAGACATTAACTATTCACAATTAACTATTGATTATTAATTGTTAAGTTGTGGTGGAAGAAACGATAAAATGACTCGAGAAAAAGAACTTGCCCGTGATGGATGGGAAAAGCAATCAACCCATGACGAGCCACGACTTTTAGAAATAATCGAAGCATACAAAGAAATTGGCCTTGAAGTACACCTTGAACCTTTCAACCCTGCAGAAGAACCCGGTTGTGTTGAGTGCATGAAAATCTCACCTGAAAAATTCAAAACAATCTATACCAGGAAGCAGCATGAATCAAAACAGTAAATAGTCATGCTTAATATTATTCATGTTAATATAGCTCAAAACCTTGAACTCATTCGAAATCTCTTTGAAGAATATTCAGCTTCTTTGGGCTTCGATCTGGATTTCCAGGACTTTGAAGAAGAGCTGGTCAACCTTCCCGGCGTCTATGCCCCGCCGGATGGTCGTCTTCTAATAGCTTTTTGGCAGGAACAGGTTGCCGGTTGCGTTGCTTTGAGAAAACTTGAGGATCGCATATGCGAGATGAAAAGATTATATGTCAGAACGCAATTTCAAAGCTTGGGGATCGGCAGATCTTTGGCTGAAGCTATAATTGAAGAAGCCCGCAAAATCGGATATCATAGCATGCGCCTGGACACGATTTCATCCATGGACAGAGCAAAGGCTTTATATCTGTCGCTTGGCTTTAAGGAGATCGCTCCTTATCGATATAACCCGATAAAAGGAGCAGCTTTCATGGAGTTAGTTTTGGTTTGATGTTTTGCAGCTTTGCTGGCAACTATTAACTGTCAAATGTCAGGACATCGCTGACCCAAGTCTAACGGTAAAAAAGCTCAGGAC
>CAZLRK010000193.1:1558-6871 GCA_964561845.1 uncultured Desulfobacterales bacterium | reverse complement strand
TTAAATTTTAACCACAGGCATACATTGAGTATTTCGAGGATAGCGCTAAAGCTTCACTGCGTGCCAAAATTTAAGCCTAACACAGAAATTGGACAAAAGGGGGCGTTTTTCAAAGGTCTCGCATCCCTAAAACTATGCAGATTAGATGGAATATTGGAGTAATGGAACTTCTGTTCCAACACTCCAATACTCCGATACTCCATGGACAATCTCTTAAAAATCTTTCTCTATTCTCTCTTTAAATTTATTCACGCAGTTTATTTCCAGATCGAGTAATCTTGCAATACGAAACTTGGCGTCGATTCCTTTGGCTACACCAGGGGCCTCATTGATACGCCCAAGGTCCATATCTTCTCTGATTTCGTTCATGAGAACGGGGTCTGCCAAATCAAAGACCGAAACTCCAAGTTTGTCCGCGACATATTTCTTTGCTTCATCAAGTCTCATCGCCCGGTGTAATTGCATCCGCCCTACCAGATCTCCGGCAGTGCGCATTCCGCCAATTCCCGAAACGACTGCATGTGCAGCGTGCATCCCCAAGGGGTCTCCTACGCCAACCTACAACCCGTCCAGTCGACAGATTTCAACATGTGCCTTTGAAGCCCTCGACACTGCATCCACAGGCGGAGTAAGGTTAAGAGGAACTCCACCCACACCCATGCCCAGATTGGCATGAATAGGTATCTCGGCAATTTCGGAACAGGCTTTTGTCCAGGTGATGGAACGGGCAAAGTTCCAGGGGAGAGATTCATTTGTTACAATGTTTATGGCAGGCCCGAAGATTGAAACCCCAGCCTTTTGAGCCAATTTTAACTGATCATGGGGATAGAGTCCAGCCAATCTCACTCCATCGTATTCTATCTCTCCATGCATCCCTAATATAAACTCTCCTGACATTCCCATTTCAATGCCCATTTCCGGGTATTTCTTTTTTAAAGTTTCCACTGCCCTTAGTGCAGCTAAAAACTCCGCATCACCTGCCGCTGCAGTAGTGTCGAAATTAATGCCGTCTGCGCCTGCTTCGTACATTTCGCTGCCCACATAGACCATATCGCTTACAGCATGCTCTACCGCCTCTTCATAAGATGCCTTGGCTTCGGCTATTTTTCCCTGCGGGAGTAAATCCGCCGGATTTGGACAGGGACCGTCAGGTTGGCTGTACAGTCCTAAATTCGGCATGGCGCCGTAAAAAAGAGCCGGTATGGTAAGCAGGAGCGCCTGTTCCATTATCGGTATTTCAAAGGGCACAATCGGTTTTACAGCTTTATAACTATAGTCGATATGGGCAAGCTCCAGGGTGTCAGCTCCCAGAGCCCTTTCAAGAACCTGCAGAGATTGAATTTTGCTTACCGATATCTGGGCACGCTTTATCTTGGTGTTGGAACTGTCGTAAGAGAGGACAACCTCCTTTCCTTGTTCAACACCCACGACCCTATAGGGACATTCAAAAAGTTCATATAGATACTTCAACTCATCATCGGTGAGGGGAGAAACGCCGCCTCGTTCCGCAGCGTCTTTTGTTCCCACCTCCAGATCTTCCCGGACCTCGGCTTCGGTCATTTCAATCCTGAAGCCGTCACCCATTCTCGTTTTAATTTTACCCATTTTATTCCTCCTTTTTTATCTAACCACGAAGATCACGAAGATCACTAAGGATAATAAGGATAAAAATTTAGTGTTTCTTCGTGTACTTTGTGGTGAAAAAAATATTGCTATAAATTTATCCATACATACTTTTCTTTAAAAAAACAATTGTAAATTTCCGGTCTCTACATAAAAAAATACCATGAAAAATTCGGGTTAACGGTTTTCCATAATATTTCTTTTCTTTAAAGCGATTAAAGATATGAATTCATATGCAATGCTGGAAGCTAAAAAGGCTGTGACCTGTGTTGGATCATGGGCAGGCAGGACTTCCACCACGTCACATCCGATCATGTTCAATCCTTTTAATTCCCGTATTATTTCGAGTGATTCAACGCCGGTAAAACCTCCCACTTCAGGCGTACCGGTACCGGGAGCGTAGGTCGCGTCAACAAAATCGATGTCAAAAGTAATAAAAACTTTGGCATTTTCTACCCGTTCTTTAATTTTCTGAATTATATTGGAAATACCCATTTTATGAACTTCCACCGCGGTCACAAGCTCCAACCCGAGATCTTTTGACACATTAAGATCATCTTTTGAATAGACGGAACCGCGAATCCCAACCTGTATGGAATGTTCCGTCTGGATCAGTCCTTCTTCAACCGCTCTTTTAAAGGGTGTCCCATGGTTATATCGCCGACCGAAATATGCTTCCATGGTGTCGGGATGAGAATCAAATTGAAGTAAAGCTACAGGGCCATGCTTTTTAGCGACTGCCCTGAGTTCCGCAAGTGTTATTGAGTGATCACCGCCCAGCAATATTGGGATAATCCCTTTGTCGATCAGCGGGAAAAGTCCTTTCTCAATCTTGTCATAGGAATCCTCGATAAAACCGGGAACAATCGGAAGATCACCGTAATCATACCCTGAACAGTATTCAAAAATATTTATATCCTGGGCGATATTATACGGTTTTAATAATACAGAATTGCTCCGGATGGCTTCCGGGCCAAAACGCGCACCAGCCCTGTAAGTAACACCTGTGTCAAATGGAACCCCGACAACCGCAAAGTCCGCTTCTTCAACAGTTGAAATGTGGGGCAATCTCATGAATGTCCTGATACCGCAAAATCTAGGCGACTTCAAAGAATCAGCAGGTTTGTATTTAATCATTTGGCATCTCCTTTCTAAATGTATATCAAAGATTCATTAATCACAAAATCTCTTTTTCTCAATTCCTTTACAAATTCATCTGCAGGGAGCATGGTTTCAACACCATCTACACCCTTTTTCTTTACTTTTCCTTGAGCCAGAAGCTGCGCACCAATGGAAAGAGGTATTCCTACATTTTTTGAATATGCATGTATTCCACCCCACTTTTCCATGGGCGGGTGGCTCGTTACAAACCGATACATTACCTTATTTTTTCTTAGAAAGCCGATAACTTCAACCTGAACAGAGTATCCCCATACATCTGTCTGATCTCCTTCAGGAGCGCTTAATAAATAATTTCTAATAAAATCCATCGGCATAATTTCTTTGTCTTCATATGGAACATGCCCTGATGTATAAAAACCATAATCATAAAGCGCCCTGACCATGCCCATTGCCCTGGGAGGAAAGCAACCTCGTATATAGACCCTTTTTATGCCCTTTATATTTTTGGAAAGTGTCTGAGATTCTCCATGAGGCACATAATAAGTTGTTTGGGTTCCGATTGGCTCGGGAAAATTAACGGTTCTGGCTCCTGAAAAGGGAGGATTATGAATAAGCTTTCCATTTTCATAATAATTCCGGTTCTCAGTCTGAGGGTCAAACTCCCACAAGATTACATGTAAAAGTCCCGGAGAATGCGCAACGGAACGAAAAGCGGCAAAATCGATATCTATTTGTTCCACAGCATCCAATTTATCGGCGCCAAACTGAGCTAAAATATTTGTAATCCCAGGCGTGATCCCGACTCCGCCAACGGCTGAAATTCCGGCAGATATGGCATCATCATCAAGTGCCAATGTCTCTTCGTGGGGACTTACTAAATCTAAAATGTCAACTTTTGCCTGTATGGCGGCTTTCATAGCGTTTTCACAATAAGTTCTTGGAAGTCCATTTGCCACCACATCATAGCCCTTCATAAGTTCAGCCATTTCAGAAATACTTTCGGCATTTATTTTTACTGCCTGTAAGCGCTTGTCACCTATTTTTTCAATAAAAGCTTTGGCTTTCTTAAGATCGATGTCTGCAACCATGATCTTTTCAAAATCACTGGTTGCTGCAAGATCAATGGTAGTATCACTGGCCATTGCGCCAACTCCGCCCAGAACTAAAAATTTTTTCATAAAGCTTACCTCCTTGTAATTATCGAAAATGTCTAAATATGTGTGCATCAATTATTACGCATGCCTTCATCTTTTTCCCCATCTCTGTTCTTCTATCCTAATTGGGATCCTTGAATATTTGCTTTCCGTTTATTGTTGGCCTTCTTAGCGCTAGTTTGCCTATTCACAATGTGGATACCAGATCCGACAAGAAACAGACCCGCTAAGAGATAACCAGTAATAACTTCTTTCAGCAAGGCAGCACTGGCCAAGACACCAAAAACCGGGGTAAGGAACATAAACGGCGACACCCTGGTGGCTACCTCTTTCTGGACCAGATGGGTCCAAAGCAAAAAGCCGGCGACGTTTGACATAATAGCCAGATAGAGAAAGGCTGCAACAACAGAAAAATCAAGATGAATTTCAGAAACCTTTTCCATTGAAAAGCCCAAAACCGTGAGTAAAAATCCTGCAATGGAAAACTGCCAGACCTGAATAGTCATTATTCCTACTGTTTTCGGGAAATACTTCAAAACAATAATTCGCACTCCCCACGTAACAGCCGCCCCCAGTACAAGGACATCTCCCAGCAGACTATCTCTTGTATTATTCCCTTCCCGCCCCACAAACATCACTGCAATCCCGATAAAGGCCAGGGCAGCGCCAATCCATTTGTTGAGAGTAAGGTTTTCATAAGGCAAAAAGAAAATGGCAAGAAGTAAAACCCAAAAAGGGGCGGTGTTGAAAAAGATAGCGCATCGATTTGCGGAGGTATATTGAATCCCAATGAGAAGAAGAATAATTTGCAGGGCAAGGGCCAGGGCATAAAAAGTGAGAAGAAAACGGCTCCCTCTACTATGTGCGATAAACCGCTCTTTTCTGAGGATTGCGAAAAATGTTACGATAATCCCTGCCAGAATAAAACGAAATCCACCCAGAAGAATTGGTGGAAATCCTTGAAGGGCTATCTTCATGGCCGGAAAAGTCACACCCCAGATAGCTGACAATAGAACAAGGAGAAAGATCGATTGAATGTCCAATCTCTTTTCCACAAAAGGCTCCGTAGGAAAAAAATGGGCTTACCGCCCATCTTCAATTTTATGATTCAGCTGAAAAAAGATTACTCTTTTGCTCCATGTTGCTTTAGCATCTCAACGATATCATTGTGGTGGGAATGTGCTGCACGTTTCAAAGCAGTTTCACCACTTTTTGCTTTAGCGTTAACGTCAGCGCCCTTGTCTATTAAACATTCTACGATCTCTTTAGGCCCCCAACATGCTACATTCATTAAAGCAGTTTGGCCATATTTATCTTTAGCGTTTACATTGGCGCCATTTGCTATTAATAGATCTATGACTTCGCATGTCCAATCTTTTGCATGCTCTGCCACATCCATTAATGCAGTGTGGCC
>CAZLRK010000193.1:0-1458 GCA_964561845.1 uncultured Desulfobacterales bacterium | reverse complement strand
TGTGGCCTCTTTCAGATCCATACATTAACGCAGTTTTACCGTATTTATCTTTTACATTAACGTTCGTACCCTTATCCAATAATGTTTTTACTTGTATCTTTTCACCAGCTTTTACCAGTTTTATTAAAAGCGGTTCGTCTTCAGACCATGACATGTTTGGTAGAACGTAAGTAGCCAATATGATAATTAATATTAAAAAAAATTTGTTATAATTATACATATTTTATGAAAATGGAATATTCTCTTCGATAAGCGGAAGCATTGTTCCCAGGCCTTTTTCCCTGGCCCTTGCTAGTACCTGGGTTGCCATGGAAATATCATGAATCGCCATGCCGAAGTTAAAATTGATAATATGTTCCTTGCTATTTTCACGTCCCGGTTTTTTACCTACGACAATTTCGCCTAATTCGGCATATAAATTCGGCAACGGAGCATAGTATCCTTCTCCTCCGCCCTGTACCTGACTGAATTGTCCCCAGTCATCCACGATAAATTTATCCACTTTACTAAGAGTCGACTTTTCCCATCCTCGAGTATGAACCGGCAAAATAAGGGATCCTTGATTCACCCATGCCTCTTTAAATATCCTCTCATTAATATGTCCTGTTGCAGTGATGATAACATCTGCACCTTCAATAACCTCCTGAATCGAATTACAAGCTTCAATATTAAAGGGCACATGCTCACTCATCAGTGATATGAGTTGTTGTAAAACTTTCTCATTGGTGTCAAAAACCCTGACAACTTCTATCTCGGGCAGGATTTCTTTCAGGCTTAGTAGATGATAGCGCCCCTGAACTCCTGCACCCACAATGCCGAGAACTTTGGTATCTTTCCTGGCCAGATATTTAGCGGCTACTCCTGAGACAGCCGCTGTTCTTATTGCTGTAATATAGCCTCCGTCCATCACTGCCAGAGGTTGTCCGGTATTAACGTCATTCAGTACGATAAGACCCATAATGGAAGGTAGTCCATAATTAAAATTGTTGGAAAAGCCGCTTACCCATTTGAGACCTGCTGCCTTTTTACGGGGAAGATAGCCCGGCATGGCGTGAAGAAAAGAATCTTTTAAGGGATGGATTCCGGGTTTCGGAGGATTTTCATACTGCTTATGGCCGTGTTCTTTAAGAACATCTTCGACAATGGATATAACGTCCTTCATGGTCAGCCCAACTTCAATCACCTCTTTTTGAGAAAGGTAGAGAAATTCAATTTTTTCCATTTGATTATTACCTCCTAACTGGTTGTTAAGTCTTTGGGAATTCCTTTGAACAATCGAATAACGCAAAGTATTAATTATCTTTCATCGTAATAGTTCACCATAAGAATAATATTTGACGGGATAAAAGGTGTTGAGATTCAAGTGATCGGTTATCGGGTAACCGGTAATCGGTTTTAAGCTGGAACATTATGCTTTGATTGGAGGAATTATGAATTCAATGATTAAAAAATCTAATA
>CAZLRK010000192.1:0-6989 GCA_964561845.1 uncultured Desulfobacterales bacterium | reverse complement strand
CCGGCCCACTGCTTGTTGTATAGTTCAACAATATTGTCCAAAGATATCCTCTGTACATCGGTATGGGTCGTGCCATGGCAATTGGCACAGACCTTTCGCATCTGCTTATCACCCTTTTCGCCATTGCCACGTTCACCGCTACGGATAACACTTTTTTTATGTACCAGATCCCATTTCAACCGGTCGTTGACGCTATGGGTGGTAGCCAGTTCTCCGATTCCGCTAATGTGGCATGTGGCACATGTAGGTGCTGAGTAATCACCAGGCTCCCATGCGCCAGGAGGGCTGTCCCATCTCCACTCATCGCCTTGTACATGGAAGATCTGACCGTGTTTGCTTTCGTAATATATCTCGATGTTAGGATGGTCCGGCCCAAGGTGACAGGCGCCACAGGCTTCCGGCTTTCTTGCATCGGCAATGGAAAACTTGTGCCGGGTATGACATACCGTGCATGTTCCTATGGATCCATCCGGATACCGTGTGCCGACACCGCCTGGCCAGGTTTCATTAATGGGTTTATTGTCAGGCCCCATCTCTATCTGAGTGCCGTGGCACATCTGACAACCGCTTGCACGGGAGGCGCGCACATAGGGTGCCTTTCCTTTGGGTGTTAATCCGGTAGAAAGATCTAACGTGTCATTATCCATAAATGCGCTGCCCTCATATTGGTACATCAATTTTTGCAACGCTACCTTTTTTGGGTCCATCACTGCCGCACTGGCAAGGGCTGCGTGTCCGCTTCTAAGAAACTGCTCAACTTCTGCTGGATGACAACGCGAACAGGTCTTTGATGAAACCATGGGGGAGATATAGGTATCAGTCCCCTTGACACCTTCACATTGGCTTGCCATGGGTGAGGACTTTTTTACCACGTGGCAATCATAACAGGAAATTCCGGCATGGCTCATACGGCTTGATCTCCAGCCTTCCATAACGCCAGGCATCTTCTTGCCGTGGCATTCAATGCAGCTTAAAGCCTCTTTGGTGAAGCCCCTCTTGATTACTATTTCCTTTGCTGCGAGGTTGAGGTTTTGTGACTGTGCCCAGACGCCGGTTGCCAATCCAACCAACAGCAGGGTTACACAGACAATTCCTATCTTATTAAACGACCGCCTCATATGTTCCTCCTTTCAACTAAATAGTTTACTTGTTTATGTTTTAAAATGAATTCGTTAGGTATCTTTTTTAAAATATTTATCGGCAGCCTCTATCATATTCTTATGACCAACATTGGGGTGGCATTCGGCGCATCGCTTTTTCGTTTCGCCCCGCAAATATGCCCGGTGTGCGAGAAACCCGCCCCGTTTTATTCCCGGCGGGGTTAAAACATGATGGCAGCGACGACAGGCATTGTCAAAAGTGAATTTCAGTCGGTTCCTCTCAGACGCGCCGGCCCAGTCGTAAGTAACCGGGTCGATATACAGGTTGTGTATGAGATCGCTTGTACCTGTTATGGCTTTAACCGTTAAAAACTGGAAAAAGTCGCCGTGGGGTAAGTGGCAATCGACGCACTGGGCGGCAAAACCCTGGGGATTCTGACCGCCGTGAACTGCATCCTGCCATGACGTCCGGAAAGGTGTCATGATGTGACAACTGACGCAAAAGGTGTCGGTATTGGTGGTTTCAATCATAAAACCGGATGCCAGCACCATCATTATTGTTAAAAAAATACCAACAATCAATCCAACCAATAAGGTCATTTTACTTGACTTCCGTGGCGTATCCGAAGGCATCATTTCATTAACTCCTTATTAGCAAAGGATTTATATCTTAGCTATGGGCAAACTAAATTGGATTTCTAATATTAGTATTATTTTCTACCAAAAAGGTGATAATAGTCAAGCAACAAATATGTAAAAGTTGTAACAAATGAGTTTAAATCGTTTATAGAGGTTTTCAAAAATATGTTCCGCTTCGCCGAGAACACTTAATCAAATATCCCCAAATGAATTCGCTCGGAAGTTTAGACGCTGCAAACAGTCTTTGAAACGGAACGTTTTATTAAGAACTACTATAACTTATCTTGCTAAAATTGTATATGGAATATATAGAGAGCCTTTAGATCTTTAGCTTTAAAGTGCGATGTGTATGGAAATCAATAAAAAAGTGCTATGAAGCTGTTTTACCTTGGCCGGTATTCATGGCTGGAGAGAGGTTAAAATAATCTAATAAAAAATCAGATACACCTTTAATGTCTTTTGTAGAAAATCGAGGTACATCAAGATCAACGGTTGTATCGCTGACTATTGCAAGCAAAGACTTATCCTCTTTACTTAAGGGCTCTTTAGTAATCTCGGCCCTGAAAATTTCCAGCTTTGGTCTATCTGTACGTTTATACCCTTCGGCAAGAATGATGTCTATATTTGAAAAAAGATGTAACAGTTCATCCGGTTTGTGGTCATGATTAACATCCATAACTATTCCGATCTTTTGGGAAGATGAAATGATTGTTGTGGAGGCGCCGGCTTGCTTGTGCCGCCAGCTATCTTTGCCGGGTTTATCCATTTCAAAACCGTGCACATCATGCTTGAGAGTCCCAACCTTCAAACCGCGCCGTTTAATTTCTGGAATCAGCCTTTCAATGAACGTTGTCTTGCCTGATCCCGAATTGCCGACAATGCAAATAATGGGGGGAGTTGCTCTCTGTTTTGTTGCTTTGAGTGGTCGGTCTTGATTTTTGCTTAGATTCATTTTTAATTCGCTCATTGTTGTTGTTTAATAGAAGATGCGCTTAAATATCTTATCATCCTCAATAACGCATTTTTTCTTTAAAAGTTTGTATTGCTCCAGAAGCTTTTTGCCCTCTTTAGATAGGCACGTACCGTCTTTTTTATCTGCATGCACGATTTTCGTATTTAAGTGTTTTTCCGTGGATTTTATCTTGCTCCAAACAGCCTTGTAAGACATTTTCATAATTTTTGCAGCCTGATTAATAGACCCGGCTTCTTCTATATTATTCAGAATTTCCATTCTCCCTTTACCGATGATGATATTATCATTCTCATCAACTACCCATTGACTCGATCTTAATTTGAGTTTGACCATTTTCTTAAACATTTTGAAATTTATACCCCACACCTGCCACGGTAAGAATATATTCCGGATTCTCGATTTCCTTTTCAATCTTTTTCCTGAGCCGTTGAATGTGCACGTCAATTGCACGGCTATGCTGGTATAACTGAGAATCCTGCCAGATTTGTTTCTGTATAAAATCTCGTGTGAGCACTTCGTTAGGATATGAAACAAAAAGTTCCAGTAATTGAAATTCGGTCCTTGTCAAGTTAACATTTTTTTTGAGGACTGAAACACTCCGGGATTTAAAATTAATGGAAATGTCTTTGAATTCACATTGTTCCTTAACAATACTTCGTTCCACTCTTTTGAAAATAGACTTAATTCTTGCTGAAAGTTCAAGGAAGTTAAAGGGCTTTACCATATAATCATCTGCTCCGCATTCCAGCCCCAGCACCTTGTCCGAGACGCTGTCCCGGGCTGTCAGCATGATAATCGGGCAATCAAATTCTCTCCGTATGATCTCACATGTTTTGATGCCGTCGATATCAGGAAGGTTCAAATCGAGAATGATTAAATCGGGTCTGTTTGTTTTGGTTATATGGAGGCCGGTCCGACCGTTATAAGCAGTCAAGACCTCATAACCATCTAACTCCAGATTCCCTTTTATGGTCTGGACAATATCTTTGTCGTCATCGACAACCAGGATGCTTTTATTAGTTTTTTGGTGGATGTTTGTCATAAAAACAATCTTTCTACGAATTCATCAACCTTTTATGCAAGATCTTTTTTTACAAATTTACAAAACTGTTACATCTTTAACATCAAACTTACATTATTTTGTGTTATTAAAACAATAATAATAGAATCGTCAACCAAAATTCAGGTAATAATTCATTTTTTTGAAAGGACAGATATAAAATGGTTGAGACAAAACCGAAAAAAAATTTTCTAAAATATTTTTTTATACTTATAGGAATAGTAGCGCTTATCTTTTTAATGTCAATATCCATGGCAAGAACATCGACCACTGAATATTGTATTTCATGTCATGAAATGAAAAAGTACAATGATGAGCTTAAAAAATCGAGCCATTACCTGGACAGCGATAAAAATCCGATTCAGTGCAAGCAATGCCATATTCCTAAAAACATCGGCCCCAAATATCTTACCGTAAAAACTGTTTTGGGAATGAAGGATATGTTTGTTCATTACTTTGGGGATTCTGAAAACCTTGATCGAAGAAGGATGCAGAAACTTGCTCGCAGGTTTATCCCTGACGAAAACTGCCTGGCGTGTCATAAAGATCTTAAAAGGGATGTGAAAAACAAGAAAATTTCTGAAATCGGAAGACTGTGCCATGAAGCATACGAGGGGAAGAATGGTAATGTAAAGCGAAATTGTGCAGGTTGTCACTTTAACATGGCTCATCTTCCTGATTTTGATCGTCGTTTCTTTTTCAATGCCGAATTTGCCAAAAGGCTTCCACTCAAAAAGGAGAATAAGTGATGAAGTTTCAGTTTCCAGACTGGATAAAGAACTGGACAAAGAATCGGTTTGGTAAATTTTTTATTATTGTTTTTGCAGGCCTCGTGGTATTCGGGCTTTCCTTTGTTGTTTATTTTAATACGGCCTTTCCTGAAGAGAGGTGCGAGGCAGTCAAGCACCTGGAGAGTCCGGACGCAGCTTCCGACTGTTTTGAATGTCATATCAAAGCTACTCCTAAAGTAACTCAAGATTGGTATGAGAGCAAGCACGGCGTTATGCTTGTGAAATGTTTTGTTTGCCACGGACAGCCCGACGGGAAGGGTTCTGTGCCTTATGCGGTTGATCCTGATGTTAATGGGACCTGCGGAAAGTGCCATGATCCAAGCATGAAGAAAATGGAAAAAAAGTATGGTCTTGATCCAAAATGCAATGAATGCCACCCCTTTCATCATAACTCGCTTCATCACGAGGCATATGTTAAATCCATTGCTAAAAAGAAAATTGAGTAGGGATTGTTTTTAACGAACATTTAACCTTAAATTAATTCAGAAAGGAGGTTTAAAAATGAATATCACGAGAAGAGAATTTTTAAAAGCAACAGCCGCTTCCTCTGCACTGGTGGCTATCGGGGCGCCCTTTGCCTTTGCCGCGTCAAAAGACAAGAATGTTGATGAATGGGTTAAAGGCGTATGCCGGTTTTGCGGAACGGGATGTGGCGTAATGGTCGGTGTCAAGGATAAAAAGGTGGTGACGGTCAAGGGCGATCCCAACAACCACAATGCCGGGTTTCTCTGTTTAAAAGGCGCGTTGATGCCGCCGATTATCTATCACAAGACCCGTATTACCAAGCCACTGATTAGAAAAAACGGCAAACTTGTTGAAGCCACCTGGGATGAAGCTTTAGATCTGACGGCAGCAAAATTCAAGGAGGCCATCGCCAAGGATGGCCCGACATCCGTTGCCTACTACGGCTCCGGCCAGGCCCTGACAGAAGAGACCTACGTGGCCAGTAAAATCTTCAAGGCCGGGCTTAAATCCAACAATGTCGAGGGAAACCCGCGTCTTTGTATGGCTTCTGCTGTTGGCGGTTATGTGACCACCTACGGCAAGGACGAACCCTGCGGCACCTTTGACGACATTGACGCAGCCACCTGTTTTTTTCTCATCGGCACCAATACCTCCGAATGCCATCCTATTGTTTTCAAAAGGATTGCTGCCCGCAAACAGGCCGATCCCAACGTCAAGGTCATTGTGGTGGATCCACGCAAGACCAACACTGCCCGGATTGCCGATGTACATGTCAGCTTCAAGCCGGGCACCGACCTGGCCATCATGAACAGCATGGCCTATGTGATCATCCAGGAGGAACTGGATAATTACAGGTTCCATTCCAAATACGTTACTTTTATGGACAACAAAAAGAATAAATTGACCTTTGAGGACTACCAGAAGTTCCTGGAAGACTATACCCCTGAAAAGGCGGAAAAGATTTCCGGTGTGCCGGCGGCAACCATTGAAAAAATCGCCAAAATGTTTGCTGAATCATCTGCCACCATGTCCATGTGGACCATGGGTGTCAACCAGCGTATCCGGGGGGTCTGGGCCAATAATCTGATCAGCAATCTCCATCTTTTAACCGGTCACATAGGCAAACCTGGAGCAACGCCTTTCTCTCTTACGGGTCAACCGAATGCCTGCGGTGGAGTTCGAGACACCGGCGGCCTGTCCCATCTGCTCCCTGCCGGTCGGCTCATCAAGAAAAAGGCACACAGGAATCAGGTTGAGAAGCAGTGGGGGTTGCCACAGGATTCACTCAATCCCAAACCCGGATACCATACGGTGGCCCTTTTTACAGCTCTAGGAGAGGCGAAGGTCAAAGCATTGCTGATGCTTTGCACAAATCCGGCACATTCCATGCCCAATATCAATAAATACCAGGCGGCCATGGCCCGCAAAGACAATTTTATTGCGCTGATCGAAACTTTCAGTGATGCCGAAACCGTCAAATATGCGGATGTCGTGTTTCCTGCAGCTTTCTGGTGCGAGCGGGAAGGGGTTTACGGCTGTTCCGAGCGGCGCTACAGCCTTATAGGCAAGGCTATTGATCCGCCGGGCCAATGCAGACCATCGGTAAACATTCTGGTGGATTTTGCCAAACGTATGGGCGTCGATCCCAAGCTGGTCAATTTTAAAAATTCAGAAGATGTCTGGAACGAATGGCGGGCGGTTGCCCGGCCGACGCCGTACAACTTCTGGGGCATTACCCGTGAAAGATTACGGAAGGAATCGGGTATCAAATGGCCCTGTCCGACAGAAGACCATCCGGGGACGCAGATCCGGTATGTCCGGGGAAAAGATCCCAACATCCCCAAAGATTATCCTAAAAAATACAATTTTTACGGCAAACCGGATGGACGCGCAGTCATCTGGTTCCGGCCATATAAAGGAGCGGCTGAAGAGCCGGATGCGGAATATCCCTTTGTGCTCAC
>CAZLRK010000191.1:0-7027 GCA_964561845.1 uncultured Desulfobacterales bacterium | reverse complement strand
CCAGATCAGCCTTATTTCGGCCGCATACAGCCACATCCGCTCCAACCTTGGCGAGTGCCACGGCCGCTACCTCACCTAAGCCCCGGGTGCTTCCGGTGACCATAGCTGCCTTCCCGCTCAGATCAAAAAGCTCTAAGGACATTATCCCTCCTACATATATTGAAACAGCTCTCTGAGGCTTTACTCCTTGCCAGCCCAGAGTGGCGTATATATGTTGTTTTTCTTTCCTTATGTTTCAATTGCTTTCATGACTCTAAAATCGCATTTTTCGTCTTCAAGACACCAATATACAATTAAATTTTAGGTAATACATCCTCTATAATGTCTATAGCGGTACCTACTTGTTCTTCTGTTATGACCAGTGGAGGACAAAGGCGAATTGTATTCGTACCCAATCCACCTATAGAAATGCCGCCGCCTAAAAGTAAACCTCGATCTTCACATTCTGTAACCAATTTTAACGTACGATCCGAATCTGGTCGTTTGCTTACTCTCGATTCAATTATTTCCATACCCAGAAAAAGGCCCTTACCCCTGACGTCGCCAACAACTTCGAATTTTGTTTGAAGTTTCTCGAGTCCATTTTTCAAAAGTTCTCCCATTTTATTGCCTTTCTCTAAGAGGTTTTCACGTTCAATCACTTCTATATTAGCTAAGGCTACTGCACATTGAAAGGAATCTCCCATATGAGTAGCACCCTGATCAAAACCATTTGCTACCGCTCTTTCGGCAATATCATCGGTTGTAATCACAGCGGCTACAGGAACACCCTGTCCGAGTGCTTTTGACGTGGTCAAGATATCCGGCACTATATCATAGTATTCAAAACCAAACCACTTTCCCGTTCGACCCATTCCTGTGAGTGACTCATCAATGATAAGTAACATTTCTCTTTCGTTGCAAATCTGGCGTAGGCGCTTAACCCATTCTGCAGGTGGGACAATAGTACCTCCAACGCCCTGCATAATTTCGATGAGCATCGCTGCTGGCTGACCGGAAGTCGTTCTATCGATAACGTCCTCGGCGTAGGAAAGACATGAGAGGTTGCATGGAAGAGTCTCGTTAAAAGCACACCGGTAGCAATACGGGGCAGGAATGAAAACAGATCCAGGTAGAAGAGGTCCATAGCCAGCGCGAGCCCCCCTACTATTGCTGGTATAAGACTGGCTGCCTGCTGTTCTGCCGTGGTAACTTCTCAAAAGGGCGACCACTTCAAAGCGTCCAGTATATTTTTTTGCAAGCCGCAGTGAAGCCTCGACAGACTCAGAGCCAGTGGATAGAAAGAAAGACTTTGCAAGTGGATCAGGAACAATTTCAGAAAGTTTTTTTGCCAGAAGAACTCGTGGTATATTCAAAACCCTTACACTATTTTGCATAAGTAACTCTATTTGCTCCCTTATTCGCTTAAGAACCGCGGGATGACTGTGCCCGGTTACCATTGCCATTTGGCCTGATTCGAAGTCCAAATACTTCTTCCCCTCGACATCCCAGACTTCAACGCCTTTTCCTTTTTCCAGCACAATAGGTCGGGTTTTCCTAACCTGAGCTCGATATTTACGATCCAACTCAACCCAATAATCATTTTGCATAGTTATCTCTTCTCGATTTAAGCTCTCTTCTTGCATATTAATTTCCTCATTCAATAGAACTTCTTATTTTTGTGCCATCATTTCTCAATATTTTGTAAGTTATTGTATTATAAGAAAGTTTGTGTGTCAAATGAAAAAGTATTGAAGGATATCTAACAGGTAGGTTTGTTTTAGGTTTCGGAAATTTATTGTAAAGCACAATATGTTCATATTGTGTTTGAGTTAATGGTTGAAGATTGCTTGCCAACAGCTTCAATCTGCCTTCAGTCAAACCCAATGCTTGATTTCTAATAACATATCCAGACAATTACATCAACGATTATGATTTACGTTTGAAGGAATATTTTATATTAATTTATCTTATTGATTCTTCAGAGCTTCAAGATCCTGTTGTAGTTTTTTATTCATTTCCTTGATTTTTAACAATTCTGCTTCTATCTGTTTTTGTTTATTAATTTTGTACTGAGCATGGGACCCAAAGATAAGAAAAAGGCATATAACGATTATGCGTGTACTAAGCCCACTTAAGTCAGGCCCGAATAGCCGATCCGAAAAATTGATTTCATATGCTAAAAAGATGTATATGAAACAGTCAATAATCCAATATGCTGCTCCTATCCCCAACCCAATCAATACCATTCCATCAGTTAAATACACTCGATTTCTTTTTTCATTAATCATTTTCCACTCCTCATTTAATACCCTTCCTGGCTGTTGAATAGTAAATTGCGGACTCAATGTCTTTTAGCAGTTCGAGACCTTTGCAAAACGCCCCCTTTTGCCCAATTTCTGTGTTAGGCGAAAATTTTAATCCTCGAAATACTCAATGTATGCCTGCCTGCCCCGTAGGTTCGGAAAATCGTACTGGGGTGGTTAAAATTTTCGCCTCTCTTGAACTTGAACCCCGGTTAAATATAAAAACGGATTTAACGGGGCAGGCATAATTGAACATTTTTCAAAGGTCTCGGTTCTTGTCAAATCAGAACCTTTATATCAGGTTTCGTTTGTTAATAACATATTTTTTTAAATTCAGTTACCGTTAAGGCAGATATAGCACCTCTAATGGCTTGTTAAGCTAATGATGTCACCAATGTAAGAGATACTTCAAAATGAAAGATGATTCCATATGGAGGACAGATTTCAAACGAAATTTTCTGTATAGTTTATCATAAGAAAGTGCATTAATCAAATTAAAAGATATTGCCGGACATTGAATGGGTGGGGTTGTTTGATGTTGTGGAAGACTCTCTGGATATTTTTGAAAACACAATATATGATGCGCTTTCAGTTATGGCTTTTTCCTTGACAGATCATGATATCTGATGTATCAATGCTTAATTATGAAGACATAAAAGCATAATGAAAGCTAACATTGTTTCACCTCCCGGCTTGTTTCCGCAGATTTCGGCGGAAGCATCGCTTTGTAATACGTTACCGTATTTAAGAATATGTATACTTAGTGCTAGGCGCCAGTATATCTGACTTGTAAAACTATAATTATGGCAGTGTGATATGAATGGAGCGTAAATTGAAAAATAATTTATTTAACGGAAAGAAAATTTCGGAAACACTAAATATAAAGTCCCTTAGGGAACAGGTTTACGAATACCTGCGTAATGTAATGAACAACGGAGAACTCCTCCCAGGCTCTTCTATCAACCTAAACATTTTGTCCCGGCAGTTGGGCATTAGCAAAACTCCTTTGCGGGATGCCCTGATACAACTTGAGACTGAAGGCTTTGTCACTATACTGCCGCGGCGTGGAGTTGTGGTTAAAAAGCTTACCCTTCAAGAAATAAAAAATTTTTATGAAATTGCAGGGGCTCTGGAAGCTGCTGTAATCAAATCTATTTTTGATAAATTAAATTCATCTCTAATTTCAAAAATGAAGCAGTTGAATTCCGAAATGAAGACAGCCATTGAGAGAGGAAATTTTGACGCCTACTATAGAAAGAACCTCGACTTTCATAACGTGTTTCTTGAACTATCCGATAATGAAGTATTGTTAAAGATCGTCATGCCGATTAAGCAACGTCTTTATGATTTTCCACGGTTGGGTTATATCAGAGAGTGGGAATTGAATAACTGCTATGAGCATCAGCAGTTCATTGAATTGCTTGAGACGGGTGATTGTAACGGTGCTGCAAGTATTATGAGAGATGTGCATTGGTCCTTTAAGGTGCAGGAAAAATATATCAGACAATTTCATTCCGTTGTGGATAAATAAATTTAGGTAATCGTTCAAGGTTCAGGGTTCAAAGGTCCATGGTTCAGAGGTCCACGGTTCAGAGTTTACAGTTCAACTGAGAACATGGGGACAACTTTATTTTATTTTTTTCTTGACAGGCTGTCTATGCTGATATATCAGATATTAGATAGCACGCATAAATTATCTTCTTAATATGGAACGCCGATACGGATCCAACATTGTTGGCCGTAACGAATCTTTATACTAACTATGGAGAGTAGCTCAAAATATTAACAACAAAATAATTTAAGGAGCAATTCTCCACAACATAGAACATCTAAAGAAAGGAGGTTCTCAAATGAAAAAAGGTTTTACAACTATCTGCTTTGTTTTGGCGATTTCCATGGTTTTGTTGGCAACGGGCTTTGAAAATGCTCTTGCTGCAAGTAAACTTAAGGAAATCACGGTGGCCTATTTCCTGGAATGGCCCACTGCAAACCAGGTGGCCCAGATAGAGAAGTGGTACGATAAGGAGATGGGCGTAAAGGTAAACTGGGTTGCCTTTCCCAATGGCAACGAAATGACTCGCGCAATGAAGGCCGGCGATGTGCAGATCGCCTACTCGCAGGGCTTGATACCGTATGTGGTTGCGGTAAGTGCGGGTGTACCACTCCAGCTTGTCGGGGTGGCAGTGTCGTATTCCGAGAATGACAACTGTGTTGTCCACAAGGATGCCGGCGTTTCCAAGTACAACGCGCACCATACACTCGTTGGTAAAACAATTGCGACGCCCATCGGTAATGTCACTCATTACAAGCTGCTGCGCACCCTGGAATATTTGGGTGTTGACGTCAGCAAAGTGAACATAGTGAAGATGGATGGTGCTCCGGGTGCGGCCGCCCTGTCGAAGCACAGGGTGGACATGGCTTGCGCTTTTGGTGGACCCCTGACACGGATGAAAGAAGTTGGTTACGTGCTGATGTCGGGCAAGGAGCAGGAGGAGTTCGGCCTCCTGACTTTTGATGTGGTCTCCGCGACCAAGGAATTCGCAGAGAATCACCCAGATCTCCTGACCAAGTTCATGCAGGTGACCGAGGACGCCAACCGCGCCTACGCCAAAGATCCGGGGTATGCACAACCGATTATTGCCAAAGCGGCCGGTATGAAGCTGAAGGATTCAAACGCTTTTTTGGCTAAATTCAGCTTTCCATCAAAAGAGGAACAGTTGTCCGAAGCCTGGTTCGGAGGCACAGTGCAGGCCTTTTGCAAGGGGGCCGCAGATTTCTTCGTCAAGCAAAAAGTGCTTCCCAAGGCGCTTGACGACTACAGCCCCTATATCGACGACAGCTTCTTGAAAAAAGTAAAGTAATGCTCTTAAGGCGCGGTCTTCTCGCCGCGCCTTCTTCTATTTTTCCTGGGAGGTAATCAATCAATGACCGAACTTGCTGTCAAAAATGTCTCCATGCGCTTTGCGCTACCCGGAGGCGGTGGAGTACAGGCGCTCAAAGATATTTCATTTACCCTCGCAGGCGGTGAAATCCTTACGGTGCTGGGTCCATCGGGATGCGGAAAGACGACGTTGCTGAACCTCGTCGGCGGATTTCTTGCGCCTACGGAGGGGCAATTAATACTAAACGACGTGCCGATAGAGGGACCGGGCGCAGAGCGCCTCATGGTGTTCCAGGATGGCGCCCTGTTTGAGTGGCTGTCGGTCGAAAAGAATATCTCTTTCGGCCCGGACATGAGGGGCGCACCGAAAGAGGAGACGGAAAAGGTCGTATCCGATCTTCTGGAGACGGTTGGCCTGCAAGGGTTCGGTGACAAGGCGGTTTACGAACTTTCCGGCGGCATGCAGCAGCGCGTCGCTCTGGCCCGCTGTCTCGCCAATGATCCGGAACTGATCCTGATGGATGAGCCGCTCGGTGCGCTCGACGCGCTGACCCGCGAAAAGATGCAGGGACTGATTCTCAAGCTCTGGAGGGAAACCGGAAAGACCATCCTCCTCATCACGCACGCTGTGGAGGAGGCGCTGTTTCTTGGTGAGCGTCTGTTTATCATGGCTCCGCGCCCGGGGCGTATCGTAAAAGAATATCATCTGCCCTTTGCAGACCGTGGTTTGGATGAGGACCCGCGAGATATCAAGGCATCGGCTGAGTTTATTAAAAAACGCGAAGAGATTCTTTCCATGATATGGGAGATGGAAGAGGAGATCATGGGACATCAGTAAGAGAACCTTTAAGGAGAAATGATATGTCACAAAATGAAAAGGCTCCATCTCGTTTAGCGATATGGCTGGGCCTGGAGGAAAGCAGCTTTCAAAAACAGAAGACGGTCCGCTTCGGCGACGCCTCGATGGTGACAGGCGGGCGCTTCTGGAGCATCCTGACACTGTTTATCCTTGGTGTGCTTTGGATTCTGTCCGGTGTGTTTAAATGGACGGACCCGATCTTCTGGCCGTCTCCGGGTGCCGTCGCCGGGCAATTTGCTACGACAGCAACCGAAGGGTACCGGTATTTCACGCTGTGGCAACACATCGGATACAGTGTTTTCCGCGTTGTAACCGGGGTATTTTTCGGATGCCTGGTCGGCATTCCCCTCGGGTTTGCGATGGGGCTATCGACTGTGTTGCGCGGGCTTTTTGATCCGGTGGTCGAGTTCATGCGTCCCATTCCGCCGCTCGCCCTGATTCCTCTGGTAGTTCTATGGTTTGGAATCGGGGAGAAAGCGAAAATCATTCTGCTTTTTTTAACTGCCGTCTTTATCATGACAATTGCGGCTCGGGCGGGTGTTTCAAGCGTGAGGATCTCAAAAGTTCACGCAGCGTATTCGCTGGGTGCCACGAAATGGCAGGTCCTGCGTCATGTGATCCTGCCAAATGCACTACCGGAGATTTTTACCGGCGTGCGCACCGCCATGGGTGTGTGTTGGGCAACGGTTATCGCAGCCGAACTTGTAGCAGCGAATGTAGGTATTGGCTTCATGATCATGTGTGCGGCGAACTTCTTGTCGTCTGACCTCGTGGTGCTGGGCATCATCATTATCGGGGTAATCGGATTTGCCATAGAAATAGCGATGCGCTCGCTTGAAACCAAACTGATTCCATGGAAGGGAAAGGGTTAAACCCGCATTTCACAAGCCTGTTTCGCCCATTTGCTGCGTTATAAGGGGTTTGCGGTAGAAGGACTACAGCTGTACCCCTTATGCCTTGCAAATGAACGAATCAAACTTGTGAGTTTTTACGGGCGAAGTC
>CAZLRK010000190.1:0-7056 GCA_964561845.1 uncultured Desulfobacterales bacterium | reverse complement strand
TATTTGTAAATGATAGATTTGCAGAAATCCATGGGTACAAGCCCAAGGAATTGTTAGGAAAGGAATTTATTGAGTTACTCCATCCCGATGAAAGGCAGGAGATTGCGCTAAGAGTATCAAAAAGACTGAGGGACGAACTTCACCCAACGCGGTATGAGGTACGGAGACTAAAAAAAGACGGGAAAATCGTCTGGGGCGAAATGATGGCAACTAATATCCAATATCAAGGAAAACCTGCCATAATGGGGAACCTTATAGACATCACCGAACGTAAGCAGGCTGAAGAGGCTTTGAAACAAGCGAATGAAGAATTATTAAAAGCGCATAATCAAAGGAAAATATTATCCAAGAGGCTCATCGATCTTCTGGAAAAAGACCGTCGCCAGATCGCCATGGAGCTTCATGACCATATTGGTCAGATGCTGACCTCCTGCAAAATAGACCTTGAAATCATCCATGACCGATTGGAAGATTCCAAATCTGAACTTCGACCTCAGGTAAAGGCAATTCAGGAAAAGGCGCTTCAAATCATGAAGGATGTCAAGAATATTTCTTACGGGCTAAGGCCGGGCATGATAGATACTCTCGGTATAGAGTCTTCCCTTCGTGAACTATTCAACGAAATTATGCAGAACACGAACATAAAGACCAATTTTTTTAGTCGAAGAGTACCAAAACATTTCGATAATGAAAAAGAACTCGCCATCTACCGTATCGCACAGGAGGCATTAAACAATATCATCAGACATGCCCGGGCTAAGAATGTTTTTGTGAACCTGAGCAAAAAAGACGACAATCTTTCATTGAGTGTGGAAGATGACGGTGTTGGTTTTATCCAGGATAAGGCAATGAAGATCTCAGGAGGGAAAGGTCCACTGGGACTCCTTATTATGAGAGAGAGAGCAGAGCAACTCGACGGAAAATTCACTATAGATTCACAGCCAGGCAAAGGAACGCATATGTTGGTGGAAATTCCATTGTGATTGCAGATTTCAGATTTTTTTAATCCGTAACTCGTAACTCAACCACTTAACAACTTATTACTCCGGTGGTTAAATACCCGAAGCTTGTCATTCCCGCGAAGGCGGGAATCCAGAAAGACACTGGATGCCGGATCAAGTCCGGCATGACGGAGTTGGCTATTTAGTCGCCAAGTTAATAACGAGGTCTGTATTAGCAACTGCATACAAATTTCTAAGTCAGACCAAGATGGATGTGTTTGAATGGGCAAAGTAAAGCAGTTTTAGAAAAAAGACTGAACCAAAGGGAATAACAATATGAAAAAAATATTGGTAGTCGATAACAATCTCACCATATTGACTCTTATGGAAAAGATACTTAAAAAAGAAGGCCATCATGTAATAACGGCAAAATCTGGCCTTGATGCGCTTGATATTTTGAAAAAATATACGCCTGATGTCATTTTTGTTGACCTTGTAATGCCCAATATCGATGGGGAAAAGTTATGCAAGATCATTAGAGGTATGCCGAAATTTAAAGATGTTTATATTGTTATTCTTTCCGCCATTTCTGCCGAAGAGTGGTTAAATATTTCTCAATTAGAAGCAAATGCGTGTATTGCTAAGGGACCAATTAAAGAAATGGCTCAACACGTTCTTTATGTAATCGACAAACCTGATCTTGCCTTTTCGCGATGCTCATCAGGAGAAATTATAGGAATTAAAAATGTTTATCCGCGCGTTATTACGGAAGAGCTATTATCTGTCAAAAGGCATTTTGAAATAGTATTAGAAAAAATGTCTGAAGGGATTTTAGAAATCAATTCAGAAGGAAGAATTGTTTATGCCAATCCTGCTGCTTATTCGTTGCTTAATAAATCTGAAAAAAAATTATTAAGCTCCCATTTTATTGATTTCTTTTCCGGAGATAATCGCCAGCGGATTCGTGGTCTTATGAAAATAAAAGACGATAAACCAAAAAGAATAACCGAGGATGCTCCTGTGTGTTTGAATGGTAATCAAATAACAATAAATATTTTGTCTTTTTCAAATAAAGATGGGTCTAAATATATTATTATTCTACATGACGTCACCGAGCGTAAAAGGGCGGAGGAGAATCTTAAAAAAGCTCACGACGAGCTGGAACAGCGGGTGGAGAAGCGCACTACTGAATTACTGGAAACGAATGAAGAACTGAAGCGGGAAATAAAAGAACGCAAGCGAGCCAAGGATGCTTTGAAACGAGCGAATGAAGAATTATTAAAAGAGCATAATCAAAGAAAAATATTATCCAAAAGGCTTATAGAACTTCTGGAAAAAGACCGTCGTCAGATCGCCATGGAGCTTCATGACCATATTGGTCAGACGCTGACCTCCCTCAAAATAGACCTTGAAATCATCCATGACCGATTGGAAGACTCCAAATCTGAACTTCGACCTAAAGTAAAGACAATTCAGGAAAAGGCGGTTCAAATCATGAGGGATGTCAAGAATATTTCTCACGGACTAAGGCCGGACATGATAGATACTCTCGGCCTGGTACCTTCTCTTCGTGAGCTTTTCAACGAAATTATACAGAATACGAACATAAAGATCAATTTTTTTAGTCAAAGAGTACCAAAACATTTCGATCAGAACAAAGAACTCGCCATCTACCGTATCGCGCAGGAGGCATTAACCAATGTCATTAGACATGCCCGGGCTAAGAATGTTTTTGTGAACCTGGTCAAGAAAGACGACAATCTTTCATTGAGTGTGGAAGATGACGGTGTTGGTTTTATCCAGGATAAAGCAATGAAGATCACAAAAGGGAAAGGGTTACTGGGGCTCCTGATTATAAAAGAGAGAACAGTGCAACTCGAAGGGAAATTTACTATAGAATCACAGCCCGGCAAAGGAACGCATGTGCTGGTGGAGATTCCATTGTGATTTCGGATTGCAGATTTTACCAAATTAAAATGGCAGGTAGGATATATTTTAGTCAAAACAAATGTAATGGTTAGAATGGAGGCAAGAGAAATGAAAACAAAGGTTTTGATAGGTATAGTGGTGCTGGCAGTGGCGGTTGTATCAGTAGCCTTGCTTGGATATATTAAATATTACTATGGCGGTGAACAACCGGGAGAATTGACGCCGCTCAAGGTCGGTCTATCCTGGGTGCATGAGGCACAATTTGCCGGCTTATACTGGTCAGACCAGAAAGGGTACTACGAAAAAGAAGGGATTAAAGTGGAATTGATACCGTATCAGATTGATGAAGACCTCGCTCAAAAACTGATTGAGGGGAAATACGACTTCGTGATTATGCAAACCGACAAGCTTCTTCAAGCTCGAGAAAAAGGACTGAGAGTAAAAGCGCTCTTCGCTGACTACCGACTAATGCCCACCTGCTATTTCTCCAAGAAGAAAACGAACATCACAAAACCTGAAGACTTAGTTGGAAAAACCGTGGGCGTAGCTTATTCTGAGAGATATCCTCTCGTGGCGATGCTCAGCAACAAAGGCATCAATATCAGCGAAGTGAATATTATTGACAGAGAATATAACTACAAAGCCTTAGCTGACGATACTTTCGATGTGGAAGCGGGATGGGTTACTGATGGTGATTTTGTGAAAGCTGCAATTGGCGAATACAATGTAATACATCCTTACGATTATGGCGTAAACTGGTATGCAGACTTAATAGTAACTACTGAGGATATGATAGAAAATGAAAATGAGTTAATTGATGTTTTTATAAGGGCAACAGGGAAAGGCTGGGAAAAAGCAATCGAAAACATGGACGAAGCTGCTCTCTTAACACAAAAATATGACCCCGATATGGACGCAGAGCACTTGAAATTCGTTCTCAGATTGAGTAGCCCTTTGATACATACCGGCCAGAACCATATCGGCTGGATAGAAGAATCCGTTTTCCAAAAAACGCAGGAGTTCCTGTTAAACCAGGGCGTACTCCAGGAGTCCGTAAATGTCCATGAGATATATACTATGGAATTTCTAAGCAAAGTCTATGGTTGGGATAAAAAGGATTGAAAAGGGTAGAAGGTAAATAAAATGAAGATGAGCATAAAACTTATTTTCATAATTGAAATAATAGTCCTGATAAGTATCACTATATCCTCTTTCGCTGCTTTTCAAATAGGTAATCGTATGATCGGTAATCGTATGAATGCCCAGTTAGAAAGCGTGATAATATTGAAGAGAAATCAAATCAATACTTATTTCAACGAGAGGATAGGTGATATGCTCTCTTTAAGCAGCTCAAAGGATATAATCGGTTTGCTGCCCTTAGAAAAAGCAGGCCATAATAAAGAAGCGAATTTAATCGACGGGAAAAGGAAGAAATTGCAGGAAAGACTAAACCTGAACAAGAATTTTATTGAATTTTTCATTATAGATAAAAATGGTGAGGTATGTCTCTCCACGGATAAAAGCCATGAAGGTATGCTGAGAACCGATACCAAATATTTCATTGAGGGAAAGAAAGGTCTTTATGTTGACAATCTCAATTATAACATCAGCAAATTTAGACCAAAAATGACTATAACCACACCTATCCTCGATGGCGAAGGTAAGTTAAGGGCGGTGTTTGCAGGAGAGCTGAATCTGACTTCAATATCGGAGTTGATGACAGAAAGAAGCGGGTTGGGGAAAACCGGCGAAACCTACCTGATAAACAATTACAACTTCGCTTTAACACAATTGAGAAAAAATGACAAACGGGGTTCTAAAAAATTCATATACACGCGAGCAGTAAAGAATTGCCTTGATAATAAGACCACTGGTATCTCCTCCGAACTGGAATATATGGACTATGCTGGTGACTCTGCAATGGGAGTATGTATATACCTTCCAGAGAGGAAGGCGGCAGTTATTGCTAAGTGATAGACAGAGAAGAGGTCTATGCCTATAGTGAAGAGTTAAGGAATACTATCTTTGCTATTGCGGTTGTCATTGCGGCTATCTGCCTGGCGATAGCCCTTCTCTTCGCACGAAACATTTCAAAACCTATTCGAGTTCTGACAGAGGGATCACAAAAAATTGGAGGCGGTGATTTAGACCATCGAATTGAGATTTATTCAAAAGATGAAATAGGCAACCTTGCAGCTTCATTTAACAATATGGCCCAAGATCTATCAAACAAAATCACCGAATACATGCTGGCACAGGAAGAGCTGCGAAAGAGTGAAGAGAAATATCGAAACTTGTTCGAAGGATCTAAAGACGCAATTTGTGTTGTTACCCAAGAGGGCAATTACCTCGACTTCAATCAGGCCTATTTGGATCTTTTTAGCTACACCAGAGAAGAGGTACTGAAGCTAAAGTCCGTCCAACTGTATTATGATCCCTATGACCGAATGAAGTTTCAGCAAGTGATAAAGCAAAAAGGATTTGTTAAAGATTATGAGGCAAAGTTTCGTAAAAAAGATGGAACAAAGATAGATTGCTTTTTCACTTTCACTGTGTTGAAGGCTGCCAATGGAAGCATTCTAGGGTACCAGGGCATCATTCGAGATGTCAGCGAGGAAAAGCAGGCCAAAGAGGCACTTCAAAGAGCTCACGACGAATTAGAGATGCATGTTGATGAAAGAACGGCAAAGCTTACAAAAGCCAATAAGCAATTGAAGCGTGAGATAGCTGAGCGTAATCAGTTACAAAAACAACTCCTGCAAAGCCAGAAGATGGAAGCGATCGGTCAGCTTGCCGGAGGCGTTGCCCATGATTTCAATACTCTGCTTGGGACAATCTTTGGATATGGAGATATGCTGAGAGATCATCTCCCAGAAGGAAGCCGCCCTCGTGACTATCTTGAGGAATTGATGTGGGCTGCTTTTAGCTCCAGAGACCTGGTAATGCAGCTTTTGAACTTTGGTCGCCCGGACGAGGAAAATCGCAAACCCTTACAGCTTTCTTCAGTCATAGAAGAATCGGTCAGAATGTCTCGGGCCTCGTTGCCAACAACCATCAACATCCACCAGAATATTGAGGCAGCGTCGGGCACTGTTTTGGCCAACCCCATCCAGATTCAACAGGTGATCATAAACCTGTGTATGAACGCTGGTTGGGCTATAGATGATAAGATGGGGGAACTGGAGGTAAGTCTGAAAGAAGTCCAGGTGGACGCTGATTTGGCAAGTCTCAACGAGGTCAAGGAGGGTTCTTTTTTTAGATTGACCGTCAAAGACACGGGTTGCGGTATGCAGCCAGAAATATTGGACAACATATTTGAACCCTTTTTCACAACAAAAGATATAGGAAAGGGTTCAGGGCTTGGCCTTTCAGTGGTTCATGGAATTGTCAAAAGCCATGGAGGCTTTATCACTGTGGATAGCGATCCTGGAAAGGGCAGCAAGTTTCATGTCTATCTACCGAAATTCAAAGAGATTCATGATTAAAAAGCTGAATGTCTTCAATTCAGATCTCGTTAAGTCGTCGACTCAACCATTTGACGATGTCTGCTCAATTGCCAATATTTAATTTTTCAATAGGAGGGAGTTATGACAAGTATTCTCATCATGGATGATGACGACAAATTCCGGAAGATGCTCCGGGAGATGTTAGAGACTTCAGGTTACGAGGTTCTCGAAGCCCCTAACGGGGGGGGTGGGGATGGAATTATACCGGGAGAACCCAACCGATCTCATCATTACTGACATCTTTATGCCCTTGAAAGAGGGATTAGAAACCATCATTGAACTGAGGCGCGATTATCCAGATGTCAAGATTATCACCATCTCCGGCGGCGGCAAGAATGGATACTTAAATTATTTGGAACATGCCAGACATCTGGGAGTACAAAAGAGCCTGGTCAAGCCTTTTGAGAGACAGGAAATGCTGAAGGCAATAGACGAATTGTTATCTCAAGGGGAAAATAGGGGATAAGACGCCTAACACTGGATTGGGCCCATCTCTCACCAAACGTCTTGTGGAGATGCATGGAGGCATCTCCCCGATCTTATTTTGCTTGATCTTATGATGTCAAAACTGTATGGTGGCAGGGAAAAAGAAAGAGTAAAAGAAGAACATAAAACAAAAAATATTCCTACCCCATCTTTGTAGGTTCAATTAACAAAGTATTGTAAAATCACCATGTTGT
>CAZLRK010000189.1:0-7093 GCA_964561845.1 uncultured Desulfobacterales bacterium | reverse complement strand
AAATCTGAAATTCAAATTAATTCTCATAGAGGAGACCGACCATGGAATATCCTATTATTCAAAAAAAACCTTTAGAGCAATTCACAGCCAAACCAAATTTACAGGATTATCAGAAGATGCGAGAGGAGATTAGCTGGGATAAAGTAGCTATGGAACTCGACTGGTCCGACAATGAACATATCAACATAGCTCATGTAGCCATCGATTCACACTTGGAAACAGATCGAAGGGATAAAAAGGCTATGATTTGGGAAAGCAAAAAGGGTGAAATCGAAGAATACACTTTTCTAGATCTCTCAAAATTGAGCAACAAATTCGCAAATGTATTAATCAAAGAACTTGGTATTAAGAAAGGCGATCGGGTCTTCTTTTTTTTGGAACGAATCCCTGAGATTTATATAGGCATTCTTGGAACGCTTAAAGCGGGCGGAGTCATCGGGCCGTTGTTTTCTGCTTTTGGACCGGATGCTGTAAAAGATCGCCTTGAGGATAGCGAAGCTAAAGTATTGGTAACAAGCCCCACCTTAAAAAAGAAGATCGGTGATATTTTACCTAAACTCCCTGATCTTCAAAATATTATCGTAGTTGAACGGGGAAGAAAAAGGACCGATTCTAACGATTTATCCTATGAAGAATTGATGGCCGAAGCTTCTGAATCCTTTGATGTGATTAAGACTCATAAAGAAGATTATGCAATAATGCACTACACTTCGGGTACTACCGGTAAACCCAAAGGGGCTGTACATGCTCATGAAGCTGTACTGGGCCATTATGCTACCGGCAAGTATGTCTTAGACCTCCAAAAGGACGATATATACTGGTGCACTGCAGATCCAGGATGGGTGACGGGAACGTCTTATGGAATGTTTGGTCCCTGGTCTAATGGTGTCACCCAAGCTATATACGAAGGAGGATTCAGCGCTAAACGCTGGTATAAATTCATTGAAGAAAAAAAAGTAACCATTTGGTATACAGCCCCCACAGCCATCCGCATGTTGATGAAGGCCGGAGATGATCTACCCAAAGAATATTGTTTTGATTCTTTACGTCATCTTTACAGTGTTGGCGAACCGCTTAATCCCGAAGCAGTCGTATGGGGAAAGAAAGCCTTTGGAATGGCTTTTCATGATAATTGGTGGCAAACGGAGACTGGATGCATCATGATCGCCAATTATCCGATTCAGGACATAAAACCCGGATCAATGGGGAGGCTCTTTTTGGGAATAGAAGCAGGGATAATTGACGACGATTATAATGAGCTTCCAAACGGCGAAGAAGGAAACCTGGTGCTCAGGCCTGGGTGGCCCTCAATGTTTCGTACCTATTGGAAAAAGGAAGAAATGTATGAATCTCGATTTAAAAACGGATGGTACATTACCGGTGATAAGGCAAAAAGAGATGAAGATAATTATTTTTGGTTTGTGGGTCGCGCGGACGACGTAATTAACACAGCCGGCCATCTCGTCGGCCCTTTTGAGGTAGAGTCGCTTTTGATAGAACATCCAGCAGTGGCAGAAGCCGGTGTTATCGGCAAACCGGATCCCATTGCCATGGAGGTTATCAAGGCGTTTGTTTCCTTGAAAGTCGGTTACGAGGCAACAGAAGAATTAAGACTGGACATCCACAAATTTGCCAAAAAACGGCTCTCCAGTGCTGCTACTCCTCGCGAAATTGAGTTCACGGATTCATTACCCAAGACAAGGAGCGGAAAGATCATGAGAAGGCTGTTAAAGGCCAAAGAACTTGGCTTGCCACTTGGTGACACATCAACCCTGGAAGAGGATTAAAATGCACGGATACGCCGGATCTATTTTACATTGTGATCTATCAAAATTAACTTATGCAAACATTTCCATCACAAACTATACTGAAGCTTTCCTTGGAGGCCGGGGGCTTGCATCTCGCCTTTACTGGGAACTAGCTGCTCCTGAAAAAGGAGCATTAGATGCGGAGAATCCCATTATAATAGCTACAGGGCCTTTAGCAGGGTTCGGTGGTTTGGCGGGTTCTCGCTGGACAATCTGCTCCAAATCACCGGCAATTACGCCACAAACTTACAGCTACTCAAACTTCGGGGGAAGTTGGGGGGCATATTTAAAATTCGCAGGTTTAGATGCCTTAATAATCAGCGGTGTGGCAGATAAACCGATGTATCTTTTCATTCACGATGGCACATGCGAATTTAGGGACGCAAGACAATTGTGGGGTAAAGGGGCGGTTCAGGTAAGAGAAATTATTAAAAAAGAGCTGGGACAGAACATTCGATTATTAAGCACTGGTCAGGCTGGAGAAAATTTAGCTTCTTTTGCAACTGTTCTAGCGGAAGATGACTCTTGCGGAGCTGCAGGTTTTGGAGCAGTGATGGGATCAAAGAAGCTTAAAGCCATAGCCGTTTTGGGGGCAAAAAAGCCGCTTCCAGCCCATCCTGAAAAACTGAAAACGCTTTCCAAGTTTCTTAGAGAATTGAAAAAGAGTCAACCCCTGCAATTCCCTTCACCTCCACAAGGCGCCAAAGTGAAAAGACAAATCTGTTTTGGTTGTATCGATGGATGTGACCGTTATGTAATGAAAATGGCGAATGGAAAGAAGGGGAAGTACATGTGTGCTTCAGGTCCCTTTTATGAAGATTCTGCAATCCAATATTATGGAGAATTGAATGAAGTTCCTTTTATTGCCAATCGATTATGTGACGATTACGGATTGGATACGAATGTTGTTACGGTTATATTAGATTGGCTTTTACGCTGTCATAGACATGGTTTGCTTTCCGAAGAGAAAACCGAATTACCGTTATCCAAGCCGGGCAGTCTTGAATTCATCCAGGAACTGTTGAGAAAAATTGCTTTTCGAGAAGGTTTTGGCGCTGTTTTAGCTGAAGGTCCGGTCCGTGCGGCTCAAATGCTCGGCTCAAACGCTGAAGAGTTGCTTGGTGATCATGTGGCAAGCGACGGCACCTTTGCTTACTATTTGCCTCGAATTTATATTGCAAACTCATTGCTGTTTGCCCTGGAGCCAAGACAGCCCAATTCAATGACAAGCGAAATAGGAGGGACAGTGCTCAGGTGGCTGGGAACTAAAAAACCTCAAATTAGTTCTCAAGTTGTTGATTCCATTGCCAAACATTTCTGGGGCAGCCGTTTCGCTGCAGATTTCACCACATATCAAGATAAAACCATGGCTGCAAAGATGGTGCAAGATCGTCTTTCCGTAAAAGATAGTGCTATACTCTGCCATTTCACATGGCACCCCAGCGCCATTGAGATATTCCGTCCTGAAATCGTTGCCGAAATTTTGTTTGCCGTTACCGGCGTTCCCCATGATAAAGGCAGCCTTAATAATCTGGGAGAGCGCATTTCCAACATGCAGCGTTCCAATATTATCAGGGATCGAAGATACGGCCGTGAAGGTGATACACTACCTGATTTCTGCTTTTCGACACCCGTCGAAGAAGCATTTCTAAACCCTGACCTTTTGGTCCCAGGCCCGGACAAACAACCGGTTACAAGGAAAAATTCCGTTATAGATAAGGGACAGTTTGAGTTAATGAAAGATGAATATTACCGTCTACGTGGTTGGGACGTGGATTCCGGTCTGCAAAAGGATTACAAGCTTTGTGAACTGGGTCTGGAAGACGTAGCCGCTGAACTGCGCAAAGACAACCTGTCACGATAAATTTTAAAATTTCTCTTTATTGTAATAACTCAATGACTTACCGGCTAAAGACTGTAGGCCATTGAGTTAACACGCTTATTAAATTTGTGAGCTTTGTGCTTGAAAGAGGCAATATAGGACCCTTAATACCAGTCAAAACCCACATAGAAACTCGTAAATTGGGAGTTATCAGGTCCATTTTCATCAGAATAGAACTGCCTCGAATGATCAAGATTCAATGTCAGATTGAAGCTCTTACCCAGCCAGAAGGCATAACCAACTCCACCTATAATACCAAAACCGCCATAAGTTTCCGAAGCACTACCAAAAACGGTATCAATCTCAACCATCATGTTAGATAATCCACCACCAGCTCTTATAAAAAAACCTTCCTCTTTGGGAAAATGTGTAAGCATTAAAAAATAGTTGTTGATCTGGATACTTTTATCCATCCAACTAAGTGAACCTGTCTGGCTTACGGCGGTGACATCAAAATCTACCAGTGTTTTAGGGCTAAGGGTGGCTCCAACCTTAAAATTTAAGGAAGTCTTGGGACCTTTTTCTAAGCCTTCCAGCCATTCATCAAAAGTTATTTCCTGGCCATCTATTCCATAGCTAGCGCCAAAAAAAGTACCTAAACCAAAGCCGATATACCAATTATCCCTTTCATGATTTTCTGCCAATCCCATTCCTGGAAAAGTAAAAAATGCAATCACCAGTATTAGAATAATCATTCTTTTTTTCATAATCCCCCCTTTTCTCATCAATTATCATGTTTTATCAATAGGGTATGAAGGACCAAACTAAATCCATCTTTTAACAGCTGTCTTTCTAATGTTTCTTTTATTTTAAAAGTGTTAACTACCTGTGAAACAATAGGTATTATTTCATATTGTATGCTTCATCATGAGGCCCCACTAATACAAACTTAATTGTTTCATCAGAAGTATCGGAACAATCGGAACAGGCAACGAACTCAGCGTCTCCTCTTTTACGACATGCCTCACAATACAAATAGATGATGATGAAGTTGCGTTTGACAGGGCAGGAGTAAAATCCTCGCAAACTCCCCTTTAGAGGTTCACCAAGTTCAACGGGAAGCTCCATAATCTGGCGAACTTTCTGTTCAACCTGTTTCTTTATGCTGGCATGTTTTCTGACACCTTTTAAGAATGCCTTTTCGAATTTTGCTTCCATCAGTCGCCAAAAACTTCTTCAAAGGTATGCCATTTACCTGTCCCGCCACGAAGCCGGGACTGAGTGTCGAGTATTGCTTTGTGAAAGTCAGGGTTGGAAAGTATAATTTCCATGCTATCCCCTTGTGCTTGCCGCTTGAGCGCGAGGACAAACTGTGTAATAACGTCAGCGATTGTTGTTCGATTTTCTTTAATATATATCTTGATAAAATCGACCAGATCTTGGTCAAGACTGATATTTAAGCGTGTTTTAGGCATGATATCCTCCTTTGAAATATTGTTCCTATTATACACACAACGGGAACATCTGTCAAGGATGAAATGATACCTTGTCGATTAAGTCGCGTCCCCTATTATTACTGTAATACCTGTCATAAGTATTGATCTTTGCTTATCAGATATAACACCCTAATATTATCAAGATGGAAGCGGAGATAAAAATCACCGGGCATAGTTTGTACGGTAAAAAGTTGATTCTGGCGCCTGTAAATATGGATATAACTGTTAGAGCACTGAGCATCAGAAAGGAAAGCCTGTAGACAACCCTTGAGATTACATGTGTATGATCAATGTATGTCACAGAGGAGACGACAACTCCAATGAAGATAAGGGCTATACCTTCAATGATCCACTCCATCGCTATGATTCTCTTGTTGTCGATAGATATTTCACCAAATCCTTTGACTACTGACTTTGTGGGAAATAAATGAGCGACTCCCCAAATGACCAAAGATAATGATGCAATATAAAGCAGTATCTGGTTTATCATAAAGACCTCCTCAAGCCTATATCCAAGGAACTTCCTCCACAGTCATATCACCACCTGCATCACCTGTATTTATTGTACCGGCAGGTTCAATGACCATGAGGTTCATAACGTTGTTTACTGAGTACACTTATTCTTATCTATCCGGTAAAAACTTTGGAATAGGAGATACTCCTATATAACGCCTTGTTTTATCCAGCAAAAGCCCCCATTCTTCAAAGAGTTTATTACAAGTTGAGATCTAAAAAATAAAATTTTCTGACACCAACTTTTCAGATATTATTAACATAGAAAACGGCGGGTTGCAAATGTTTATGGATAGGAAGCAACTTTCTTCTTATTTAATTTGCAGTATGATATCTATGTTAATATCAGAATGAGTGTACTCACCAACTTACATCCTAAAAGCGCGCGACCGATCATACGTTTCGTCACAGTTTTGCAAGTCATTTATTGCAAACAAATTATGGCATTCGTACGATTACTGATGTCTCATGAATTCTCTCCGCTGGCTACGTGCGCTTCAGCGACACGGCTATAGATGCATTCTACTGCAAGCAAAATGTTATCTGGAAAATTATTAATATTGACAAATCATTTCATAGTGTGTATTAATACACACTATGGATAGCCGGAAAATTATCAAAATCCTTAAGCAAAATGATTGGTACGAAATTGCGAAATCCGGCTCTCACACCCAATTTCGGCATCCAGAGCGCAAAGGGCGTGTCACCGTTCCACATCCCAAAAAAGACATACCGATTGGCACATTAAAAAGTATCGAGCGCCAGTCAGGTATTAAATTTAGTTGAGGTATTGCCATGGCAAACTATATTGCTATCGTTCATAAAGAGGCCAAGACAGATTTCGGCGTATCGTTTCCGGATTTTCCCGGATGCATCACCGCTGGAAAAAATATCGATGAAGCCAAAGATATGGCTCAGGAGGCTCTCGCCCTTCATGTCAAAGGTATGTTCGAAGACGGCGAGCAATTGCCTGATCCCTCCAACCTTGAAGAAATCATGGGCGATCCCGATTACGTCAATGCTATCGCTTATTTGGTCGTTTCGGTGCCTGATGCCAAACCCCGTACTGTCAGGGTAAATGTTACCGTACCTGAAATGACTCTAAAACAAATCGATGCCGCTGCTAAAAAACGTGGTATGTCCAGATCGTCATTCTTAGTTCATGCAGCACAGAACGCTATTCAGTCTATCCAATCCGATGCATCTGCCTGAATATTTTGCCTACCGGATAATGACCAACCTCATTTGCCACCCTTTTGCAGGTGCATTTTGTACAACTTTTTGTACAGGTGATTTATACTCATACAAATAAAAAAGGGCTTGCAAGCTTTGTATTACTTGCAAACCCTTTAGGGAGGCCTTCGAAAACGCCCCCATTTTCAAAGGCCTCTTACTTGACTGGAGGCGGCAACCAGATTCGAACTGGTGAATAGCGGTTTTGCAGACCGCTGCCT
>CAZLRK010000188.1:0-7241 GCA_964561845.1 uncultured Desulfobacterales bacterium | reverse complement strand
GTTTTACTCCAAGATAATCTGCAAAAGCTTTTGCAAGATCATACTCAAAGCCCATGGCCTGGTCTCTGTAGAAATAATAACAATGTGCATTGTTACGGGTGATAACCGTAATTTCACCAGTTTCTAATATATCTTCAAGAGTATTAAACTTGGGTTTCTTTTCACATCCGGATAAAAAGAAAAAAGAAATAAATAAAAGAACTATAATTTTTTTAAATAAACTCAAAATATTGACTCTTTTTGTTTCTTTTATGAAATGCGGGTTAGAACGCAATGCGGGCTAGAACGCTCCCAGCTGACATCTACTTATTTTAATGTTCATTGCTTCGCAGGTGTCACTAACTGTCATTTTATGTACATTAAACCCGGATCCAATGTCCCAGGCACTTTTGCATGTCAGTTTGCCATCAACCAGAGCATTAGAGATTGCATCCTTTAAGTCTTTGTTTATAGGACTTTGAGATTTTACAATCTTTTTGTTTGGCTTATAGCCAAACAACCCAAGCTGGCATTTGTTTAGTTTGAAATTCAACAGATCAAGGGTCACGCCGATTTCACCGGCAGCAACCTGCAAATCCTTTGCAATCTCAAATGCGACGGCACAGGAAAGTTCATCATTTTTAATATTTTTTAGAATTTTGTCTTTAATTAAGCTGTTAGGCTTTGCATCAGGTCCGTGTTTTTCACTAAATTTTTTATTTTTTTGTCGAGACATAGGCTTCCTTTCTTATTGAAGAGGTTTAATAAGTTAAATTTAATATTTTAGTACTTCATTGAAGTCAATATTTTTATTTTTGACTCTTATTGCTATGAAAATCCTATTTTAACGATTTTGATAAATTTTGAACTAACTATTTGAGGAGTCGGGGAGTTTTTTTATTCAATCGCTCCATGGATAATCGTCACGAAGAACATACAAACTCATGTATAAGGACTCGTATTTCTTTCTTAACGATTCCTAATACCTTCAGACAGTGTATGCGTTTCGTGACGATCACCCATTCCGCTTAAACTGGAGATAAAAGAGAAAAACTCCCCGACTGCTCAACTATTTGTTGACTAATGAGCTATTCCAAATTATATTTAATTTATGTTGTCATTTAATAAATAAATTCATTTAAAAAAATGGGCATAGCAGAAAGAAAAAAACGCGAAAAAAAAGAACGCCGTCATCAAATCATGGATGCAGCTAAAAAGATCTTCAATTCCAAGGGTTTTAGTGCAACGACCATGGAAGATATTGCCCGTGAAGTCGAATTAAGTCCTTCAACTTTATATCTTTACTTTAAAAATAAGGACGAGCTTTACGGTTCTCTTGGCGTTAGGGATCTAGGACATCTGCTCGAAAGATTAGAGCAAATTGATGACAGGGACGAGCGAAATCCTGAAAAGAAAATTAACGCTTTAAAGAAAGTGTTATACGGTATATATGAATCTGATCCTTTGCTCCTTTTAAACGTATTTAACTTCCAGACAAGCCAACTCTTCAAAGAATTGTCCCCTGAACTTGCTTCGGAGATAAAACATTTTTCACGCCGAGCCCTTAGAAGCATTGCGAGGATCTTTGAATATGGAATCCGTCAGGGAAAGTTCAAAAATAAAAATTCCATTGCCATTGCAGATATTGTTTGGAGTATATTTTCAGGGATGGTTATTTGGGAAGAAAGCAAAACCGCCCTTGATCCTGAGAAGAGATACATGAAAGAAACGCTAGATCTTGCCTTTGAAGTTATCACCCAAGGGATTAAGCGGAGCATAAATGATACCGTTGAGTGATTCTTCCGTGGCAATCTGCAGTTCAAAGTTATTGGTTATTTGTTATTCGTTAATGGAATGATGAAATAGAACTTAAACTAATAACCAATAACCAATAACGATTAACTATTCCCCGACAAAGCGGGATCTACGCCTAAGGCACACAAGTCCGTTGCACTTTGACCGGCTTGTCCAAATCAAGTTAATGATCCTTTGGCAAGCATTCTTCCAATGATCAACCTTTGAATCTCTGATGTTCCCTCCACTATCTGTAAGAGTTTGGCCCCCTGATAATAGCGAGACACTGGATATTCCTCCATATATCCATATCCACCGTGAATCTGTAAGGCATCGCTTGCCACCTTTTCCACCATTTCCGTGGCATATAATTTGGCTACGGTGGCCTCAAAACTGTGCTTTTTCCCCTGATCTTTGAGGCAGGCAGCCTTGAGATATTGATTTCTGGCCAGTTCGATGGATACCGCCATATCCGCAAGTTTGAATTGAATGGCCTGGAAGTTAAAAATGGGTTGATCAAACTGATGTCTGCCTCGGGCATGACGCAAGGCTTCATCCAGGCATGCTTGAGCTAAGCCCACTGCTATAGCGGCGGTGCTGATTCTGCCTGTTTCAAGAACAGCAAGATGCTGGGCAAAGCCACGAATAGGATCACCCAGTAGATTTTCTCTCGGAATTCTGCAATCAGACAGGATCACTTCATGGGTTGCAGATGCATGCCATGTTATCTTTCTGTATTTTTTACCCAATTTAAATCCTGGGGCATCTTTCGGAACGATAAAGGTCGATATAATATCTTCCTGCTCGTTTTCCTTAACACTTGCTGCAACGATAACCAGCGAAGCATTATCAAGTCCGATATTTGTGATGAATTGCTTTGTGCCGTTTAAAATCCATTCTTCACCTTTTAGAACAGCGGTAGTGCTCAAAGCGCCTGCGTCTGAACCTGAATCCGGTTCTGTAAGTCCAAAGGCACCAATCTTATTCCCCTGGGCGATGGGAATCAGCCATTTCTGCTTTTGTTCTTCCGTTCCAAAGACAAAAAGTTCTTGAGCGACTATGCCGGTGGTTACATCTAGAAGTGCACCCAGAGTAATGTCTGCTCTGGATATTTCTTCGATGGCAAGGTGTGTGCTCACCCAATCACCGCCCATTCCACCATACTCTTCAGGGAAAGGGATTCCCATAAGCCCGAGGTCTGCCATCTTATCCATGAGATCATAAGGGTATTCTCCGGTTCTTTCCATTTCCTCGGCCCTGGGAGCTATCTCCTTTTTGGCAAAATTTCGTACTTCATCCCGGATCATTTTTTGTTCTTTTGTGAGACTAAAATCCATCTTTTTTCATCCTTATACCCTAATTGAGCGAACAATATGCTCAATTAGGCGTTAATTGTTATTAGTTATTAGAATTTGATGATCGTTCCATTTTATTGATCTATGATTGATAAAATATCAAAACGGATATTATTCCTTTTAAACCATTAACCAAGCCGACTTCGCCATAGTAGCCGCAGGCTACGACGGCTGAATAACAAATAACGAATAACTCCCAATTGATTTTTTACTCAATTGGGGTTATATTATGAAACTGAACAGGGGTCTTGCCGTCTCACCTGCTGAGTATCTGTCTCCCGGAAAGACCTTATATCCTGCTTTTACCTTCCTTCCGATCAAATTCATGTTGACCTTGTTCGGATCGATATCAACCAAATTGCCGGCTATCCATGGACCTTCTTCAAGCTCAACCATTACGATGGTATAAGGAGCTTCAACCTCTCGCCCCAGCGGCGCCACATACGTTGTAGTAAAGGTCACTATTTTTCCTTTGCCGCTCAATTCAACAATTTCCAGATTATGGCCGGAACACTCCTGGCATGTCATTTTAGGCGGACATGTAACGGTCCCACAATCAGTGCACTTCAAACCCAGCAGTTTGTTCTTCTTTAGAGCCTCACTGTATGTTCTATAATCAAGTTTATATTCCATATTAATTGCCTCCGAAAGACATCAATCAGCCCTTAGAATCAAGTTAACAATTATTCCGTCTCCTCCTAAGGTATCAACAAGGCCTATCTTGGCTCCCTCTACTTGTCTTTCTTGATCAACAAGTTCACCTCTCAACTGGTGTGCGATTTCATAAACCTGAGATGCTCCGGTAGCGCCGATTGGGTGTCCTTTGGATTTTAATCCTCCGGAAATGTTGATAGGTATTTTTCCCCCAATTTTGGCTTCACCCCTCTCCCAAAGCTTGCCCCCTTTTCCGAATTCTGCAAAACCAAGACTTTCTGCAGCTATTATGCTTGCAATGCTGAAGCAATCATGAAGTTCACAAACGTCAACGTCATCCGGCCCTATACCGGCCATTTTATAAGCCTGCTTAACCGATACATCACGAGCCCTCAATCTTGGCAGGTATTTGTATTGAGCACTGAGCTTGCCTGACGAAGCCTGACCGATGCCGGCAAAATAAACCGGCTTGTCGGTCAGCTTTTTAGCTATTTCTTCTGAAGCAATCACAACCGCAGCTGCTCCATCGGAAAAAGGACAGCAATCCAGTAGTTGTAAAGGCGTCGTTACCATAAAGCCTTTTAGCACCTGATCTAAAGTGATTTCCTTTTGAAACTGTGCATTGGGGTTTTTTTTGCCATATTGATGAGATTGAACCGATATCATCGCCATTTGTTCTTTGAGTTTCTCTAATGGTATGCGATATTTATGAGAATAAAGATGAGACAGCATGGCAAAAAATGCAGGAAAAGTAAAACCTGCCGGGTATTCATAACGAGCATCATGAAACATGGCAAAAGTTCGTGTTGCCAGTGCCGTGCCCATTGCAGTTGCTTTTTCCACGCCTCCCGCTAAAACAATGTCATAAAAACCCGAAGCGACCCACATATAGGCATCCCTTATTGCCATGGTCCCGGAAGCACACGCACCTTCAAACCTAGTGGCCGGTACGTTGAAACATCCGATATCATCGGCAAGGTAGGACTGAATCATACCCTGTCCTTCGGAAAAATCTCCCAAAACATTACCGCAAAAAATGGCCTGTATATCTTTAGAATTTAAATTGGATGTCCGGATGGCATCCATGGATGCTTCGGCAAGCATCTCTACTTCAGACTTTGGCGAGTCAAACATAAATTTGGTGTGGCCGGTGCCGACTACAGCAACTTTTCTCATTTCTTTCTCCTATTTTATTGAGTCCTGAACCCCTCTGTTCTCCGGGGCATAAGCGATAACTTAACAATTAATTATTAATAATCAATTGCTAATTGTGAATAGTTAATGTCTTTTTGTTTAAGTTCAGAACTCCTGATCTGTGTATGTATTTTCAAGGTGTTATGAAAGCTTGGTTGTAATTTCAGTTGCAACGATTTGAACATCGAACATCGAACGCTCAACGTCGAACGTCGAATAAGGATATCGCTTTCAGCCGTCGTAGCCACTATGGCGAAGTCTGCTCGCTCCATTAAATTATAAAATTGAAACACCGAAGGTGTACAGTCATTCGATGTTGGACGTTCATTTTTTATTTTAGTTCATAGTTCAGTGTTTAATAGAATATGTTGCATTCAGATTTACGCCGGGTCAGGAGCCCTGAAGTCCCCTATGGGGCCAACAAAGCCTGGCCCTATGAGCTTTGCTTGTCCCGTTTTGCGGGGAATTCTTTACTTACATGATCCCGTGAATATAAATATATTCTGAATGAATTCATATATAAAATGAATTTGTTCATATTGTCAATAAAAAAATGCAGAAACAATAAAAATTTCATTGCAAAAGATATTTAAGATTTGTAAAGAGCCTCTAATGATAGATTGAATTTATGGTCCTAACTTGTAAAATTAAGGTCTATCTATTAAAATAAAATATGGAGGAATGTCGATGCCTATAGAAAATAAGTTAAAAATGATATCCAAGAATGACCTGGATAGGATTCATGAAGCAACCGTAAAGGTGCTGGAAGAAACCGGAGTGGCCTTTCGATTGGAAGAGGCGACAAGCATTTTTAAAAAACATGGGGCAAAAGTAGATAATGAGGTTGTCTATATTTCAAGAAAAATGCTTGAAAATGCATTGGAAACCGTTCCGAATTCATTCAAATGGTGGGCAAGAAATCAGTCAAATTCGGTATTCATGGGCGGAGAGCAAGATAGAACAAATGTGGCGCTAAATGGCGGTACCATCTTTATTCAGGATTTGGACAATGGACGAAGACTCGGTAAAATGGCGGATCTAATCAATTGTTACAAACTTGGCCAGACCAGCAAGGTTTATAACATAATAGGACAGGTTGGGGTTGAGCCGAGTGATATTGATAAAAAAGATCGCCACCTAAAAGTAATTTATCAATTACTGAAACATGCTGATAAGCCCTTGATGGGAACCGAGGGAACACAAGCGCAAGTCCGTGAGACGTTTGATATGCTGGAAATAGCCATGGGGCAAAAAGATTTTCTTCTTGATCGACCAAGCATCGGGCTATCGATTTGTCCGTTAAGCCCGTTAAGTTACGGCTCATTAACATGCGAGTCGCTTCTGGCCTATGCAAAGCATCGACAACCTGTAATAGCCCTTACTTGCGCCATGGCAGGGCTAACAGCCCCAATCAGTTTGATGGGAACAACGGTGCTGCTGAACGCGGAATTGCTGGCAGGACTTGTCCTGACTCAGCTTATCAGCCCCGGAACACCCTATGTTTATTCACCGGGATCTGCAGTTCCCAATATGAGAACCGCCAGCTATATGACGGGATCACCCGAATCTAATCTAATCAATATTGCTGGAATACAGTTAACTAAAGAGCTATATGACATACCGTGCAGGTGCATGGCAGGTCTTACGGATGCCAAAATCGTAGATTGCCAGGCGGGATATGAAACCATGCAAAATTTCTTTATGCTGATGATGGCTGGTGCCAACGTACTCAATGAATGTTTTGGTGTGTTAGATTCGATCCTGACCACTTGCTATGAAAAAATTATCATTGATGAAGAGATGATCAGTAGAGTTCTTCGTGTTATGAAGGGAATGGACACTTCAGAAGAGGCTATGTCCGTTGATGTTATAAAGGAAGTGGCGCAGACCGGTTCGTATCTCCTTCACTCAAACACCTTTGAACATTGTAAAGAATTATGGTCGCCAACAATTTCGTTCTGCGGCTCATATGAAGAATGGGAAGAACAGGGATCCGAAGATGTTGTTGTCAGGGCAAACAGAAAATACAAGGAAATCCTGCAAAATTGTCCGGAGACACTCATCGATCCGGAAACAGATAAAGCCTTGCAACTTTATCTGAACAAGAAAATCTCAAACCGGTAGCTATTAAACACCAGAAGAATTATTTACTCAAGTTTCGCATCGAGACATTTGAAAAATATTCAATTTTGTTCAAGTTCAAGGCAGGCTTAAATTTTAACCACAGGCATACATTGAGTATTTCGAGGATAGCGCTAAAGCTTC
>CAZLRK010000187.1:0-7273 GCA_964561845.1 uncultured Desulfobacterales bacterium | reverse complement strand
TATTTTTGAAAAAATATGCATTTTTTTTGATCCTTATATCGGAATTCAAGAAAAAGAATAGTTAAAAAGGTTGATCCTTTGGATATAGATTCTTTACTTTTATATCAGTTTATTATATATGATGAATTCGTAAAAAGTCGAATTCATCACGTTTGAGGTTTTAAGTTTTGAGTTCAAAGTTTTGGTATTACAATTATTTACAGATACTTAAAACCTAAAACCTTAAACTTAAAACATTCGCAAAGGAAAATTTATTACTTTTTACAAAACCGTCATATACAAGTACTGAAATTTGTTATAATTTAGTATTTACAAAGGAGAATACCATGAATCCGGAAATGTTTAGAGAATATGATATCAGGGGAATTGCCGGCAAAGATATGACCGAAGAAGATGTGATTCTTATCGGTAAAGGAATAGGGACTTATCTTCAAAGGCAGGGTAACAAAAAAATATCAGTAGGACGCGACTGTAGAGAGACTTCTGATTCTTATTCAGAAAAGCTGATTCATGGGTTAACTTCAACCGGTTGTGATGTTGTTGATATCGGTGTTTGCCCCACTCCTGCATCTTATTTTTCCATCCGTCATCTGGAAAAGGAAGGTAATGTGATGATAACAGCCAGTCATAACCCGCGTGAATACAATGGCTTTAAAATGTGCAGCGGATATGACTCCGTACATGGCAAACAGATAAAGGAAATTTTTCATATAATAGATGAAAAGAAATTTATAGAAGGTAGAGGGGTTGTTGAGACCTACGATATTTTATCCCCATATATAGATTTTGTAATTAATAACATCAATCTGACAAAATCATTAAGAGTAGGTATTGATGCCGGAAACGGAACAGCCGGTATTGCTGCTCTTCCCATTCTCAAGGGTCTGGGATGTGAGGTCTTTGATCTGTATTGCGATATGGACGGCAGATTCCCGAATCATGAAGCTGATCCAACCGTTCTGAAAAACATGGAAGAATTGATTGCACTGGTTAGAGAAAAGAAGCTGGATATCGGGATCGGCTATGATGGTGACGGCGACCGTATTGGTGTGGTGGATGAAAAAGGAAATATTATCTTTGGCGATAAGCTTATGATCATATTCGCGCGCGAGATTTTGTCCAGAAAACCCGGCGCTACATTCATATCCGAAGTAAAATGTTCAAAGACAATGTATGATGATATCGAGAAGCATGGAGGCCGGGCTATCATGTGGAAAACCGGACATTCTCTGATAAAGCAGAAGATGAAAGAAGAAAAAGCTGAACTTGCAGGAGAGATGAGTGGACATATGTTCTTTGCAGATCGCTATTTTGGTTATGACGACGCTGTCTATGCGTCTTGTAGGCTTCTTGAGATAATCGCTGATACGGGAAGGACTATGTCCGATCTTCTATCGGACGTTCCTGAAACATACACAACACCTGAAATACGCGTAGAATGTCCGGATGACAAAAAGTTTGATGTGGTTCAAAAGACAACAAAATATTTCCAAGAGCGTTACGATGTTATCGATATAGATGGGGCTCGTGTCTTGTTTGACGATGGATGGGGTCTTGTGCGAGCATCTAATACCCAGCCTGTCCTTGTACTTCGTTTTGAGGCCATGTCGGAGGAAAGGTTAAAAGAGATAAGAGATATTGTCGAGTCGACCTTAGAGCTTATGCAAAAATAACTTCTCAAGTTTCGCACCCCTAAAACTATGCGGGGCAAGTACCAAATACGATTTATAGGTATAATTTAAAGTTAATTCAGGAAATGTATTTTAGCGATAGGCGATATCAATTACGGCGTACCGTGTGGCCCAATATTTGGGATATAACAAATAATATTCCATTGCGCTTTTTAAAAACATGTTCCGATTGACCAGCGTCAGAACTTCCGATCTAATCGTGGGCTCATTTGAAGCGTTCTATGGTTTGCTGAGCTAAAATTAAAGAACTCGACCTCGCTGAGCTCGGGACTCAAACAGCTTCAATTTTTACGCTCCGCTTCACCGAGAACGCTTAATCAAATGTCCCCAAATTGATTAGCTCGGAAGCTCAGACGCTGCGATACCTTTGAACGCTGAACCTTGAACCACTGAACGGTTACCATCGAACTCTGTTTACTGTAAAAATAGGGGTGCGAAACTTGAGAAAAAGGTTTTAAAGGAACCTCCGGCGTGGAAAAACTAAATAAAAAAATTTTCGGCACCCTTTTCTTTTCAATATTTGTCACTGTTACAGGTGTCGGGATTGTTATACCGTTATTGCCGGTCTACGCCCATGATCTGGGTGCAAGCGGTATATATATAGGGTTGATATTTGGCGCCTTTGCCATATCAAGAACAATCTTTCTTCCCTATTTTGGCAGACTTTCAGACAAGAAAGGACGCAAACCCCTAATTGTTACAGGTCTATTTTCCTATGCCATAATTTCTGTTGCTTTTGTCTTTTCAAATAATGTTGAAACTCTGATAATAATTCGATTCATTCAAGGTATCACGTCTGCAATGATAATACCCGTTGTCCAGGCATACGTGGGGGATATAACCCCGGAAGGTTCTGAAGGTTTTTCAATGGGCATGTTTAACATGTCTTTGTTTTTCGGCCTGAGCGTAGGCCCATTGATCGGTGGATTAATAAATGACCGTTTCAGTCTTGAAACTTCCTTTTTAATAATGGGCGTTCTTGCGCTTGTAGGCTTTTTATTAAGTTTCTTTCTGCTTCCGCCCACAAAATCGGAACGGGTCGTTTATAAAAAGAGGCCTCCTGTAGAATGGAAACAGATTCTTAGCGACAGGACAATAGCCGGACTTTTTTTATTCAGATTTACTTTTACCGTTTGTATTGGAATCATCTGGGGATTTTTACCAATCCTATCCGATTCAGAGTTTTCACTATCCAGCTCATCGATTGGGATACTTATTATGTTAGGCGTTTTTATCAGTGGTTCTATACAAACTCCCATGGGCTTGCTGGCTGACAGGGTTAATAAAAAAATGATGGTTATTATCGGGGGAGTTATTACGGCTTATTCTGTTTATTCATATCAACATGCAAACGGTTTTTCGGATCTGATAGTAGCAAGTATCATATTTGGGTTTGGTGGCGGCATATCAATGCCAGCACTAATGGCAATAGCGGTGTTAAAAGGGAATCGAATGGGCGCCATGGGATCTATAATGGCGCTTTTGACCATGGGGCACAGCTTAGGGATGCTTGCCGGATCTTTCCTTGCAGGATTGATGATGGATATTTTTCAACTTCGCCAGGCTTTTTCATTAGGGGCGATCATTATGGCGATTGGGCTTGGGAGCTTCATTTTTTTATACCGACAATCTATGGACAGGTATACAGTAAAGTAAAAAATGGATAATCAATATAAATTTAATCGGTTGGAATTTGCGGGTTCTCTGGGAGATCTGGGTACTCTTCTTCCCATAGCAATAGGTATGATTTTAATAAACGGCTTGAATCCTTCGGGCCTTTTTATAACGGTCGGTCTTTTTTATATCCTGTCAGGTCTTTATTTCGGCGTTACTACACCTGTGCAACCCATGAAAGTAATCGGTGCCTATGCCATTGCAACGGCTATGAGCGCATCACAAATTCTGGCTTCCGGGCTTTTAATGGGATTGCTGCTTATAGTAATCGGCGTGTCCGGCGCAATTACAGTAATAGGCAAATACATTCCCAAGTCCGTAGTAAGGGGTGTTCAGCTTTCAACCGGCACTTTGTTGATGGCCCAGGGCATTAAATTCATGCTGGGCACTTCCACGATTCAGGTCCTTCAGCAATCAGCCGAGCCCTACCTTGCTTTGCAGAATGTGGGGCCCATTCCAATTGGTATAATTATAGGAGTTTGTGGTGTTGTCCTAACGCTTATACTATTGGAGAATAAGAAGCTTCCCGCGGGTCTTTTGGTTGTCTTTGCAGGTTTGATTATCGGGCTGATTATAGGCACCCATGAAGGTCTTGACAAGTTGAGAATAAGCATCAATTTTCCCGAATTCATGCCTTTTAGTTTTCCCTGTAAAGCTGATTTTGCTTTTGCGCTGTTTGCGCTGGTCCTTCCGCAAACTCCTATGACAATAGGCAATGCAGTGATTGCCGATGCCGATCTTTCAAGAAAGTATTTTAAAGAGAAGTCGAAAAAAGTTACCCACCGGGCTTTATGTATCAGTATGGCCCTTGGTAATTTCTTGAGCTTCCTGTTTGGAGGTATGCCTTTATGCCACGGCGCAGGAGGCCTTGCGGCACAATATCGTTTCGGTGCGCGAACAGCCGGTTCAAATCTTATGATCGGCTTTATATTTATTCTCCTGGTTGTTTTATTCGGCAGTCGTATGCTTTCGATTTTTTATCTGATGCCCATGTCTATTCTGGGAGTATTGCTTCTTTTTGCAGGGAGTCAGCTTGCGCTAACCATCATGGATTTAAGAGCAAGAAAAGATCTTTTTGTGGCATTAATAATTTTAGGTATAACACTTGCGTCGAACCTTGCCTCCGGTTTTGTGTCGGGTATTGTGCTGGCCTATATGTTAAAATCAGAAAAGCTTCAGGTGTAAAACCCTAATTGAGCAAAAACACAATTAGGTGTTATTCGTTATTGGTTAATGGTTATTGGTTTTAGGTGAAATATAAACAGAATCAACTCTCACTTTTGAAGGAAATACAGAATATTAATTTATATTCGCCCGAGTAACGAATAACAAATAACAAATAACTTTCAACTGAGCGTTATCACTCAATTACAGTAAGTATTTATCTTTTGCACTACAACTCTTCCGGCATAAAAGCCACAACATCATCAATTCTTGTTGTATCAGCAAAGAGCATAACAAGTCTGTCAATTCCCAGAGCATTACCAGTGGCCTCCGGCATAAACTTCAGGGCTTCTAAAAATGCTTCCGGCATTGGATATACTTGTTTTCCTGATCGCTTCCGGCAGGTTAATTCTTTTTCAAACCGTTTTCGTTGTTCATCAGGGTCAATAAGCTCGGTAAAAGCATTGCAAAGCTCAAGGCCGCCAATATAAAGCTCGAATCGTTCTGCAAGCAAATTATTATTAGGTTTAAGCTTTGCAAGAGACCCGCTGGAAGCAGGATAATCATAAAGGAAAAGTGGTTTTTTCTGTCCAAGGCGGGGTTCTATCTCACTTGCTATGACTTCGTCAAACTTGCCTATTAAAATTGCCTGTTCCATGGATATGGAAGCAAACCTGTCAAATGCATCGGTCACAGACATGCGGAACCATGGTTTTGTTAGATCAATGTGTTTGCCCTGATAGGTAATGGAATCTTTTAAGCCGTTGCATTCGGTAACAAAACCTATCAAATCCTCACATTGGTTCATCATATCTCTATAGTCTTTTCCGGCAGTGTACCACTCAAGCATGGTAAGTTCGGGAAGATGTTTATTTCCCCTTTCATTTTGACGAAAACACTTGCAGATTTGGAATATACGGGGATATCCGGATGCAAGGAGTTGTTTCATACATAATTCCGGTGAAGTTTGCAGAAACCTGTTGCCTGAAGGTTGGGCATCAATGTGGGTTTCAGGTGCAGGTGCAGGGATACGTATAGGGGTTTCAACCTCAAGATAGTCATTCTTAATAAAAAACCTGCGGATAGCCTGGATTATTTGTGCTCTTAATCGCAAGTTTTGTTCTATTGATGATTGTCTGAATTTATTCATGGGCACAACAAGTTGATTAATCCCCTAAACCTCCAGCTTAACTGGTGGTTCCAGCTTTGCTATGCGAGTAAGTGAGTGGATTAAACTGCTACATTATAGTTTTGTTCTCGCCCGCTCTCTATGGTCGCTAGAGTTCACAGAGATCACAGAGAGATAAATAATTTATCTGATTTTTTGATCCCGCTCAAGCGGGACAGGTATCCAAAATCAGATAAAAATCTCAGCCACTTACGTGGCAAACAGTATACGAAACCGTAGACGGTTGAATAGCAACAAAATAGATTGTATCATGTCAACATCTCCAGCGACAGCTGGATGTCAGTTTGGTCTGAATCGCCCTCTCAGCGATTCAGATCAAAGACTCAGCGTCTCTGCGAACTCTGTGAGAGAAAAACAAAATCCTTTTAGGGTCATCGCTCAAGCCACCCCTTCAAAGGGTGGTAGTTGACTATCTCGGAAAAAGGCGAATTCATCAAAAAAAAGAGTACAGCCGTTCCATCATAATGCCTGCAATCACAGGAACGGCAAGGTTGTCATTTATTATCAAATTTTTTGTAATTTTTAATGGCACAAGTTCTAAAAGGGCAATGCTAAACGATGTTATTAGTATTATAGGCATAGGGACAGAACCTTTCCAACCATCAAGAAGAAGAGGGATTTGCGGAAAAAGAAAAAACATTGCTATGCAAAGAAAAAAACATGCCAATGAACCTTCAAGTGTTTTTTTACCTATCTTTATCTTTCCCAGGCTTTGCCCTACAAGCGCGGCCCCAGCGTCACCGAGAATGAACAAGCTTAATGACATGAATGAAATATGCGGGGCATCGTAAAATAGAATAGAACAGATAAATGCAGCGCCGAAAAAATAGGTTGAACCTGTTGTTATCTTTTTTTCCTCCTTCCTGAGCATGGAACCGAAACAACCAAAATAAATCTTTTGAATTGATTCATACCTGAAACGTAAAGTCTCTATCACAAAGGAACCAAGCAGCAAAAAAGCAAGAAAAGTTATTGGTATAAGACTGGAAGAACCGGGAATGTTGGGGATATAAAAAATGCCAATTGGGATAAGGAGAGCAAGAAGATGTAGCAATTTACGATTTATTTCCTGTTTTACCACTTGCATAAATTTATCCCAATTATTTATTTAATCGTTAACCACAGAAATTGGGCGAAAGGGGGCGTTTTGCAAAGGTCTCAGGATTTAAGGGGCTTTAAGTTGATGGCTTGTTTACCTTTAGAGGTTTCTTTTAAGTCAAAAGATACAGGATCACCCTTTTGTAAACCGAAGTGCCCAAATTCCCTAATGCCGGATTTATGAACAAAAATAGTCCCATGTTCTTCAGTGTCTATAAAACCGAAGCCCTTTTTTTCATTGTACGATTTGACATAACCTTCCATCTAATGTTTTTCCTTTCCTTGTATCTTGTGCAAATGCTCAGGAGGTCACTTTGAAGGAAGGCCAAAAAAGATGGGTTCTTTTGACAGGCCTCAAAATAAATACCAGAAATATACACAAGTAGTGAGTGGTAGAATCACTTAAAGAGACCTTTGCAAAACGCCCCCTTTTGCCCAATTTCTGTGTTAGGCTCAA
>CAZLRK010000186.1:0-7359 GCA_964561845.1 uncultured Desulfobacterales bacterium | reverse complement strand
TTGCGCAATTGGTGATTCAATATTTGCCGCATTATCATTTTAAAAAAGTCGAACTTAAAATGTTCCCCAAAGAAGTTTTCTAAAGTACTCAGGCTCAACTATCGAAACTTGACACACCACCTGAATTCGATGTTGAATAAAAAGGATTTACAGCATTAGCCATAAATCCATTATATTATTGGCACCAAGGAAAAAAATCGAACTGCCGACCCGGGGATTCCCAATCAACTTCCAGAGTTTCCTAATCTCCTGCTTTTCCGTAACTAACTGAAATCATAACATCGACAATTTTACATTTCTATCGATTTTACATTTTTCACGCTTTTTCTCACACAGATTCTCACACAACCGAAGCATCACAGAAAAAAGGGGCAGCCAGTAAACTGACTAACCCCTTCTTTTAATTGAGTTTTACTGGTGCCGAGGGACAGAATCGAACTGCCGACACGGGGATTTTCAGTCCCCTGCTCTACCGACTGAGCTACCTCGGCTAGGAAACCTTTGAAAAAGATGGTCTAATTATGTAAAAATGATATTATTTGTCAAGATTTTTTTTCCCATATCTCCAAAAAGATATTGTAATATGCTACATGCTGCAATTGTTGCTGTTTCAGCTCGCAATATACGAGGACCAAGGCCTAAAGTAACAAATCCATAGGTTTTGGCTTTTTCAATCTCCGCGCTGGTAAAACCTCCTTCCGGTCCCAGTATTATTAATATTTTATTAACATCTTTCTTTACCGATTGCTTTCCCGGGAAAGAAAATATGGAATCAATAGATTTTTTCTCACTCTCCCAAAAAGCGATTTTCAAGTCACACTTCTTTCCAAAATTTAATACATCTTCAAAGGATATTATCGGACTAATTTCAATAGTACGACCTCGTTTGCACTGTTTGATGGCCTCTTTAGCGATTTTTTGCCATCTTTCTTGTCGTGTTGATAGACGCCTGTTATCAGGCCTGGATATGGATCGCGCAGCAAAAAAAGGTACCCACTTCGTTACCCCAAGCTCAGTAAGCTGCCTTATGAGGTTGTCCATTTTTCTGTCCTTCAATAGGGCCTGGGCTACGACAATTTGTATAGGGGATTCTGATGCTGAAGGAAAGCTTTCAATTATCGATACTTCAATACCAATAGGAGATATAGTTAATATCCTGGCTTCATATTCAAAGCCTTTTCCGTCAAAAAGCCCAATTTGATCTCCAGGCTTCAAACGCAATACATTTTTTATGTGTTTTGCATCGGGACCATGAATGATGGGTGTCGGATTAGCTAATTTTTCATGTTCGATAAAAAAATATCGCATGATACCAAAGGTTAATATGAAAATGAGAAAAAGTAAACAAAAAGTAAATATCTTGACATAATACATTTCAAATGATAAATTTCGCATTTAATTGGAAATTGGGATATAATCTCGGGAATGATCTATGATATTTTTTGGGAGATGAAAGTTATATGGAAGAAGAAAATAATAACGACAAGACTAATGAAGGAATATATCCACCGGAAGATGAAGAAATCATTGAACTGACAGACCTTGTCGGTGAACCTCCTGCTGAGGAAGAGATCATTGAACTTACTGATGAGATCAGTGAACCTCCTGCTGAGGACGAAGAAATCATTGAACTGACAGATGTTATTGGTGAATCTTTACCAGAGGAAGAGGAGATAATCGATCTTACCGATGAAGCCGATGAACTTTCTCAAGAGGAAGAGATCGCCGAAATTACAGAAGTTGCGGCTGAACCTTTAGAAGTAGTGGAAGCCAAAGAAGTTGCAGATACTGTTGAAGAACCCTCTCCAGAGGAAGAAAGAGAAGAAGAAATAGAAGAGATAACAGCACCTGAGGAAGCTGTCGATGAAACTTTTGCTGAAGAGGAAGGGATTGCCGAAATGGCAGAAGTTGCGGCTGAATTTTTAGAAGAAGAAGCTATCGATGAGCTGATAGATACTATTAGCGAGCCTTCTACAGAAGAAGAAAAAATCCATGAGCCTGAAGAGTCTATCTATGAAACTTCCATCGAAAATGAAGAAATTACCGAAACTGCAGAAATGCCCGATGACTCTCAAGATCTGACAGAAGATATTAAACAAAAATCTTTAGGGTTCGATGATTCTATAGAAATGGACAACAATTTAGCTGATTCATTAGGAATGGATTTAACTTCAGATATGGATATATCCGAAGACTTACCTGAAACTTACGAGGAACAAAAACAGCCTTTTGAAGAAGTCGGCATTGATTTAGAATCCGAAAAAGTTACTGATGAACAAGAGCCCTCTTTTGTTTCTTCTGATCAAGTTGAAGCAACCATAGAGCGTGTTATCAATAAAATCTTGTCTGAAAAGTTTGAGGGTATTTTACTAAATGTGATTGAAAAAGCAGTTACAAAAGAAATTGACAAATTTAAGCGTAGCCTGTTAGAAGAATCAGCAGGTGATGAAAAGTTGTAACGCGGTGAGTCCTGATAAAGTTAAAAATTAATAGCAAAAAAATCAGGGATTATTCAACAACCTTTTAATTCTGAATAATCCCTTTTTCAATTTTAATCCACAGATTTGCGCCTACACGGCTTGAACTGAGACGCAGATTACACAGATTATTTTAATCACTCTACCCTTATCTATTTCTAATTTTATTATGTAAGGAGTATTACCATATGAGTTCCGATTTACTTGATAAAAGTTATGAGCCGCATGACGTGGAAAAACGCTGGTATGATTTCTGGGAAAAAGAAGAATTGTTTGCGGCGAGTGAAAATAGCACAGAAAAAAGTTATTCCATTGTTATTCCCCCACCTAATGTAACAGGCATTCTCCACATGGGTCACGCACTTAATAATACTATGCAGGATATTCTTTGCCGTTATAGAAGATTGCAGGGGGATAATGTTCTATGGATGCCCGGAACAGATCATGCCGGTATTGCCACCCAGAATGTTGTGGAAAAAAAGCTTGCAAGTGAGGGCACAGACCGCCACCAACTTGGAAGAGAACAATTTATTGAAGCTGTTTGGAAATGGAGAAAAGAATATGGCAGCGCCATTATCAATCAGCTCAAACGTCTTGGCGCTTCATGTGACTGGAAACGAGAAAGGTTTACAATGGATGAAGGGTTGTCACTCGCAGTGCGCAAGGTTTTTGTCCAGCTTTATGAAGAGGGTCTTATCTACAAGGGTAACTATATTATTAACTGGTGCCACCGCTGTCACACAGCCCTTGCCGATCTTGAGGTAGAACACGAAGATCATAATGGACATCTATATTATATCCGGTATCCTTTTGAAGACGGCACGGAAGGTCTGGTTGTTGCAACCACCAGACCCGAGACTATGCTGGGTGATACTGCAGTGTCCGTAAATCCGAACGATGAGCGGTACAACGGCATTAAGCATAACAGAGTGATCCTTCCCCTTATGAATAGAACAATTCCCATAATCAAGGATAAATATGTAGATATTGAATTCGGAACAGGGGCGTTAAAAATTACGCCTGCTCACGATCCAAATGACTTTGAAATAGGAGCCAGGCATAATCTGCCAAGTCCTAAAGTTATCGGGGATGACGGGAAGATGACTTCCGAGGCGGGCCGATTTCAAGGATTAGATCGTTTCGAATGCAGGGAAGCTGTAATTAAAGCACTTGAAAAGGAAAAGCTTCTCGAAAAGATTGAATCTTATAACCACAGTATCGGGCACTGCTACCGATGCAAGACAGTGGTAGAGCCTAACCTGTCAAAACAATGGTTTGTAAAAGCAAAACCCCTTGCGGCAAAAGCAATAGATGCGGTAAAAAACGGAAATACAAAAATAATTCCCCATATATGGACTAAAACTTATTTTGAATGGATGAATAATATAAAAGACTGGTGCATCTCCAGACAGATATGGTGGGGTCACCAGATACCGGCCTGGACTTGTAAAAAATGCGAAGAAATAGTTGTAGCCATGAATGCGCCTGAAACATGTCCTGCTTGTGGAGAAGACGACCTTGTTCAAGAAACGGATGTCCTTGACACATGGTTCAGCTCTGCACTATGGCCCTTTTCCACCATGGGATGGCCTGAAGATACCCCTCTTTTAAAAACATTTTATCCCACATCCGTACTTGTGACAGGTTTTGACATTCTGTTTTTTTGGGTAGCCCGTATGATGATGATGGGTATGCATTTTATGAAAGACATCCCATTTAAAGACGTCTATGTACACGCTCTGGTGCGTGATGAAGACGGGAAAAAGATGAGCAAATCAACGGGAAATGTAATTGATCCCTTGAGTGTTATCAAGAATTATGGGACTGACTCCTTTCGTTTTACTCTTGCTGCATTTGCCGCTCAGGGCAGAGACATCAAGATGTCTGAAAAACGGGTTGAGGGATATCGACATTTTATCAATAAACTCTGGAATTCCGCCCGCTTTTCCTTGATGCATTTAAAAGAAGAATATGATGTAAAGTGTGAACCATCTTCCCTTCCTGATAGATGGATAACGGCAAGATTGAATCGTGTTACAGAAACCGTTTCTGCTGCCCTGGATAATTACAGGTTTAACGATGCCGCCGGCATACTTTATAAGTTTGTATGGCACGAATTTTGTGACTGGTATCTTGAAGCCATTAAACCGGTATTGTACGAAAAAGAGGGGCCTGAAAAACAGGAAGAAACCAGGCGGGTACTGTGGCGAGTTTTACATGATACGCTTATACTTCTTCATCCCTTCATCCCTTTTGTAACAGAAGAGATCTGGTATAAACTGCCGGGAACAAAAGGGTCCATCATGCAAGCTGCATTTCCTTCAAATGACTCTGAAGCTTCAAGGGAGGGCCATGATCATGATGCTGAAGTAAAAATGGAACTTATTATGGGAATCATAACCGGAATAAGAAACATAAGAGGTGAAATGGAAATTCCGCCTTCTGTACCTCTTTATGCTACTATTCAGTCACAGGATAAAGAAGAAAGAAATACGATTGAACAATACAGGAATATTATAATCAATCTTGCCAAGTTAAAAACCCTTTCTGTTGAAAAGCCCGGAAAAAGACCAAAGGCAACGGCAACTAATATTGTAAACGGATCTACGATTTTCGTTTCTCTTGAAGGAATAATCGATTTTGAGAAAGAGGCTAAACGGCTTGAAAAAGAAATTGGAAAACTGACCAATGAACTTAATACTGTCTCAAAGAAATTGGCTAATAAAGATTTTCTGAATAAGGCTCCGGCCCAAGTGGTTGATAAAGTAAAAGAAAAGAACAAAATTCTTGTTGAAAAGCAACAGAAACTGCAAAAGAATCTATTGAAAGTAAGGGAACTTTTAACGAAGCAATCTTGATGAATTCGTAAAAAGTCGAATTCATCAAATATATCTATGATACCAGTTCGCGATACAATCCCTTCCGTAAATTATCCGGTTGTTAACAACGCAATAATCGGCCTCAATGTAATCCTTTACCTTATTGAACTGGGACAGGGTGCGGGTCTGGACCGTTTCCTATATATCTATGGCCTTGTGCCCGCCCGTTATTCTATTCCCCATGTTGCGTCCTATTTTTCAACAGGTCATCAGCTTTTTTCTTTTCTTTCCTTCATGTTTCTGCACGGTGGGTTCTGGCATCTTCTTGGCAATATGTGGTCGCTTTATATATTCGGCGATAATGTAGAAGATCGTGTTGGTCATTTGCGCTACCTGCTATTTTATCTGCTTTGCGGGCTAACATCCGGTTTTTCTCATCTTATTTTCAACTTTCATTCAAACGTACCGACCATTGGAGCAAGCGGTGCAATAGCGGGTGTAATGGGCGCCTATTTTATTCTTTATCCAAGTTCAAAAATATTAACATTAATACCTATATTTATTATCCCTTATTTTATCGAAATTCCGGCTTTTTTCTTCCTTGGATTCTGGTTTCTTTTTCAGTTTCTGAATGCAGCAGGCAGCCACGGAGACATGAGCGGTATTGCCTGGTGGGCTCATATAGGCGGATTTATTTTCGGCATAATATTTTTAAAAATCTTTCTTGCGCTGCCGGCCACCGGTTTTTTCAACAAGGTTCGCCTGATGACAACAAAAAGAAAAACTCACCACTTACAGGTAATCCGTCCGATTGGACCTGGAAAAGACCCTCACCTCTATGGAATTATTAATATTTCGCCCCATGAAGCATTTGCAGGAACCCGCAAGCTAATTAACGTTCCATGGGGCTTCCATAAAAGGCTTTTCAGAGTTGAGGTCCCTGCAGGCATGAAAGATGGGGGTATCTTGAGATTGCGGGGGCTTGGTAAAGAGATGCCAAACGATCAAAAAGGGGATTTATTGCTAAAAGTTGCTATTCAGTAAAAAGAGGGGTTACAATATTTCGTCCTTTTTGTTTTGACATATACATTGCTTTATCTGCTCTTTGAATGAATACCGTTAACTCTTCTTTTGGACAAAATTCAGTAACGCCTATACTTATAGTTATAGTCACAGCTTTTTTAGGCTTTGGTATAAATTTTTTGGCTTCTATGGAGGTTCTTATCCTTTGGGCAACATTTAAGGCCTCTTTACCGCTTGTTTCTGGCAAAATAACCGTAAATTCCTCACCGCCATATCTGTATGCGGAATCCATTCTTCTGAGACACGATTTAATTATTTGACCGAATATAAAAAGCACCTTGTCCCCTTCAAGGTGTCCATAAGCATCGTTGTATTTTTTAAAGTTATCAATATCTGCAAGCAAAAGTGAAAGGGGTGGCTTATATCGGTTAGATCTGTCAATTTCTACTTCCAACTGGCTATAAAAGTGCCTTGAATTATATAGTTCTGTAAGACCGTCAGTTATAGCGAGTTTATTAAGTTTTTCCATCATTTTGTCTCGTTCTTGAGTGATATGTCGTTCTTTTAATACCCTTTCCAGCCTTAAATTAAGTTCTTTAAAACGGACAGGTTTAAAAATAATGTCGCTGGCACCTTTGTCGATTGCATTTTCATAAGAATATTCACTGCTATAACCAGTCATTACAATTATATCCGTATCATAATCTTTCTTTATTAATTCTGTAAGTTCCAGTCCGTTTTTTCCGGGGAGCATTATATCAGTTAATATTACAGAAAAATTTTTTGTTTTTAGCAAGTCAAGCGCTTCTTCTGCGTTGGGGACTAAAGTAGAGCCATATCCCGCCATCTCAATAAAGTCATGTAATAAATCTCTTACTTCAGGATCGTCATCAACAATTAAGATGCGGATATCATTGCCTATTGATTGATTTGTATTCATTGGTTGCAAAGTGTGGCTGTAAATATTCTTTATCTTACAAAATTAATGATCTCGTAAAAAGCTACAATATGCCGTTTTACGACACTGTAACCGAAAATAA
>CAZLRK010000185.1:0-7420 GCA_964561845.1 uncultured Desulfobacterales bacterium | reverse complement strand
ATATTATAGAGAGATTATGTTCTACCCTGGTTTCCCAACTCTAACTCTGCTGGAACAGGCTTTTCGGAGGTTCTGTTAATTGCCTTCTTTTGGCCAAAAAAAACGATTACTGCCACACCGATAATAACAATAATCCCACCTATTAAAGTTCTGATATTTGGGCGTTCGCCTAAGAATAGCACTGCACCAATAATTGAAGAGACAGGGAGTAGCAAAAGAAAGGGCATAACCTGGTTAATGTCATACTTTTTAAGAAGATGGTACCAGATAGCGTAACCGAGCGCAGTCATAACAATTCCCATATAAATGACGCTTCCCCATCCTATTATGGTTGCGTTTTTAATGGAACTGAGGTGTCCGTTTTCTATCAATAGTGAAGAGACCAACATCTGAGGGCCCGCAAAAACGGCAACCCATGCAATGAGCTGAAAACCTGTGATCGTCACCATTTTTTTTATCATCACTTGACCGATAGACCATGTGACTGCGCCCGACATAACCAAAAAAGCTGAAAATAATTGATTGCGCAGTGTCGGGGCTCCAGCGATCAAGCCGACACCAAAAAAAGCCAGGACCATTCCTAATGTGCGCTGCCAACCCAGTTTATCCTTAAAAAAAATCGCGGCAAGAATCGCTCCAAACGGAACTTCCAACTGCACCAGCAAAACAGCCGTAGAGGCATCCAACCCTGCTAAACCGGTAAATGTCAGACCATATTGGATCGTGGCGCTAACAAGCGCAACAATGAAAATTGCCTTAAGCTGTCCGATTGGAGGCGGGAAAAAGCAGCATAACAACACTGCTGAAAGGCTGAAACGCATGCTCATTAAAAAAAGCGGTGGAAATTCATTTAATCCAGCTTTTGCAAATGTAAATCCCATTCCCCAAATGATGGGTACTGAGAGCCCCAACCCGATGTCTTTTCCTGTAATTTGCATCTTTTAAAAAGGTAGATTTTGACTTTTTACTTTCGTGATGCGTGTATGGCAGGTTTTAAACTGTGTGTCAATATCAATGTAAATCTTACAAACTTTGCAAGAAGAAAGTTTATTTACTGTGTTTAGAAAAACTTTTTCCAAACACAGTAAAGCTCCGCGCCCCAAAGGACGGTATCGAATCATTTGGGGAAAATGCCGGGATTGGCAAAATCCCCAAAAGCCGATTTATCGAGAAAATTCACTGTCCCTCAGGTTGCTGAAAAGTACGAATGGAAAGAGCCTATGGTCTGGACTATTGCTTTGGAAGGCAAGGATGATCTTGAAAGATTTAAGGTGCTTAACTGAAGTCTGCAGATATGGGATCTGGGAGGTTTATTATGGACCAATCTGGCTTGGCCGATTAGATGAACGGTTTATGAAAATTGTGGATGAGAGAGGAAAATATTTTCGTAGAAAAGTGTAACCTATGTATCCAGACTTTTTTGTAACCTATGTATCCAGCCGTTCAATTCAATTAAGCAAATTGAAGCTTTAATTTCTTATCAAGAGCAACAGCAACATTCTCCAGAGTTAAAAGCGTTACTGAAGAATTTTTCGGATCCAGCAATCTGTCTACTGAAGAGCGACTTGTTTTCATCATTCTAGCTAAAGCAGCTTTTGAGATATGACGTAATTCCATTTCCTGTCTAACCTGATAAACCAGTAAGCGCTTTGTAGCTGTTGCTTCAGCTTCAGCCATTAAGCCTTCCTCCTGAAGAAAAGTGTCAAAACTGCTTCCGATATGTTTATTATTCATTATTCATCCTCCTGATACTTTTTCAACCGTGACATGGCTGTTTTTAATTCATTTTTAGGAATCTTTTGGGATTTCTTAATAAAACCATGAAGCAGGATCATGACATTTCCATCGACTGTGAATAAGACTCTGGCAATTCCAGTTGGAATTTTTGACCGTACTTCCCAAATAAACGGCTTGATTTTTTCAACTAAAGGCATGCCAAGAGGCCATCCGAACTGAACTGTTTTAATATCTTCTCCAATTGCTTTCTTATGTGCTGATGATAGTGATTGAAGCCATTTTCGAACCGGTTCTGTTCCTGAACCTGTTTTATAAAAATGAACTTTTAATTTAATATCATCGAAATCCATATATCATAGTGTACCAAAATTAGTACATATGTCAAATGTTTTTATTATTTGCCGAATATGCGAGCTAACACGCAAATTTTCATGGATAATGGGGCGTTTGCGTCCCGATTATCCGGGGAAATTTGTCGGCGTTGAGTGATTGGTTCGCGCAGCGTAGCGAGCCCATCGTTCGACCCGACCTTGTGGCGGGTTAGCTCGTATATTCGCACCGCCCTGCGGCGCGAACAAGTGATTGTATAGTTTATATATAACTTTACATAAAAAATATATATTGACAAGAAAAAGCGGCATTGTATGTATTTTCTCACTAGTGCCTGAACGAAAATTCCCGTTCAGGCAAAAATCCGAATATCGAAATTCGAAATTCGAAACAATATCGAATATCAAATTTTTCAATGTTCAAAACAAAAGCCTCGGTATTCGGTTGTTTAGAGCATTTGAACATTCGAATTTAGAATTTGTTTCGGATTTCGTAATTCGGATTTAGAATTTCAAAATTTAAAAATTGAGGGTTTTCGTTCAGACACTATATAAAGGAATTCATTCTGCTAAAGGCGGTTTTATACGTTTAGCCCGTCATAAGATCATCTCTTCGAGGAGAAAAGATTTCTATCACTTCAGAAGGTGATTCTAAACACGTACCGCTGTGTACAATATCCGGAGGAATATGATACGCATCTCCCGGTTTAACGATCCTTTTTTCTTTGCCTACAGTCAATTCTATTGAGCCTTTTAGTACGGTCCCTATCTGCTCGTGCGGATGAGAGTGTTCCGGTATTTTTGCTCCAGGTTTTATATTAAAAAATACCACGGTCATCCTTTCACCCGGAATAATTCGTATCTCAACACCTTCGGCAGGTTTTTTAGCCTCAAGCTCTTTAATGGTAAAAAATGTCATAAGCACATCCTCACTAAATTCCGCATGTTTTTCTTACTTCTTCATTTTCAGTCAGTTCCTGAACGGTTCCCTGGTAACGGATTCGCCCGTTGTCGATGATATATCCATAATCACTTAATCTAAGTGTAAATTTCACATTTTGTTCAGCCAGCAAGACGGTAAACCCGGCCTCTTTAAGATTTCTTATCCTTTTCTCCAGGGTTTTTACCATTACAGGCGCCAGTCCTTCTGTGGGTTCATCTAATAAAAGTAATTCAGGATTACCCATTAATGCCCTGGCAATGGCCAACATTTTTTGTTCGCCTCCGCTGAGCAACCCACCCTTGCGGGAGGAGATTTCCTTTAGGGCCGGAAAAAGCTCATATACCCTTTCTTCATTCCATCCTTTGCTATCTTTAGCTTTCATGGCGGCTATTTCAAGATTCTCTCCAACCGTGAGATCCGCAAATATCCTTCTGTCATCGGGAACATAGCCGATTCCTTTTCGTGCAAGCAAGTAAGGCTCTTTACCCGTAATATCTTCTTCTTTGAATCTGATGCTTCCCTGCTTGGGAGGTGTTAAACCCATTATACTCTTTAAAGTCGTGGTCTTTCCGGCTCCATTTCGCCCCAGAAGACAGACTACCCGGCCTGAATCGACCTTAAGGGAGACATCGAAAAGGATGTGGCTTAAGCCATAAAAAGTATGAATTCCTTCTATCTCAAGCATCACTCACCTCCCAGGTAAGCTTCTTGTACTTCATCATTGCTTTTTATTTCTTCCGGTTCTCCCTGAATAATTGTACTTCCATGGCGCATGACCATGATGCTCTGGGCCACATTGAATACAACATCCATATCATGTTCGCAAAATAAAATGGTCAATCCTTTTGAACCGGCCAGTTGTCGAATTAACTCCATGGTTGCGCCGGTTTCCTCCGGCGACATGCCGGCAGTCGGTTCATCAAGAATGAGCAGTTCAGGCTCGTTGCCCAAAGCGATTGCTATTTCCAGAATTCTCTGGTCACCGTGTGATAAAGAGCCTGCTATGTTCAAGGCTTTATCTAATAGACCGACACTTTCCAAGATGCTGTTGGTTTCCTCAAGGGCCATTTTTTGAGCGGAACAAAAGAGCTTGGCGCTCTTTTTCTGTCTGGAGAGGACGGATACTTGCACATTTCTAAAGACCGTAAGGCGATGAAAGATGTTTGCTATTTGAAAGGATCTTCCGATTCCTTTTCTGCAGATCTGGTGAACAAGTAATTTACTGATATCTTCATCATTGAACAATATTTTTCCTTTATCCGGCTTTAGTTGCCCTGTGATCAGGTTAAAGAGAGTTGTCTTGCCCGCACCGTTGGGCCCGATAACCGCCACAAGTTCACCCTTTTTCACAAAAAGGTTAGCGCCGTTTACCGCCTTGAAATCGTCAAATGATTTATGTATATCCGCCACCTGCAACATTTACTTAATTTCCTTTGCAACTGTTTCTTTAACCTGAGAACTAAATTTATCCAATATAAAACCCATTACTCCTTCAGGCAGAAAGAAAATCAGGAGTATAAGTATGATTCCGAGAATCAGTGTCCAGTATTCGGTATATATGCCGGCAAAAGTTCGTAAGGATACAATAATTGCCGCCCCCATAATCGGCCCGGCAAATGTAAACCACCCACCCAAAAGGCACATAATGAATATTTCAAGAGACAGAACCCAGAATAAAAGATCAGGGAAAACCGATCCTTCCACCACGACAAAGAGAACCCCCGCGATGCCGGCAAAAAATGTGGCAATGACAATACCTATAAGTTGATGGCGTCTGACATTAATTCCCACCGCTTCACATCGTTCGGGATTATCCCGGATAGCCCGAAGCGTGTTGCCGAAGGGTGATTTATATATCAAGTATAGAACAATCAGGCAGGCTGCCAGACACAGCAAGATAAAGTAATAGGAGCCTTTCAGAGAGGAAATAAACGAAGGCATGGAAATACCGTGTATGCCGTCATCTCCCCCTGTAAGACTATACCAACGAAATACGATTGCCCAAATCAAGGATCCCAAAGAGATCTGTAGCATTCCAAAATATAGTTTGGTCAGCCTGACACAAAACAATCCGATGAGAAATCCGAATAATGCGGCAATGATGGGACCCATGCCAAAGCCAATCCATACTGGCAAGGATGTCTTAGTCAGTATAAGGGCAAATGTATAGGCGCCTATGCCGTAAAAAACACCGTGATGAAACTGAAACAGGCCGCCGTGTCCGACGACAAGATTGAGGCTCATTGCCAATAAAGAAGTCACAAAAATCAGGGCAAGTATGTAAATGTAGAATTTGGGAATAATTGTCGGTAAAAGAAGCAGAATAATGAAGATAGCTGCATAAATTAGAAATGATTTTTTGTTGAAAATGTCTTTGAACAAAGTCTACTCCACTTTACGAGACCTTTGTAAAACGCCCCCTTTTGTCCAATTTCTGTGTTAGGCTAAAATTTTAATCCTCGAAATACTCAATGTATGCCTGTGGTTAAAATTTTCGCCTGCCTTGAACTTAAATAAAATTGAACATTTTTCAAAGGTCTCTTTACCAAACCGATTTAAGCATTCCTTTGGGCCGCAAGGTTAAGACGATCACAACTGCAAGATATGGAAAGACGATGGCGAATTGCGGCCAGAAAAGCACGCCAAAAGATTGTGTAATACCGAAGATAAGTGATCCAACCAAGGCGCCCCACATATTACCCAATCCGCCGATAGTTACGATAAGAAAAGCTTCTATGATTATATCATGATCCATCCCCAGGGTAACGCTCACCGTAGGGGAAACCAGGGCACCCCCCAATCCGGCCAGGAAACAGCCAAGCACGAATGCAAAAGCAAACACCCAGCTTACATTGATGCCGATAGCACCGACCATCTCTCTGTCAACTGCCGCCGCACGAGCAATCTTTCCTATTTTGGTTTTGTTTGAGAAAAACCAGAGTCCAATGGCCACGATAGGACCCACAATGAGGAGAAACAGATTATAGCGGGGAAAAGGTGAGCCAAATACGGATATTGAGCCGCGGAGAAACTCAGGGGCCATAATTGACCTATACTCGGCGCCCCAAAAAATCTTTACCAAATCCCCAAAGATAAGCATTAAGGCGAAAGTGAATAGCAGTAACATGAGATGCTCTCTTTCATAAAGATGACAGAATAGCAATCTCTCTGCTGCAAGGCTTATTAATGCCACGATAAAAGGGGCAAGAATCAACGCAAGCCAGAAGCCGACGGGGCCGCCCCCTATCATGGTGGATATGCTGTGGGCCGCGAATGCCCCTATCATATATAAAGATCCGTGGGCAATATTCGGCACTCTGAGTACGCCTAGGACAAAGCTCAAACCGGAGGAGACAATGAATAGGATCATCGCCCGGCTTAGGCCGACCAAAAGATGACTTCCTATGGCAGCAATATTAAAGCTTTGTCCGAATTCCATAATTTTATTACGAAGCTCATGAAGAACACAAAGGATAAAAATTTCTTACCCTTCGTGTTCTTCGTGGTGAGAAGAAGTAACTCTTAATTACTTATTACGAGCATCCATTATCTCTTTGCATGAAGGCATTACCTCGGCGCCACGTAGTGTAAGGATGTCGGAAGAGATTATGAAGTCATATTTGGATGACTTTTTGGTTACTCCCAGATACATTGGAAGAATTACTTGATGGTCACAGGCACGCATCTGTATTCTGCCCACAGGACTGTCTATTTTCAACCCCTCCAACGCGTCAATAAATTTTTCTTTGTTAACCGATCCTGCTTTTTTGAATGCTTCGGCAATAAAATGCGCGGTGATATAACCGTGAAAAGCGGGAAACCCGGGTGGAGTTCCATATGCTGCTTTAAATGCTTTTACAAATTTCCTGTTGGCTGAAATATCCGGATGATAAAAGTGATAGTCCATTGTTCCTAACACACCCTCGGGGGCTTCTGAACCGAGAGGTTTAAGAACGGCATGATCTGTAGCGGTGTGAATCCAGATGGGGACTCTTTCAGCCATGCCGGTTGCCTTGACCGCCTTCATGATATTGGTCATGCTTCGCCCACCTGTGCAAAAAATAACAGCATCAGGTTTTGCGGCCAGAATTGATGTAATATAAGGTATTAGATCAGGTTCTCCGGGTTTCCACCATGATTTCCCGATCACTTGTACTTCGGGCTTATGTTTTTTAAGATTTCGCCAGGCGGCATCTGCTATGGCGTGACCATATTCATAATCGTCTCCGGCAATCCAGTAATTAATATATGGCTTCTTGGATAGGGCAACACCTCCGGTTTTACCTGCCATGGCGGTATTTTCACCACAGGAAAAGACGTAACGATGCCCTTTTTCACCGGTTATTCTCTCACTTTTGATGCATTCGTAAAAAGTCAAAAAATACATTAACTATTTGAAATAATTTTAATA
>CAZLRK010000184.1:0-7428 GCA_964561845.1 uncultured Desulfobacterales bacterium | reverse complement strand
CAATGGCTTCAGAAGAGAGAACTAAGGAAATACTAAATGAGATTCGTCAAGCGCTAATAAACTACGATGAGGACGGAGTTGCGGAGTGGTGTAAAATCGCCCTGGACGAAGGCGTTGACCCATTCATCGCAGCCATGGAAGGAGTAGCTGATGGGATGATTGAGGTAGGAGAGCTGTACAACAAAAAGGAGTATTTTGTTCCGGAACTCCTGCTTTGCTCTGATGCACTCTATGCCGGGCTGGAGATTCTGAGACCGGCCATTAAGGCGTCCGGAAGAAAATCTGAGGCGAAAGGTTCGATAGTCCTGGGCGTGGTCGAGGGCGATGTTCATGATATCGGCAAGAATCTGATTAAGATGATGTTTGATGTGACCGGATGGACCGTTTATGACCTGGGAAAGGATGTGCCGCTTGAAAAATTTTTAGAAGAGCAGATGAAAACTGATTGTGACATCGTGGGCCTCTCAGCATTGATGACTACCAGTATGGTGGCTATGCCGGAAATCGTAAAGAAATTAAAGGAGAAAAACCCTAATGTCCGCATCATGTTGGGCGGCGCTCCAATAACTCCGGAACTTGTAGAAAATTACGGCGCTGATGGCTATGCGGAAAGCGCCGGGACTGCGGTTGATGAGGCTATAAAACTGATTAAGATGCTGAAGGAAGAAGAAACGAAATAATTGTAGCCGTTTAAGGGTGAACTTTGAACCAGTGAACGCCTGCAAATATTAATAAACTAATAGAGGATTCATCAAACAGGAACGATATTAAATAACATTACATTGAAAGGGAATGAATTATGCCAGGAAATGAGGAAGAAAAACATTTGGTGATTTTTCAGCCATCAGGGTGCAGAGGCTACATCGACAAAGGGAAGAGCCTTAAAGAGGCTTCTGTTGCCCTTGGTGTTGACATAGAAGGTGTGTGCGGAGAAAAGGCCATCTGTGGTACGTGTAAAGTCAGGATTGAAGAAGGTAACTTTGAGAAATACGGAATCACCTCAACAAGGGACAGTCTTTCCCCTATGGGGCCGACGGAAAGAAAATTTTTCAATATTCGACAGGAGGAAGAAGGATTTCGCCTGGCCTGCCAAACAAAGATACTGGGTGATGTTGTGATCTTTGTCCCCGAGGAGAGCCGGATGGGTAAACAGGTCGTTCGTAAAGCTGCCACGGATAGACCCATGACACTGAACCCGGCGGTAAAGAAGTATTACGTAGAGCTTGAAAAGGCTACCCTGGAGGATACCCTTGGCGATTTGGAACGAGTGAGCAATGAACTTGAAAAAAAGTACAAACTGACCAATCTTTCTATTGATTATCAGGTGCTTATGGAACTCCAAAACGCCGTGCGTGAGGGTGATTGGAAACTAACCGTAACAGTGTGGCATAATAAAGAGATCATCAAGGTAGAGCCGGGGCGTGTAGAAAAGGTTTATGGTCTTGCCGTGGATGTGGGTACCTCCACAGTTGCAGGATACCTTTGCGATTTGACCAATGGTAAGGTTGTTACGACAGGCTCCATGATGAATCCACAGGTGGTATATGGTGAAGATGTCATGTCTCGCATTAGCTTCACCATGACCAACCCAAGCGGTCTGGAAATTTTAAACGGCGCAATTATTGACGGTCTTAATGGAATTGCCGACGAGGTCGCATCTGCAGCTGGAATAAAACGCCAGGATATCGTTGATATGTCCATCGTAGGCAACACCTGCATGCACCACATCTATCTTAATGCCGATCCAAAATATATAGGCCGTTCCCCGTTCCCTCCTTCACTCCACCACTCAATAGATATAAAGGCCCGTGACTGGGGACTTAAGATAGCACAAGATGTTGAGGTCGCAGGAAAGGGCATCTACCCGCCCTGCCAGGTCAAATGCCCTGCCGGGGTCAATGGACAGGACTTCCTGTATCTCATTGCCCAGGGTAAGCACAGGGAAGCCCTCGAACTAGTGAGGATGGCCATTCCCTTTGCCGGGGTTCTCGGGCGTATCTGCACCCATCCCTGTGAGACGGAATGTGAAAGGTCGGAGGTGGATGATCCTCTTACGTTGCGTTCTCTTCATCGTTTTATTGCCGATTACGAACTTAAGGAAGGAAGAAAGAAGGCAACTCCTATAGAAAAAACAAAAGAGGACAGGATAGCTGTAATAGGTTCCGGACCAGGCGGGCTTGCCTGTGCCTATGAACTGGTCAAAAATGGATATCCTGTTACGGTCTTTGAGGCTGCTTCCAAATGCGGCGGAATGATGCGCTATGGCATACCTGAATACCGGCTCCCCAGGCAAGTGCTGGATGACGAGATAAGCTATATAGAAGAACTAGGTGTAGAGATAAAGACCAATACCCCTGTTGAAAACATTGAGAGTATCTTTAACCAGGGGTATAAGGCTGTTTTTATAGGCACTGGCGCCCGAACAAGCCTGAAGCTGGATATTCCTGATGAAGACGCTAAGGGCATCATTTATGCCCTCGATTTTCTGAAAAACGCGAACTCCGGTGAAAAGGTGGAGCTTGGTGAAAAGGTGGCAGTCATTGGCGGAGGAAGCGTTGCAATTGATGCCGCAAGGCTTGCCTTGCGACTTGGCGCCAGGGAAGTTAACCTCGTCTGTCTGGAATCCACCGATTTAACCTGTATGGACAGAATGCCTGCTCAGGACCTGGAAATTGAGGAGGCCGGGGAAGAGGGAGTGGTTGTGCACCCTTCTCTCGGGGTAGCTAAAATTTTAACTGAAAAAGGCAAAGTTACAGCCCTGGAGACTGCCAGTTGTGTCTCCGTGATCGATTCGGAAGGAAAGTTTTCTCCTAAATTTTCCGATGGTCCTTCCCCCACAATAAATGCGGACACCGTCATTGTTGCCATCGGTCAGAAACCTGATGAGAAAGACTTTGCCGAACTGGAAAAATATCCGTCCGGAATTATTAAGGCAGACAAGACCACTATGGCGACGAACATTGAAGGGGTCTTTGCCGGCGGTGATGTAGTCTCCGGTCCGGCTGATGTGATTGGGGCTGTTAGCGCAGGCAAGCAAGCAGCCATATCCATTGAGCTTTACCTTGCTGATATGGACATTATGGAATCCAGACCTGCACCGCTTCAACGAATTGAAGAGGTGCCAAAAGATGGCATAGTAAAAGAGGCAAGGCAGACTATTCCCGTGCTTGAACTTGAAAAAAGAAAAGGACTTGCCGAGGTTGAATTGGGCTATGAAGAGCAGATGGCCAAGGAGGAATCGCAGCGATGTCTTCACTGTGGAATTTTTGCACAAAAGGAATCCTCCGATGTAGCCCAGGCCCGCGGCGTGGGGATCAAGATATCTCCGGGGGCTTATGTCCACGTGCTTCCCCTCGAAGCCGGTTTTGTCGGGGCTGATAATGTCGGAGTGCTCATTGCCGAAGAACCATACAAGCAGGACAGCATTGAACTTATTATTGATATCGGAACAAATGGTGAGATTATCTTCGGCAATCGAGAGAGGCTTATCTCGGCATCTTGCGCCACCGGTCCGGCCTTTGAGGGGGCCGAGTTGAAATTCGGCATGCGTGCAGCGCCGGGAGCGATCGAAAAGGTAGAGATAAATCCGGAGACCAAGGATGTCCGCTTCAAGATTATTGATGAGAGCAGGTGGAATACCGAAATGGAAACGGAGGAAGTGGGCGCCAAGGGACTTTGCGGGTCAGGGATAATTGATGCCATACCCCAGCTTTTCCTGGCGGGAATTATTGACAAAACCGGACGTTTCCAAAAGGACGAGTCTAATCCCCGCCTGCGAGAAACGGAAGGTCAGTATGAGTATGTTATCGCCTGGGCAAATGAGACTTCAATCGGTCAGGATGTGGTAGTCTGCCAGGACGATATAAGAGCCATTCAGCTTGGTAAAGGCGCTATGTATGCAGGAAGTAAGATCCTGCTGGAAACCCTGGGAGTGGACAAGGTAGATAAAGTAATTTTGGCCGGCGCCTTTGGAAGTTATATAGACAAGCAATCAGCGGCTGTACTGGGGATGTTCCCTGACTGTAAAGCAGAAAATGTCTATTCAGTGGGAAATGCCGCGGGTGATGGCGCGCGTATGGCCCTCCTTGACGTGGACAAGAGGAAAGAGGCCGATGAATTCGCCAGGAAGGTGGAATACATAGAACTCACTGTGAATCCTGAGTTTGAAAAGACTTTTGCCAAATCTATGTGGATACCGCATATGAAGGACAAGTTTCCTAATTTAAGTCATATTTTACCGGAAAAGAAGTAGATGAAACTACAATGAAAGTCTTCTCCCAAAAGGGCGGGGCTTCAATAAAACAGGGGGGTAACTAATTATGAACGCAGAACTTAGCTCCAGAGAAAGAGTGCTTAAATGTTTTAATAGAGAAAAGATAGACCGGCTTCCCACTTTCAGCGGCTATGGTAATGTAACCGTGCATGGACTTGAGAAATATGGCTGGAATTTTGCCGAGATACATGTGGACGCAAATAAAATGGCAAGCATGGCTGCATCAACGTATCAGCTTTTCGGTTTTGAATGTGCAGCGGTCCCCTTTGATATGGGGGTTGAGGCCGAAGCCCTGGGAGCCGGGGTCAACTTTTATTCTCATCACACCGATATTGTTTACCCGACTATAACGAAGAAAGTGTCGGAAACAGTTGCTGATCTTGATCTCCAGTTCCCTTCGGATCTGGCAAATGCCGGAAGGATTCCACTGGTAGTAGATGCAATCCGCCAGCTAAAAGAGGAAATAGGCGATCAGGTTGCTATCGGAGCATGGGTGTTAGGGCCTTATACCCTGGCAGGTCAGCTCGTTGATATCGGAGATTTAGCCAAAATGGCGTTTAAGAAGAAAGACCTGGTAGACAAAGTGCTGGATGCTCTATCTGAAGTGCTCATCGAGATATCGAGAATATACATGGAAGCGGGGGCCGACTATATAACCTTACGCGAGATGGGAGCAGGACCGGATATATTGAGCCCGCGTCTTTTTAAAACCCTTATACGGCCTCATTTGGAGAAAACCCTTGCCGGCCTGGAATCACCAAAAATTCTGCACATATGCGGAGATACAAATACCATTATTGAGGATATGGCCCTCTGCGGGGCTGATGCCATAAGCGTAGACCAGGTAAACGATGTGGCTGAAACCAGGAAGAAACTGGGACCTGATGCGTTCATCCTGGGTAACCTTGACCCTTATAAGGTCATTGTAACAGGTACACCGGATGACGTCGACAATGCCGTAAAGGAGACTGTCGCTAACGGGGTCAATGCCATTTGGCCCGGGTGTGATATTTTCCCAACTGCTCCTAAAGAGAACATGAAGGCGTTAATGGCGGCTACAGAGAAATATGGCAAGCTCGGGTGATCACTACCTGCAATTCTAAATGGATACAAGCAAGTCCAAAGACTTACCAATGCAATAATGATGGTACAGACCACATGATTTGAAGGGGCATAGTCGGCATGGTTTTCTTCCAACCGACTATGCATTCATTTTTCTGAACAAAAGGATATTCGACAAATTCAGCTCGCTAAGTACATATTTTATACCGGCTGCAAGCTGATGATGCGTTGCGTGGACATAAATAAATGAAATGTAACTTGAAAGAAAATAAAGTAGTGCCATTCCAAAGCAAAGCGGGTATTTCGCAAGCATTGCTGCAGAGACTAATTGATAAGGGCAAGGCGTGTGGCATAGAGGCAGTTACACCCTTTTGCATCGAGGATATAATTGTTGCCGAATGGGTCCATCTGAAATGCCGTTATGGTTGCAACCGATATAATACCACCTGGTGCTGCCCGCCTGCCACTCCCGAACCTGATAAAGTGCGTACAATTCTTGAAGATTATTCCTTAGCACTGCTTTTGGAGGGTCGTCAGCGTTGTCCTGAGTTTTACCTTAATAATAACCGTAAAAGGGTCAAGCAAATACGCAGCTGGAAGGGAACCGTAAGCATGGAGCGCTTACTTTTTCTGGAAGGATATTATAAAGCTTTTAGTCTGGTTGGGGAATGTTGCGCCCTGTGTAAAGAATGTACCTACCCGGGAAACTGTCGTTTTCCCCAGGAAAAACGGCCTTCGGTGGAGTCGTTTTCCATTGATGTGATTGGAACACTCCAAAATGTTGGCAAAACCCCTGAAGTTGCTGAAAACAAGAACGACTCATTTCATTACTATAGCATCATATTGCTGGAATAAAAGATAGAAAGTAATTTATATGCGGCATTGGTGGGTGATGTTTTCTCGTTTTCAACGTCTTTTAATATCTCTGGCAGCATCTTTTTAACGTGAGTATTTTGATAAAACTGATCTTTAAGCCCGTCTTCCACAAGAGACCACATCCAATCAATGGCCTGTTTCTTTCGCTTCTCTTCAAACTCACCAGTGGCTGAAAGTTTTCTTTTATGCTCTAAAACAAGTTCCCATATTTCATCCAGACCAACCATTTCAAGCGCACTGCATGTAAGAACAGGAGGTGACCATGTAGGAGATGAAGGCGTTAGAAGATTCAGAGCTGCTTCATAGTCTTTTCTTGCCAAATTCGCCTTTTCAATATTGTTTTCATCTGCCTTGTTGATGGCAAGTGCATCAGCTATTTCCAAAACACCTTTCTTTATACCCTGGATTTGGTCCCCTGCTCCTGCCAGCATTAGAACAAGGAAAAAATCAACCATAGAGGCCACCTTTGTTTCAGACTGCCCTGCCCCTACAGTTTCAACGATAATCACATCAAAGCCGGCAGCTTCGCAAATAAGGACTGTTTCCCTGGTTTTTCGTGCAACACCTCCAAGGGTTCCGCCTGAAGGGGATGGCCGGATAAATGCTTTTTCCTCGACGGAGAGTTTCTCCATGCGTGTCTTATCTGCCATTATACTGCCGCCGCTTCTTGTACTGCTGGGATCAACAGCTAAGACAGCCACCTTATGTTCTTCTTTTACAAGGCTTAAACCGAAGTTTTCTATGAAAGTGCTCTTTCCAACACCCGGAACTCCCGTTATACCGAGCCTGACTGCATTCCCGGTATAAGGAAGTAAAATATCCAGAATTTTCTGTGCTATTTCCTGATGGGCAGGCAGTGAGCTCTCAATCAATGTAATTGTTTTGGATAGAATTCGCCTGTCCTGTTTCAGCACACCCTGGACATAATATTGAATATCTTTAGAAATCATTTTTTTTGTTCCAAAGCATCCATAACTCGATGTGCAGAATCTATAATGGGTGTTCCAGGGCCGAATATTCCTGCCACTGCAATCCCCGCATTATAAAGGAAATCATAATCTCCCGGAGGGATTACTCCGCCAACGACCACCAGAATATCTTCACCGCCTTCTGCTTTGAGGGCCTGTACAAGCTGGGGGATCAGAGTTTTATGGCCTGCAGCAAGTGTTGACACGCCGACGATGTGAACATCGTTTTCTACGGCCATCCGGGCTGCT
>CAZLRK010000183.1:0-7456 GCA_964561845.1 uncultured Desulfobacterales bacterium | reverse complement strand
GTTTAATAGAATATGTTGCATTCAGATTTACGCCGGGTCAGGAGCCCTGAAATTATACCTATAAATCGTATTTAGCAGTTAACCGGCGCAGTTTTAGAGGTGCGAAACTTGAGTTAATAAGTATATATCCCTATAGATTCAAAATTATCCTCCACAATACTCCACTTGACTAAATTTAATATGATTGCTATTAACATTTATAAATTATTATAAAAAAAATAATTTTTTTATATTTTTTTCTTGACATTCCTTTTAAAATGTACTTTTATCAATAAAAAGTGGATTAAAGTGGTTATTTATGGGGTAATTTATGTTTCGTGGAAGCTCTTTTCACACAATAGATTCAAAAGGACGCATCATTATTCCAACCAGATTCCGTGATGTTATTAGAGCTGAAGGTGGTAACGGTATGATGGTTTCGAGAATGGATCAAGGTCTTGTTGCCTATACCCTTGAAGGATGGAATAAAATTGAATCCAAAATATTATCCCTGGTAGAAAAGAGTGAAAGCATGCGTCGCTTTAGAAGAGTCTTCATAGGAGGATCCTTTGAATGTTCCAGTGACAATCAGGATCGCATCCTAATCCCACCGGTTTTAAGGCAATATGCAGAATTAAAAAAGGAGATAGTACTTGTAGGCGTGCTCGATCATTTTGAAATTTGGGCACGTGAAAATTGGGATAAAGAAAATATGAATATGGAAATAGACATGCAAAAAGAGGAGGTTAGAAACGAAATCGCAAAATTAGGACTCTGATTCCATGCTTTCTAAACATATTCCCGTAATGCTAAATGAAGTACTACATTTCCTGGATTGTAAGCCCGGTAAAATTTATGTTGATTGCACGCTTGGCGGTTCAGGTCATGCTAAGGCTATTTTAGAAAGAATAATTCCAGAAGGGCTTTTGATAGGCATTGATCAGGATAAAGATGCAATAAGAAACGCAAGAGAAAATCTAAAAGCTTATACATCTAATATCCGTCTTTTTAATATAAATTTTATAAATCTTCCTGAATTACTCTCACAATTTGATTTCCATACGGTTGATGGAATACTTCTCGATCTCGGTATTTCGCTTGATCAACTAGAGTCAAGCGGCAGAGGCTTCAGCTTTAAAAGGGATGAACCACTCGATATGCGTATGAATTCGGAATCGAGCATAAAGGCTGAAAATCTAATTAACAAATCTGAAAAAGATGATCTTGTAAAAATTTTTAAGAAATATGGCGAAGAACGATATGCGCAACGAATAGCCAAAAAAATAGTAGAGGCAAGAAAAAGGGAAATTATAAAATCAACCAAACAGCTTGTTGAAATCGTATGCGATGCCATCCCAAAAAAAGGATGGTCTAATCAAAGAATTCATCCTGCAACAAGAGTTTTCATGGCCATTAGAATCGCCGTCAACAGGGAGCTTGAAAGGCTTGATCTTTTCATGGAAAAGTTTATTGATTTATTAAATCCTCACGGACGTCTTTGTGTTATATCCTTTCACTCTCTCGAAGACCGCATTGTAAAACATAGAATAAGGGCTCTTGAAGGAAGATGCATATGCCCTCCCGATTTTCCAAAATGTGTATGTAATAAAGAAACAAAAGTACACCTTCTGACCAAAAAAGTATTAAGACCTTCAGCAGACGAAGTTGAAGCCAATCCTATGGCAAGGAGCGCAAGGTTGAGAGCTGTGGAGAAAATAGATAGTACCCCAATTGAGTAAAAAACCAATTGGGAGTTACCCTTCGACTATGCTCAGGGTGGTGAGCATGTCGAACCATTCGTTATTTGTTAGCCGACTTCGCCATAGTAGCCTCGGCTACGACGGCTGAATTGGTTAATCGTTTAAAAGGAATAAAATCCGTTTTTATATTTCATCAATCATAGATTTATAAAATGAGACGATCATCAAATTCTAATAACGAATAACAATTAACAATTAACGCCTAATTGAGCATTATTTTCGCTCAATTAGGGTAGTAATCATGAAACGTAAAAAAGAAAAAAATACTCGTGCAGTAAAATTAACGGCTGCCTGGATTATTATCATGCTTTTTTTTATCGCGGAACTCTTTCTTTATACATGGTGTAGAGTACAAAGTATAAGGATAGGATATGAAATACCAAAAGAGGTTGATCACATCCAAAGTCTTTTAACCTTACAAAATAATTTTAAGATTGAGCTTGCCAGTTTGAAATCTCCCGAACGTATAGAAAAAATTGCAAGACAGCAACTCGGTCTGACAACTCCAACGGCAGAACAGGTGTTTATAATTCCATGAAACCGCCCGTAACAAAATATATCAGGCTCCGCACCGCTATTGTTGGTTTTCTCTTCGGTATCTTTCTTGTAGCAATCGGAGCAAAGGCGGTATATTTGCAAATTTTTTGCGGGTCGTGGCTGTCTGAAAAAGCAGCGCGTCAATATGAAAAATCTTTAACATCTCATGGAAAACGAGGCACAATATACGACACAAAATATAGAGAAATGGCTATCAGCATTGAGTCAACTTCAATTGCAGCATATCCTCCTCATATAAATGACTTACAGACAACAACAAAATCTCTTACAAAAGCGATAAACGTTAATGCATCGGCTCTTAACAAAAAACTTTCTTCTAATAAGCTTTTTGTGTGGATTAAACGCCAAATAACACCTGGTGAAAAAAGGACAGTTGAGGATTTGAATCTAAAGGGGATAGATTTCATACCAGAGCATACCCGCTTTTATCCAAACAAAACGCTTGCTGCACAACTACTTGGATTTTCAGGAATAGATGGCCGTGGTCTTGAGGGAGTCGAATTCTATTATGACAAATACCTCAAAGGCGGTGAAGATAAATTTACGATTATAAAAGATGCTTTTGGTCGCGAGTTTGATGCCGACAAAAAAAAAGTATCGACTTATGACGGGAATAATCTCATTCTTACAATTGACAGGACAATCCAGTATATTACAGAGAAAGCACTCGAAGAAGCAGTTAATAATTATTCAGCAAAATCCGGAATTGCTATCGTAATCGACCCAACTACAGGGGCCGTATTATCTCTTGCACACGCTCCCTTTTTCAATCCAAATTCATTTCAAGACTTTAGCCGTGAAAAATGGAGAAATAGAGCACTAACCGATCCCTTTGAACCGGGATCAACCATGAAGATATTCATGGCCGCCGCAGCGCTGGAATCTGGGAACTGTACACCGGACACAATCTTCTTTTGTGAAAATGGTGCTTATAAGATCGGCGGAAACGTCATCCACGATACCAAACCTCACGGATGGATGTCCCTGCAACAAATAGTTAAATATTCAAGCAATATTGGAGCAGTCAAAGTTGGCGAAAAAATAGGGCAAAAAACCTTATATCAAACACTACGCAACTTTGGTTTCGGGGATAAGACAGGTATAGATTGCCCGGGGGAAACAACAGGCAGCCTGGCTATGTATGATCAATGGTCAAAAATAGACGCAGGTGCAATATCATTTGGCCAGGGAATTTCAGCATCTGCAATGCAGCTAATAATCGCGGCTTCTGCAATTGCAAATGACGGAATTCTCATGAAACCTTATATCGTCCAGGCAATATATGATCAAAAGGGACGTCTGGTCCAAAGTACTAGGCCCCGTGAAGTTCGAAGGGCAATCTCTAAAGAAACAGCAAGGGCCGTAAATAGAATAATGAAGACTGTTGTTACCAGAGAAGGTACAGGCGTCAGGGCCGCGCTTAAAGATTATTCTGTAAGCGGAAAAACAGGAACCGCTCAAAAAATTGATGAAAAAGGAACATATGCTGAAGGGAAATATCTTTCATCTTTCATCGGATTCGTACCTTCGGAAAATCCAAAAATAACAATCCTTGTCATAATTGATGAGCCACAAGAAAAGTATTACGGCGGCACTGTTGCAGCTCCTGTATTTAGAAAGATAGCCAATGAAACATTGAATTATTTAAACATATCCCCAAAAAGTGTAAACGAAAAATTAATTGTCTCCCTGGGGAGTGAGGTAGTAGGGTGAAGCTTTCTGAATTGCTTGAAACTGTTACAGGAAAACGAACAATCGGTTTGATCACGAATAAAATTATGCAAACTCAAGAAATAAAAAAAGAGTTTCAGTTAACATCGGACCCTGAAATAGCCTCGATCCACTATAAAGCGCAAGAGGTTAAACAGGGCGGTTTGTTTGTGGCAATACCCGGATTTAAAGCAGATGGTCATCATTTTGTTGGTGAAGCTTTTTCAAAAGGTGCATCAGCGGTTGTTGTTCAGGAATCGGCCGACAACCTCAATTTTAGCGATGATAACAGCTTTCAGGCAAAAGAGGATTCCATAATAATTGAAGCTAAAAATACAAGAAAGGCCCTTGCTGCCATATCAAGCCGGTTTTACGGAAATCCGTCGGAAAGCTTATTTATAATCGGCATAACAGGCACAAATGGTAAAACGACAACCGCTTTTTTAATTGAAAGTATACTTAAAAAAGCCGGTTTAAATGTTGGCGTCATTGGAACGATAAATTACCGCTATGCAGGCAAAACATTTAAGAATCCCATGACAACGCCTGAATCGCTTGACTTGCAAAGAATCCTCGCAGACATGCTAAAAAATGGAATTACTCATGTCGTCATGGAAGCTTCATCACATGCAATCGATCTTTTCCGCATCGATGAATGTTGGATAGATGTAGGTGTATTTACTAATTTGAGTCAAGACCACCTGGATTATCATAAAGATATGAACTCATACTGGGAGTGCAAAAAAAGGTTTTTTACTGAAAATCTAAATTCGGGGGCAAAGAAGGATCGGGCCGTCGCTGTAATAAATTGTAATGTTGCAAAAGGAAAAGAACTTTTGGATCTGCTTCCTGTTTCAGCTCTAACCACGGGTAATTCAAACGACAACATGATATGGCCAAAACATTTTAATATCAATATGACCGGAATTGCGGGAACAATTTCAATTCCTGATGGTGATGTGAAATTCAAATCATCTCTTATTGGAAAACACAATCTGGAAAATATACTCAGCGCTGCCGGTGTTGCCTTTGCTCTTAATCTTCCCCTCAATGCGATAAAAGAGGGCATAGAAGGAATCTCCCGCATACCCGGACGACTTGAAAACATTCCTACTGATTCAAACAGATTTATATACGTTGATTATGCACATACTCCGGATGCTTTAGAAAATGTACTGAATTCGCTAAAATCGCTTACATCAAATAGAATTATTTGTATTTTTGGTTGCGGAGGCGACAGGGACAAAGATAAACGCTCTCAAATGGGCGAAATATCGGGGAGGCTTTGTGACCTCTCTATTATCACATCTGATAATCCGAGAACAGAGATGCCCATGGATATCATCAACCAGATACTTGATGGAATAACGAAAGCTTGCCCGCATAAATATACACCATCTGCTCTCTCATCCGGTTTTAACAAAAAAGGATTTGCTGTCGAACCGGATCGCAGAAAGGCAATACAACTTGGCATCACGGCCTCGCAAGCCGGTGATGTTGTCCTTATTGCAGGTAAGGGTCACGAAGATTATCAAATAATCGGGAACAAAACCGTCCCTTTTGACGATAGAGATGAAGCCAGGCAGGCTCTTTTACTTTGAAAGCATACTTGTAACGGTTCTATTTTGAGCCTTTTTGACTCTACACCGGACGGGTAATTGGTTATTCAATGGAAATTCAATAGCCATTGAATACTGATGACGAATAACAAATGACAACCGAATTTCAGCGGAGCGAATTTCAATCGAATGACAGCGAAGCGAATGACATATTGTAAATGATAAAAACCAATAGCGCAGGGAAAGCCGTTTACAATATAATTGCAACCAACAATCTTAAAAGATCCCGGGGATACAGATGACAAAACCCATTCCATGGACAACCAGCGAAATCCTGGAAGCATCAAAGGGAATCCTTTTATTCGAAAACGGAGATATTACTTTCTCGGATGTCTCTATTGATTCACGCAAAATATCCATCAATGACCTCTTTGTTGCAATCAAAGGAAACGTTCATGACGGTCATGATTTTATAGAAGATGTAATAGCTAAAGGCACCCGCGGCCTTATGATAAATAAGAATAGAACAGATGAATTGCCCGGCAATAAATGGAATCAAAAAAGGCTTGTTTGTATAGCAGTAGATGACACGACAAAAGCCCTGGGTGACCTTGCATCTTTTAATCGTAAGCGTTCAAATATATCAGTTGTCGCAATAACAGGTTCAAACGGCAAAACTACAACCAGAGAAATGATTACTTCTATCATTGCAAGGCGCTTTAATACTCTATCTTCTATAGGAAATTTTAACAACGAGTTTGGACTTCCATTAACTCTTTTGAGACTTAGCCAACAACATCAATGGGCTGTTCTGGAGCTTGGCACGAACAACCCGGGTGAAATAGGAAAACTTGCCGATATATGTCTGCCTGATATTGGCGTTATTACAAACATAGGTCCTGCCCATCTTGAAGGTTTAGGCTCATTAGAAGGAGTCATGAATGCCAAAGGGGAACTGCTGGAAAAAATCAAACCAACAGGAACGGCTGTTCTTAACGCAGATGACCCGATGGTTTTAAGACTGGCTATAAAAACATCAAAAAATGTGCTCCTCTTTGGCTTATCCAAAGACGCCATGATCAGAGCCTCAAAGATAAAGGAAAAAGGGATTGGAACATCATTTTCCTTAAAGTTGGAATCGGAAAGTATTTCTATTGATCTTGATATTCCCGGCAGGTTTATGATCTCAAACGCGCTGGCTGCAGCAGCTACAGGATATTTGTTGAGACTATCTGCTGAAGACATAAAAGAAGGTCTGGAAGGTTTCAAACCTGTTCAGGGCAGGATGAATATACTTAAAACGACAAAGGGTGTTCAAATAATCGACGATACTTACAATGCCAATCCCGGTTCAATGGAAGCTGCAATAATAACTTTTAAATCATTAAGAAAGGATAAAAGAGGATTTATTATATTAGGCGATATGTTTGAACTTGGAAAACATGCGGAACCTATGCACAAAAAGATAGGATTGTTATCTGCAAAATCAGATATAACAAGACTTTATGTTACAGGTGAATTTGCAGGAAAAGTGGCAGAAGGCGCCAAAGAAGGGAATATGGATTATAAAGATATTATCAAAGGCGCCAAGGAAGATATACTTGCGGACTTAACCGACTCGCTTGAGCCGGATGACTGGGTTTTAGTTAAAGGGTCCAGGGCAATGGGTATGGAAAAGATTGTTAAAGGTCTAATTGAGTGGGGGAATAACTGAGAGTATGTTATTTGTTATTCGTTATTAGTTATTCGGGATACAAATACGGCAGAATGCAGCTCACACAAATAACTAATAATTATAACTAACAATCAATTACTAATAACTAACAACTAATAGAGACCTTTGAAAAATGCTCAATTTTGTTCAAGTTCAAGGCAGGCTAAAATTTTAAC
>CAZLRK010000182.1:0-7462 GCA_964561845.1 uncultured Desulfobacterales bacterium | reverse complement strand
TGTAGGGCAAACTATACTATATCATATCTTAGGAGGAGGCCTTCAATAGTATCAAACCAGTGGAGCAGACGGCGTGAAGATGGCGGTTTATCGTAAAGGCCGTGCAAGCTTGGTATTAGTTTGGGCCGCTGCTCACCGTTGACGTTATGTGAGTAACGGAGATTTTGTCAAAAATGAGTAAATGGAGATCTCTTGAAAAGGATTTTAGGGACATTCCAGACCCCTACAATGATCTGCGAGCCGATTGGAGTCACCAAGAAGCTATCCCGAACCATTGGCGTCTGGCTGGAGGCTCGTTTCGAGCAGCCAAAGACCGCTTTGAGCAAATCGCAAAACTGGCCGGGAAAGCATTATTATTTGATCGTTCGATCATATCCAGCCTTCCTAAGGAAGTTATTCAGGAAAAAGATCATCTGATTCGCTGGCTAACAGCACTTCGCCTCATGACCAATAGATTCGAGTACGGACCAGTTGGCAGACTTTTAGACACCAACAACCAGCCTGTCGGACACCTCCTAACTGGGACAGTTCACAATGTAATAGAATGCTCTGCTCTCCTATGTCTTCAGTTAGCCGTGGAGGAATTTCCAACCTTTCAGGAATCTGCCCCCGCAAGGGTACACGTAGAAGACATAGATAGCTTTAGTAAAGTACGAGACATTAAACCGACTGATATAACTGGGCATATAAATCATAATGGACGAGTTAATCTTTCAGAAAATGTTATTAAAGAAGCTCTTGCGGACATTCTTGCTGTAACTCCTGTCAAGGACGATTGGGGTGGTGAAGATGACGATCTTTACACTGCGAACTTAATTATTAATGGGCAGAGGACTCCAACGGCCATTGCATTGAAGGGGCGTGGGATCAGATCAAAGTTTCTAAGGATCAAAGACTGCGGAAAGAACGGGGATCAGTTGGTCCGGTTGTTTCAGGCGCCTGCCGATCTTTTCATTTTGCAATATGTTGGTGAGATCGATGAAAATGTTATTAAGGACATGGCAGGAAAGGTTCAGGTTCTTCGCGCCAAGGACCAACCGGCTTCATATTGTATTATAAATGGTCAGGACACTGCAAGACTTTTACACGCGTATGGCAAGCTGTAATTTGTTGCTATAGAGAACTCAGCGATAAAATCACATAACCATGGGGTGAAGAAGGATTGCCAAAAAGCTGGCGCTTTTTGGTCCCCTCGCTTCACTCGGCAACCTCTTACCCCAAACGTTCAGCCTCAAAGATATTTCCAACGAACTAATTTTCTATGATTGACATTTCCTTTTTGAGGATATACAATGTATATTATAAATGCAAGGAGGTAGAAACATGCAAGATATTATGAAATTGCAAATTGGGAAATGGGGCAATTCACTTGGCATCCGACTCCCAAAACACGTATTAGAATCACTTCATTTGGGAGCAAAAGATCGGCTAAGTTGTTCATTAAAGGATGGAGAATTGATTTTAAAACCCGTGGCTTCCCGGCAAAAATACACATTGCGAGAATTACTAGATCAAATGCAAGAATCCAACGAAGAAATTTCATGGGGTAAACCGGAAGGAGAGGAAATTTGGTAGACTATATACCAAAACGCGGAGATTTTATCCGCCTCAATTTTAACCCACAAGCTGGGCATGAACAAAAAGGAAGCCGGCCAGCTCTAGTGGTAAGTCATAGTGCTTTTAATAAAAAGTTGGGATTTGTCTTTGTTTGCCCCATCAGCAACACGAACCGTAAAAATCCATTTTATGTAGCTATACCTCAAGGAAAAAAAGTTACTGGGGTGATCATGGCAGACCAGTTACGTTCTCTTGACTACAATGCAAGAAAAGCGTCTCTCATTAGTAAATGTCCGGAAGATCTACTTCAGGAAGTCTTGATGCGTATAGATCCCATAATGTTCTAATTCCCAAGTATTGATATTGTAACGATAGGCCGAACCAGCGGATTAAATCCGACTGAAAAAGCCGGCACAATTTCTATTTCTGCGTAGTTCATACTTAAATGTACCTAAAACCAACGTCTTCTTGGCTTTTTCATCGGCTTATCCGTAGCGTTCGGCCATAAAATACTGATTGACATAACCCATTTAGGGTAGTATGTTGGTAGTATGAAAGTCAAGACATCAATCACACTTTCGGACGAGATACTTGAGGCTATCGATCTGCACATTGGGGAGTACCGAAGCCGATCGGAGTTTTTAGAGACGGCGGCACGTAAATTTATTGCCCAATTGGCGCGAGAAGAAGTTGAGCGACGAGATCTTGAAATAATAAATCGACATGCGGATTCGCTCAACGCTGAGGCAGAGGATGTACTCACTTATCAGGTCCCACTATGAGACGCGGCGAGTTTTACAGGGTTAGGCGACCGTTTTCGCGAGATCCGAAGAAATTCCGAGTATTCGTCATCGTCAGCCGCCAGCTCCTGATCGATTCCCGATTTTCGACGGTTATTTGTGCTCCCGTTTACACGACCTACGAGGATCTCTCAACCCAGGTTGCCGTTGGAATCGATGAAGGTCTGAAGCATGACAGCGGTATTCACTGTGACGAACTCATCAGTCTCCCGAAGTCAATGCTGACAAACTACATCGGTAAACTCTCCTCCGAGAAGCTACACCTACTTGAGAGGGCTCTTAAGATTGCCCTGCAACTTCATGATGAATAAGCCCGAACTAGGCGCTGCACTGGATGGCTGACTCGCTGCGCTCCATAGCCACCAATGAGCTTTTTGTTCTCCGTCATAAGATTACTGTGGGAAAGAGAATATTATTGCCAAATAGTCCCTGATTATTGTATTATTAAAATATGAATGAGACATTTGAGAGAATTCTGAGACTGATTGAACGTAAGGAAGTTATGATATCCGACCATGGTTATGATGAGCTTGCGGAAGACAACATTTTCGTCAGGGATATCATGGCTGGGGTTTCGGATGCATTAGTTATAGAAGATTATCCTGACTATCCGAAAGGTCCATGTGTATTGGTATTACTGAAAGATCGTTTTGATAATCCGATACACGTGGTTTGGGGAATTCCCGAAGGCGCTTCTTCACCAGCCGTTTTGGTTACTGCTTACAGGCCTGATGCCAATCGGTGGACAGCAGATTTTCTGAGGAGGATATAATGAAAAAAAGACGACGTACAAAGCTCGTGCACGAGGGACAATATGTTGCCGAGGTTGATGTGGAATTGCTCGACATGAATAAAGGATGGTCCCCTTATTTATCTCTTGATGATGCATACAAGCTGGATGATGTTCGCAATGCATTGCGGCTGGGTGACGTTAAGAGTGCGGCGCGACTTGCTCGCATTTTTACTCTCACTCCTATCGCAGTATAGTGACTTGCCGGAGAACAAGCGGATCAACTCTGACTGAAAAAGCTAGACCATTTTTGGATTTCTACTCATTTCATCGTTTATAAATACCTCTTCACTTTTAACCATCTTTTTGCTTGCTTTTTCAGCAGGTTATCCGTGTCGTTATATTTCTATAAATATAGGGAGGTAAAATGGATTCACTAAATGAGACGGCCTATTGCGGAATATATTGCCACGATTGCATGCATTATAAAAACAAATACAGTGTATATGCTCAGCAATTAAAAAATGAACTTGAAAATGTTGAATTCGATAATTACGCAGAAATTAATAGTGGATTTAGAGCGAATTTCAAAAATTATAAAAACTTTTTTGAAGTACTAAATGCACTATCGAATATTCAATGCGACAAAACTTGTCGAGTAGGTGGCGGCTGTTCCGGAAACCCATGTAAGATTATGGAGTGCTGTCTTTCCTACGGTTATGAAGGCTGTTGGGAATGTAATGAATTAGACGAGTGCGATAAATTTGACATTTTGCAGCCCCTTTGCGGGGAAATGCCGAAAAATAATATAGAAAAGATTAAAAAGCACGGTATTCAAAATTGGATTGAGTTAAGAGATAAATTTTACATTTGGCAAAGATAGTTATCGATTATTCGATTAATATAACAAGTACTTGCATAACCGACCGGGCTACAGCGGCGCTTTCTTCAAATGTTTGTGTAGACCGGAGATTATCACTTTCTTAAAGTATGCCGTGACCTACCGCCTGGCGGATGAAGCACACGTTCTGCCATGATTAATGGAGAATTAAATTGAACTTCCAAGCGCAGGCTACACTTCGTCAACGCTCTAATTTTGCTGTTCAGCATATGATGGCGGCCGCCCATTTTTCAAGATTATGCAATAAAGTAGAACAAGACAACATCGGTTTACCTTTAGGACCTTTTTACGATGAAATTATATCTTATGTTACGGCAACCATTCTCTCAACAGTCGCTTCACTTGAATCGAATATCAACGAGATTTTTGCAGATGCGTTAGATGGCATATTAAAGTTTGAATCTATTGATTTAAAGCGTCTTAAAGAAATATGGCAGTTGGTCGAGGAAAAACCGATTATTGAGAAGTACCAAATAGCGATTGTTTTTAACGGAAAAGACAGATTAGCCAAGGACGTTCGCCAATATCAGAACGTCGATACTCTGATTAAAGCGCGAAACGCATTGGTCCATTTTAAACCAGAGTGGCATGATGAGCAGGAAGCGCATGATAAAATAGGCAAACGACTTCAAGGCAAATTTAATTATAGTTCATTCGTCGATGAAAATTCCCCTATTTTCCCAGTGCGATCCATGACCCACGGATTTGCAGCATGGGCAGTTCAGTCCAGTTTGGATTATATCCAATGGTATTCTGCGCTTGCTGGTATGCCGAATCGCTTTGATAAATTCATCGACCGAATGAAAGTTAAATCATAGAAAGCTGGCATAACCATTTTCTACACCTGACCAGTGTTCCGCTGCGCTACACACCGTCAGGTGAGAAATACGTTAAAAGCAAAAAAACATGAAAACCATAAATAGAACTGTTGTAACAATAATCCCGAAAAAGCCATATATTGACTGGGCGAATAGCTTTGATGACGATGGGCCCAAACTATACGCTGATACTATACATGCGACTTCACTTCTTATTCCTGAAAATTATGATGAATACAATTATGAATTGTTTGTGAAAAAAACTACAAAAAGATTTTTGAGGAAGAGCTATCATCATGGATGGAAGACTCAGATGTATGGCCAAAGAATAGAGACTATAACAAATTTAAAAGATGGTTTGAAATTATTCCTTCAGATACGGTTTTCGAACTCGGGAAAGGTCCAATCGTAATAGAAGATTATTGAGCTTTTAACAAATCAGTGGAGAGAGACCGGGCTTATACCGCGGTTTTTTAGAAATAATTTTCAAGGTCAGTAAAAGTGCTTTTAAACACTTTTTTCACATAACACCGCCCGGCCTCTCACTTCCACGTTATGTCCTAAATACTTTTGATGTAGAAAAATCAAACCATAGGAAAATTAATTGATGAACATCCAAATTATAAAGGTACCCTATGACTCCGGTCATGAAGGTGCCCGAACAGGAAAAGGTCCCGATCATTTCATTCAAAATGGCATTGAACAAATCCTTCAAAAAAGTGGTCATGTTGTCAATGTTACACGAGTCGAATCAAGGATTCCCTTTTCAACGGAGATTGGGACTACATTTGAAGTGAACCGGCTTTTGGCGGAGTGTGTCAGATCGGCAGTTTGTAACAATCGCTTCCCTCTTGTACTTGCTGGAAACTGCAATAGCTGTGTAGGGACCATAGCAGGCATTGACTCAAAGCGATTGGGTATAATCTGGTTCGATGCGCACGGTGATTTCAATACGCCAGAAACTACTGTTACCGGATTTCTCGATGGAATGGGACTCGCAATGGCTGCAGGCCGATGTTGGAGGTCGCTTTTAAGAACAATTCCTGGTTTCAATCCTGTTCCTGAGAGCTGCATTGTACATGTGGGATCTCGTGATTTGGATATGCAAGAAAGAAAGATGTTTGAAGAGGCAAATGTTCCGCTTGTGACGATAAATCCAGCAAGCGAAACCGACATTCTCGGCGCTTTCGAAGCTGCTCTTGTTACATTGAAAAATCGCGTCGATGGGGTCTATCTTCATATTGACATGGATGTTTTAGAAGCGGAACAAGGTAAACCCAACCATTTGGCCGTACCCGGTGGTCTACCTTCAGGTATTGTCGAAAAAGCCATCAGAATTATCAAAGAGCACCTTAAATTAGAAGGATGTGCAATCGCTTCCTTCGATCCGGATTATGATAAAGACAATAGCGTTCTAAATGATGGTTTCAGGCTTATTAATGCTTTTTTATCCGATTGAAACAGATCCTGCATGCGGTTAGTTTATTCGTTGGTTTACTTATTGTAAATCTTCAGGACATAACAAGCCGAGTGGAGGTGACGGCAGGAAGCTGTCGGATTTTACGGAAAGGCTTTTGGTTCGCGCAATACCAAGGGCCGCACCTCACCCGGAATGTTGGGCCTCATACATAACACCATACAATATTTGTTGACAACATGTAGCCAGCTGGATACAATTGAACCATGATTGAAATTCGCAAGACTGAAATCTTCGCTAAATGGCTTGATGGGTTGCATGACATCCGTGCTCGTGCTCGAATCCTAGTCCGGATAGAGCGATTGACGGCTGGAAATCCTGGAGATGTTAAAGCCGTAGGTGAAGGTGTTTCAGAGTTGCGGATTGATTATGGTCCCGGATATCGTGTGTATTACAAAAAGCAGGGACGGAAGGTGGTAATTTTGTTGGCTGGTGGTGACAAGCGTACCCAGGCAAAGGATATCAAAACCGCCTTGCGCCTCGCAAAGAATCTATAGGAGTCTATCATGACTAAAACCATTACTACCCGATACGATGTCGCTGAACATCTTCGCACTCCAGAGGAAATGGCGGCTTATCTTGAAGCTTGCCTTGAGGAGGCGAATGGCGATGCTGCCTTCATTTCGAAAGCTCTAGGTGATATCGCCCGGGCCAGGGGCATGTCACAAGTTGCGCGTGATGCCGGTCTTTCCCGCGAAAGTCTTTACAAGGCGCTTTCCGGAGAACGAAGCCCAAATTTTGACACAATCCTCAAGGTTTTGGCAGCTTTGGGTATGAAATTGCATGCTGAAGCAGCTCCTATGTCAAACGAAGTGGCCCAACCATCAGATTAACCTGACCGTAAAAACTCGGTAATTTTTCGGAGTATATTGCTCCGCTTCAAATTCAGAATTATTAGTTAGTTTGTACCCGCACTTTTTCGGCAGGTTATCAGGCCCGTTCGCCCTCAAATAAAAAAACAATTATGTTGTATAAAAGCAATAATATGTTGCAAATTGCTATTCCATATGGTATCGTTATGTAAAACATCCTGATAGGAGGTAATTACAATGGCAACCGCAGTAAGAGTTTCCGACGAGTTGGTACGGGAAGCAAGGATATTTAGCAAAATTGATCAACGATCTTTAACTGGCCAAATTGAACACTGGGCAAAAATTGGCAAATGCGCTGAAGAAAACC
>CAZLRK010000181.1:0-7504 GCA_964561845.1 uncultured Desulfobacterales bacterium | reverse complement strand
AGGTTAAAGAGATGGATGCAGAAGAAGCATTCAAAACAGGGGCGACCGCCCTTTTCGAAGAAAAATATGGTGACCGTGTAAGGGTCGTCTCTATAGCTGATTTCAGCAAAGAACTGTGTGGAGGAACCCATACGGACCTCACCGGTAATATCGGTCTTTTTAAAATAATCGGAGAATCGAGTGTTGCATCGGGTGTACGAAGGATCGAGGCGTTGACCGGACAGGCATCAATCGCATATATTCAGAAGACTTCCAAGATTATACAAAATACTGCACGCCTTATCAAAGAAAAGCCGGAAGCTGTAACTCAACGGATTGAAGAAATATTAACTAATCAGAAGTCCATGGAAAAAGAACTGGATCAATTAAAAACAAAGATTGCGGAAATGAGTGTTGACGAAACCGATGATGATATTATTTCCGTAAAGGGTATAAAGGTTCTGATAAAAAAAGTTTCTGTTGAGACACCTGCGGCTTTAAGGGAGTTGGCTGACAGGATGAGAAATAAGATAAGATCGGGTATTGTTGTGCTTGGAAGCGTTGCAGGATCCAAAGTGCTTCTCATCGTTGTTGTGACAAAAGACCTTACAGACCGTTACAAAGCCGGAAACATCGTAAAGGAGGTGGCCGCCGTAGTGGGCGGGAGCGGCGGCGGAAGAGCCGACATGGCCCAGGCAGGCGGAACAAAACCTGAGATGCTTGATAAAGCCCTTGACAGGGCTTATAAGGTGGTGGAAGGAATATAGAGCATTTATCAATTCATGATTTCTAATCCGCCTCAGATCCATTCCCTGCCCAGACCTATACTTGACTTGTCAGAATAAAAAGGCTTGTCGATATCACAACTTTTTAATCAACTTCAAAATCCAAGATAAATAGCAGTAAGCACCACCGCAGCCATTCGAGCCGGGAATGATGATATCACAAGCTCTGAAAGTCTCTATTTTTGGCGTATATGTTGGAGAGATCTTGAATTACGCGGATCATAAGACGCAGCGTCTAAGGCGTCGGACTGATGTCTTGTTTGACCATTCCGAATTCTTCCTTAGCACTGGTCTCGAGGTGTGACAAGAAGGTTGGCCAGGCCGCCATATCTATAAAGGGATTTCTATCGCCTTTCATTCGTTCCCGTTTGCCCAAGATGTCGCCATATTCGGGATGAGATCCAAGTAAAATATCGACTGTCCGCGCTTTGATCTTCTTTAGAGATGTCAGATACTTTTGTCTAGCGTCATGCGACAATCCATACATCGTAAGATATTCGTCGGTAAGCGTATTGAGTCCGGGAGAGCCGTAAATGCCGACGGTGTAGTCTTTGGTTCCATCACAAACCTTGAAGAAAAAAGACATCGACCCTGGTGTGTGTCCGGGAGTATGAACGCATTCAACCTCAGTATTTCCAATGGTCAGTGTCTCACCATCGTGCAGCGGCAGATTGAGCTTAAATGTTTCATGGAAGTCCACCCCGTACTCTGGCCCCCAGGAAAGCTCCGTCCGCTCGTTTAGGATGAAAGCATCATCTTCCCCCATGGCAGTCTTGGTGCCGGTGAGTTCGACAATCGCCCTGGTTCCACCGCAATGGTCATAGTGTCCGTGCGTGTGTAGTATAGTGTGAATGTCAGTCGGGTCAAATCCCAACCGCCGGATCGATTCCAACAGGAGATACACCGTTTGTGGAAACGTGGTATCCAGTAGGATCAAACCATCGCCAGTATCAATCAGGTGTGATGACACATCTCGGTTTCCCACATAGTACAACCCACCTGCAATTTGGAAAGGTTCAACCGCGTAGTCCCAAGGATGGATGCATATATCCTCTACCATCGAATTCATCTCCTTGTATCAATGTTTAAAAACCGTCTTATTTCTGTTCGTACATCAATGTGTGGTTGATAGTATCCCATAAAAACCAGGTTTGTAAATACCAGTTCTACTTTGCCGGAAACCAAATATCACAACATAATTAAACTGGCTACATAAATTGAGAGTATCAAGCTTCTGGGAAAAGTTGTGATACTTACTGGTTTAGATGGCGATTTGAGCCTACACGAAATGTCATATAATTTGCCAGTATCCCAAACTCAATCCTAATACAGATATCGTATAATGATCATTGTAAAGTCAAGCAAAGTTTACGTCCAACAACACATTAGCAAGGCGTCAATGTCGTGCGATGGAGATTGGGTTATGATATCTAACTACTTGTTTTAACATTTTAAATCGTCTTTAAGGTACCGGCCCAGGTATTCAAATGCCGGAAATTCGGATTCTCTTTCCTCGGGCCTGTAAAAAACCGTGTAGGTAAGATTTTTCCACCCTATGAATCCTAGGCCTTCCCTGCATTTGTGGTATCTTGTTCGCCATGTACCTGAATTTAAATAGACATATTCTTTTAATCCGTCATCGTTTCTTAACTATTTTCACAGGAACCTGCATAGGTTCATGGGTATGTCCATAAACGATATATCTGATCTGGCTGTCCAGATGCGAATATTCATTGGGGGCTGATGAAAGTTACAATTCTTCAGTCCTGGTCTTAAGAATTGCTCTTGCAAGCTTTAGATCTTCCCTGTTCGTAATTTTTATATTGTTTCTACTGCCTCTTATTATTTTTACTTTTTTCCCCATGCGTTCCATAAGCTGTGCATCGTCCGTGCATGTATAACCCTTTTGCCGTGCAATTTCATGAGCTTTTATTATGAGGCTATATTGAAAAGCCTGTGGGGTCTGCGCAAGCCATATGGCATCTCTTTCAATTGTCTTGTCGATATATCCTGTATGACTCACATGTTTTAGGGTATCATATGCAGGCATTCCAACGATACACGCACCAAACTCCTGTGCGCCGCTTATACATTTCGATACTTGCTCAGGATAAAAAAAGGGACGCACACCGTCATGAATAACAACTACACTGTCATCATTATCATCTGTTGCCATAAGCCCGTTATAAACAGATTGCTGTCGTTTTTTACCACCAGAGATAAGGTTAACGCTCTTTTTAAGTTTAAGGGGTAAAAGGATTTTTTTTTGACAAAAATCAAAATCCTTTTTCGGAAGGACAAGAATGATTTGATCTATCTCAACACATTTATTAAAAACTTCCAGAGTATGCCCCAGAATAGATCTGTCTCCAAGCAAAAGGTATTGCTTGCGCATTGAGTCATTCATCCTAACGCCTTTACCGGCTGCTACAATGATTCCTGAGATCATACAGTGGGTTCCTTACTACCCCAAATCAATTGGGAGTTATTCGTTATTTGTTATTGGTTAATCGTTTAAAAAGAATAAAATCCGTTTTTATATTTCATCAATCATAGATTTATAAAATGAGACGATCATCAAATTCTAATAACGAATAACTATTAACAATTAACGCCTAATTGAGCTTTATTTTCGCTCAATTAGGGTACTATCTCAAGTATTTAAGCTCTTTTGGTGTCGGTACTCTATTACCTTTTGAATCTTCACCGTAATTAATATCCGCAAGAATTTTAATATCCTTTAAAGCTCGAGTGTCACCTTCAAATATAACTTTAGTAATATTTTCTTTTTGAATCTTGCCCCCCGCCCATTGAATATCAAGCACACTGCTGGCATCAAATCGTTCGTTTCCAACGCATAGTTCCATCTGACCACCGTAGTATTGTACAATTTTGGCAACCAGAAGGCTGGGCCTGCTGTGAAAACCGAGCTTTTCAGGAACACCAACTTTAATGGATGAACGCTCAATGTTCTCATTTAGTATTTCCCGGGCCAGATCTTTTCCGGTTGTAAGGAAGTGACAGGCGTAGTAAAGGCCGTAGTTAATGGTACGATCAAGCATGATTTCAGGGTTGATCAGAGACGATAGTCGGTCGTAAACCCTTTTGTAAATATTTTTATAACTCGCTTTGTGGAGGTGTCTCTCATAATAGTGGAGAAGGCGCCCTATCATTTGAAATAGATGAAATACAACAGAAAAAAAGCTTCGAAGCTGTTTTAATTTTCTGTTCCCGAATCTGAATCCTCCGTGTATTACATATGTGTCAAAAGAGGACTGAAGATTGTGCACAAGCATCTCAAAACGTCTTATCTCTACCTCGTTGACCTTATCAGGTACAATGGCAAGTATTTCCTTTAGTTCATATGGTTCATAAAATCCTAGCTGGTCAAACTTATCTGCAATACTTAAAAAATCACTTGCTATTTTAACAATATTTTCTTTCTGTAGATCCTTGTCTTCATCATCTATATCATAATCAAGCATTTCGTTCGTGGCTATACTAGGAAAATCTCCTGAATCAAAAATTTCTTTTTCAGGGACGGATATTTTCAAACGTTGTGCTTCTTCAAGTATAACAGGGGCTATTTTTATAAGTGACTCTGTTAGAAAATCTAGGGTGGTCCTCCCTTCCTTTACAAATTTTATACTGTCCGGAAGATCATAAAAAACAATACGGTTAGAAATATGTTTTTGAGAATATGCACCCAGGCTCAAATGTCTGATGGAAGCAGCAAGTTCTCGATAAAAATACCATTTTTTACTGTTTTTTGCCCCGTGAAAATCGAGAAAATCTTCCAGAACCTGAGATGTAGATATCAGTTTTGAATAAAGCCTTTTTGTAAAGATATACTTTCTATCATCAATATTGGATATATAAAGACAACATTTTAGATAATCGAAGGAAAAAATCTTCGCTTTTTCCGCAAAAGTGATATCAGGTTGGATTTTTTTTACGATTAAATTCATCCTGCCCCGTTAACTTTTTATCTAGTGCCTGAACGAAAAGTGTTGGTTTTCCTTATTGGTACCAATTTCGTCATAAGCGCTAACATAAACAAAGAGACATTAATTATTCACAATTAGCAATTGATTATTAATTGTTAACTAAAGAGTGTGGAGAGCTTTGAAGAATCATGAGTGCAAGTTTTAAGAATGTCTAAAGTCGCAGAAAAAATAATCAATAATCAATTGTTAAGTTATAGATTAAAGCCGTTTATACTATATATGGGGTAAATTCTGTTCAAAAAAAGCGGCCATAGCAGCCCATAAGCCGAATTCTGTGCCCGATTTGAGTTGCCTCGCATCGGGTAACGATCATTCATCTGTGGATGCCGGTTGCCCGACGTCTCTTGCGACCTACCCGGGAGCTCGGACGGGTCACCCTCAAGCACTCCTCTATTTGGTCTTGCACCGAGTGGGGTTTACAAAGCTTCCCCGGTCACCCGGAGAACTGGTGCGCCCTTACCGCACCTTTTCACCCTTACCCGGCACTCAATCGAAGCTAAGCCTAAATTGAGTACCGGGCGGTATATTTTCTGCTGCACTTTCCTTCGTGTTGCCACGACTCCACGTTATGGAGCACCCTACCCTGTGGTGTTCGGACTTTCCTCCTGATCAAATAGTTGATCAGGCGATCATTTGGGCTGCTCTGACCGCTTTTCCCAGTAAATGATTCTCTGACAATGGGGACACATTTTCATACTATCGAACCGTTGAAGTTCATTATACATTTGAGGAGGAATATTCATATTACACCCATGACATACGCCATTATTTACAGCGACTACACCTACTCCCCCTACCTTTTCTTTTACCTTTATAAATTTTTCTAACAATTGGGTTTCCATTTTTTTGGAAATAATGATCCAGTCTTTTTCAAGCTCGGTAAGTTTTTTAGCTCCATCCTTTGATTTTTGTTCAATAACTTCTTTTTCATCTTTAATATCATCGGATAACTCTTTGTATTCCTCTCTTTTCCCTGTTATTTCGTTTTCTGCTCCCTCAATGCCTTCAAGGCATACTATCATATCATCTTCTTTTTTAGAATTCATTGCATTCAAATCATCAATCTCTTTTAACAACGCCTGATATTCTTTATTAGTCTTTACAGCTTGCAGTTTTTCCTTACTTTTTTCTATCTTAGAAATATGCATCTCCATTTCAGATTCATAAGACCTGTATTCTTTTTTCAGTTCATCGATCATAGATTCTTTTTCCCCAATGTTTCTTTCAAACTCTTTGAGTCTATTATCAAGAACATTGTATTTTTCGGAAACACTCTCCAGCATTGATTTAATATTGTTTGATTCTATATCGATATTTTGTAGTTTGACTAGATTGAGTATCTGTTCTTTGAGATTCATTTTATATTTCTCGAGTAATAATGAATTTGGATAAAGATGAATTCTTAAAAAGTCAAATTCATCAGGTGTTAGGTTTTAAGTGTTAGGTTTGAGGTTATGGTATTACAATTATTTACAGATACTTAAAACTTAAAACCTTAAACTTAAAGCGTTAGCAAAAGAAATTATAAGATCATCATATAATAATAAATGGATCATTTTCAAGCCTGCATCCTTCAACCTTTATTTTTAATCCGTTGTCTTTAATCATCTTTTGCAGCTTTTCCGCAAGTACGTCAACTATTAAATGCTCCGATGCAAAATGTCCGATATCAATAAGTCCTAAGTTTTTATCTGCAGTTGTCCTTGCATCATGATAGCGTAAGTCCCCGCTGATAAATACTTGGGAGTCGGATAAAAAAAAGTTTTTAATAAGGCTTGAACCGCTTCCTGCACATACAGATGCCTTATTTACCAGCAATTCAGGTTTTCCCGCAATTTTTATTGATTTAAGTCCTAATTTTTCTTTTATTTTTAAAGCAAAAGATCCTAGCTTTGTTTCTTGATCGAGCTCGCCGATGCGTCCAATACCTTGCTTTTCATCAGATTCACTTATCCTCTTTAAAATCTTTAGATTCTTTAATCCAATCCTGTGAGCAAGAATATCGTTAATACCATCTTTGGCGTTGTCGAGATTAGTATGTGCCGCAAATACAGCCAATTTATGCTGACTTGCCATTCGAACTATATTCCCAATTGGAGAACTAAAATCGATCGATTTTATGGGTTGAAATATTAATGGATGATGTGTGATTAAAAGATCAACATCTTTGCTGCATGCTGCTTCCACAACTTTGGGAACCGGATCGAGAGAAATCCAGATGTGCCGGACAGACCAGTCCATTTGACCAACTTGAAGCCCAACATTATCCCATTCTTCAGCAAGATTGAATGGGGCAATATTTTCCATTATTTTGATAATATCAGCTACTGTTGATGTCATTGTCCACTTTAGTTTCTGTAATCAATTTTCGTAAACCCCTTTAAAAAGGGATTTTGTTAGAAAAGCATTTTGCTTAAAATGTGTAGATCTATGTAATTTGATACCGTTTTCCCTTTCACCGCAAAGGCGCCCCAGTACGATCTTCCGGACCTACGGGGCAAGCAAAGGGCGCAAAGAAAAGATACTTTTCTTTTGCCGTTGAGAGAGCTGCAAAAGAAAAAAATCAATCGCTACGCGATATTTTTAAACCCTAAATGCCCGCAGGGCACGTTTATTATTGTTTTCCGTCCTCTCTAACGGAAAACAATAAAATAAATGACCTCTGCGTTCTCTGCGGCTCTAATGAGCGACTTGTCGGGTCGAAGCTCGCAGAGCGAAGCCTGAAGCGAATGG
>CAZLRK010000180.1:0-7526 GCA_964561845.1 uncultured Desulfobacterales bacterium | reverse complement strand
CGAACTATTTTGACCGATATTCAAAAGGCCAGAGACGCTGCTGTGATGGCTACAGAAAAGGGTGCTAAAGCAGTGGAGGCAGGTGTTGAACAATCAAAGAAGGCAGGTGAGTCTATCCTAGAATTAGCGAACAGCGTTGATGAATCCGCTCAATCAGGCGTGGTGATAGCAACATCAACCCAGGAGCAATCTGTTGGGATGGATCAGATCGCAAACGCAATGCAACATGTTAAAGAGGCAACTTCCCAAAACGTTGACGCTTCGAAAAAACTGGAAGATACGGCGAAAAGCTTGTCCGAAATGGGTAAGGAACTGGAGGAGTTGACAAAGGGGTATAAGGTGTAGGGGGGTAAATCAATCTAAAAATACGTTGAATTAGGCAAAGGTGTTTATCCCCCTCTGGGGCATAAGCGATAACTTAACAATTAATTATTAATAATTGAATATTGATTATTTTTTCCTTAATTAATAATCAATTGCTAATTGTGAATAGTTAATGTCTTTTTGTTTAAGTTAGTATCCCCCTATGGGGGACAATCAAGGCCTGGTCCTCTGGGCCAGGATTTTTACTGGTAATCACAATGGCTATTAACCAAGATGAATTTATGAAAAAACTCATGGCCGCCTATAAGGTGGAGGCTGATGAGCATCTTAGGGCCATGTCTACCGGACTGCTGGAGCTTGAAAAACCGCAGACTTCCGAGGAGCGAAAAGTTACTATTGAAACCATCTTTCGGGAGGCCCATAGCTTGAAAGGGGCTTCCCGGGCGGTTGAAATGGAAAGTGTTGAAGCCATTTGCCGGTCCCTTGAGAATATCTTTTCCGCGTGGAAACGCGAAACACTAACCCCCTCAACCGAACAGTTCGATATATTTTTTGAAGTTTTAGACATTGCCAATGAGCTTCTTGCTTCTCCTGAAATGGGAAAAGCGACATTTAAAGAGCTTCTTGCCAAGATAGACCGCATAGCAGCAGGTGAGCATGTAAAAGAAATTAGTTCGTCTTATCCTCAGAAAAATGGAAAGCCGGCTCTGAATAAAATGGAAGAGGGAAAAACGGCCAAATCTACACCAGAAATTGGAAAAGAGGAAGAAGCTGCCGAACCGATTCAAGAAACCGTAAAAGAGGAGGAAACTACCGAACCGATTCCTGAAACCATAGAAAGAGAAAGATCGACCACACAGGTACAAAAAAAAGAAGAACCGGTAAACCGCAGTCCTAATATTTTAGAAAGGCAGCTTGCACTGCCAAAAACGGTTAGAATCCAGACAGAAAAGATAGACTCTCTTTTGCTGCAGGCCGAGGAGATGCTTGCGGTAAAATTAGCTGCGAGTCGTCGCGCTTGGGATATCCGATATTCTTTAAACATGCTTGCACAATGGAAAAAAAAATGGGCAAAAGTCTATCCGGAAGTGCGATCAGTCAGACAATTACTCGAAAGAAAGGAAAGGCGGCAAGAGCATGAGCAAGACTACAGGCAATCGCTTGAATTAGTGGAGTTTCTTGAATGGAATCTGACGCACATCAATTCTCTTGAGGATAAACTGGCATCGCTTTCAGCATCAACCGAGTACGATCGCCGATCCCTGAGAACAATGGTAGATGATCTTCTGGATGATATGAAGAAAACCCTGATGCTTCCCTTTTCATCTCTATTGGAAATTTTTCCCAAACTGGTTCGCGACCTTTCAAGAGACCAGGGCAAAAAGGTAAAGCTATTAATTAGTGGCAGTGAGATTGAGGTTGACCGTCGCATAATGGAGGAGTTAAAGGATCCGCTTATCCATCTCGTGAGAAATTGTGTTGATCACGGTATTGAAAAATCGGAAACTCGAACGCAGAATAACAAACCACCTGCCGGAACACTTACCATTAACATTTCTCAGGTAGAAGGTGACCAGATTCAGATTCTTGTTACAGATGACGGTGCGGGGATTGATCTATCAAAAGTAATGAAATCTGCTGTCAAGAGCGGTGTTGTTTCAGAAAAGGAAGTAAATCAACTGAGCAATCAAGAGAAGTTGTCACTTATTTTTGCATCAGGTGTTTCCACAAGCCCCATAGTAACCGATATCTCTGGTCGAGGGCTTGGTATGGCCATCATTCGTGAGAAAGTTGAAAAACTTGGGGGGCGAGTGGTCATGGAAACCACTCCCGGAAAAGGCACCTCCTTTTCTGCCCTTCTTCCTATAACGCTGGCTACATTTAGAGGTGTTCTCATCAAAGTAGCTGACCAACTTTTTGTTATTCCCGTAACAAATGTGGACCAATCCGTGAGAATAAAGCCCGATGAGATTAAAACGGTTCAAAACAGGGAAACCATTTTTCTAAATGGCCGCACCTTTCCCCTGATGTGGCTTAACGATATCCTGGAGCTTCCAAAAAGGGATGTTGACAACGATTTAGGTTTTATCCAAATATTGATCTTAAGCGCTGCGGAAAAAAAGGTTGCCTTCGGAGTGGACGAGATCATTGATGAGCGAGAGGTTTTGGTGAAAGGCCTTGGAAAGCAACTTTCCCGGGTGAGAAATATTAGTGGAGTCACTATTCTCGGATCGGGCATGGTGGTTGCCATTCTAAATGTCTCTGATTTGATGAAATCGGTTGAAAAAGCCACTTTTGCTTTTGTAAGAGCTACCGAGAAGCCAGAAGATATTGAGTCAAGAAGAAAATCTATACTTGTGGCGGAAGATTCCATCACTTCTAGAATGTTATTGAAAAATATCCTGGAGGCTTCAGGATACCATGTCAAAACGGCTGTAGATGGGCAGGAAGCATATACAACACTAAAAACGGAAGAGTTTAATTTGGTGGTTTCGGATGTGGAAATGCCGAGAATGAATGGATTTGAATTAACTGCAAAAATCCGTAGTGATAAAAAAATTGAAGAAACTCCTGTGATTTTGGTTACATCCCTGGATTCACGAGAAGATCGTGAAAAGGGCATAGATGCAGGTGCCAATGCCTATATTATAAAGAGTAGTTTTGATCAGAGCAACCTTCTTGAAGTGGTAGAGCGGCTGATTTGAGCGATCAGGAATAGAACTTAGATAGTAATAGTTCCGCCACAAAGACACTAAGACACAAAGATTATAATATTAATATCTCTTCTTTGTGCCTTAGTGGCTGAACTTGTACCTTAGATAGAAATTATTGATGAAATTAGCGAACTAAATTTATGAAACATCAATTGCACAAAACCATTTATCAATCATCAATCATAAGGGTTATGATTACGGATGACTCCCTTAAGGCGCGAAAATTTTTAAGATACGTCTTTGAATCCGATCCTGATATCCAGATTGCCGGTCTGGCCAAGGGCGGTATGGAAGCGGTGGAAATGGCCGGGCAAATCAGACCGGACGTTATCATCATGGACATTAATATGCCCGATATGGACGGATTTGAGGCAACCTGTCGAATAATGGAAACTTGCCCTGTACCTATTATCCTTGTTAGCGATGTTTGGGATCCTGAGGGAGTAACAACAACATATAAAGCAATGGAAGCAGGCGCTCTTACTGTCCTTGAAAAGCCGTTGGGGGAGGATCATGCGAACGATGAAAAATTAACCGGGGAGCTTATCAAGACAGCAAAACTAATGTCAGAAGTAAAGGTGGTGAAAAGACGGCCTCAGAAGCAGTATGCAAAGCCACCGCATGAAGTAGGATTAGAGTTTAAGCCTCAGTCGACACAGGCCGGAATAGAGATAGTTGCTATTGGAGCATCTACCGGCGGACCCCGTGTACTGGAAACTATTATTTCCGGAGTTTCAAAGGATTTTCCTGTTCCTATTTTAGTCGTCTTGCATATTGCAGTCGGTTTTTTACAAGGTTTTGTAGATTGGCTTAATCAAAATACCGGTTTTTCGGTTCATATGGCAATCCATGACGAACAGCCATTGCCGGGCCATGTTTACTTTGCACCTGATGATTTTCACATGAAGATAAACAGAAACAGACGTATATCATTGAGCAAAGGTAAAAAAGAAGACGGCCCATGTCCATCTGTTTCCAGCCTTTTCAGTTCTGTTGCAGATGTTTTTGGCCCAAATGCGGTCGGCGTACTTTTGACGGGCATGGGAAAAGACGGCGCAGAGGAATTGAAGTTGATGAAAGAAAAGGGCGCCATAACTATTGCTCAGGATGAAAAAACATCTATTGTTTTCGGCATGCCTGGCCAGGCTGTAAAAGACGGAGCCGCTAAATATGTACTGCCGCCTGATCAAATCGTTGAGGTTCTTTTAAAAATTGTAAAAGGAAAACTGAATTCCGATGTTGAATAAAAATATAGACATTTTGATTGTAGAAGACAGCTTTACCCAGGCTTTAAAATTGCAGGCCCTCCTGGAAGATAACGATTACAATGTTTCAATTGCCAACAACGGCCTGGAAGGAGTAAAACATCTCGAAGAACACGCCCCGGACCTTATTATTAGTGATATTGTTATGCCGGAGATGGACGGATACGAACTTTGTAAGCATGTCAAATCCCATGATCACCTTAAAGATATCCCTGTAATGCTTTTAACTGCTCTTTCAGATCCTGAGGATGTCATAAAAGCTCTAGCGAACGGCGCAAATAATTTTATATCCAAACCCTATGAGGAAGCAGCATTGCTCTCCCGCATTCGAAATATCTTACTCAATAAGGAAATGAGAAAAAATGGAAGTTCTGAACTAAGTATTGAGGTTTACTTTTCAGGTAAAAAACATCTCATTAATGCGGATCCTATGCAAATCATCGATCTATTGCTTTCAAGTTATGAAAGCGCTGTTGATAATAGACGTGAAATAGAACGTATTAATCATGAACTGATTGCTATTCAAGGAGACCTGGAAAAAGCTAAAGAAGAAGCCGAATATGCCAATCGTGCTAAGAGCGAATTTTTAGCCAGTATGAGCCATGAAATTCGTACGCCCATGAATGCTGTTATCGGCATGTCCGATCTGCTATGGGAGTCCAACTTAAATCCTGAGCAGAAGAGATTTGTAGAGTCAATACGAGCATCAGGTGAAAATCTATTACAACTTATTAACGATATTCTTGATATTTCCAAAGTGGAGGCCGGGCAGATCGAACTTGAAAAGATTCCTTTTAGTCTCCTTAAAGTAGTTAACAGTACATGCGAGGCCCAATCATTCAATGCCCGCAGGAAACAGATCGAGCTGGTGAAGTGGGTCAAGCCTGAGGTTAAAACGCACCTTGTGGGTGATCCTGTACGGCTGGGGCAGATTCTGATTAATCTGATGGGGAATGCCATTAAATTTACAGAAGAGGGGGAAGTGTTTTTGGAAGTGGGACTGAAAAGGAACCACGAGCAACCTATGGATGAAGATACGTATGCAGGACAACAACATGAGACGAAAAAGACTGTAGAGCTACTCTTTTCCGTAACCGATACCGGCATCGGTATTCCGGAGGAAAAAAGGGAAATTATTTTTGACCGATTTTCACAGGCTGAATCTTCAACAACCCGGAAGTTTGGAGGAACCGGACTCGGTTTGGCAATATCGCGCAGGTTTGTGGAACTAATGGGTGGACGTATATGGGTGGAAAGTAAGGTAGGAGAATGGACCACTTTTTCTTTTACTTCCAGGTTCGAAATTCAATCCGGCAAAGAATATGTTCATAACCCTGAGATGGATATAACCGGTGAAAAAATCCTGATAATAGATGATAACGCCACAAACCGTATGATTCTTTCTGAAATGATTTCTCGATGGGGCGCTTTGGCGACCGAAATGCAAGATGGTAAGCGGGGACTCGATGAGATGAGACGCGCTGCTAATGAAGGCGAACCTTATAAACTTGTACTTCTTGACTACAAGATGCCGGGCCTGGATGGGCATCAGGTGGCAGAGATTATCAAAAGAGATTCAATGATTTCTGAAACAGCTATTGCGATGCTCACTTCAGATGCCCATAAAGCCTGGATAGAGAGGGGTAAAACGCTGGGGATAACCGATTATCTAATCAAACCGATTAAATGGTCTGATCTAAAAGAGGTTGTCATGGTTGCCCTGGGTCTAAAAGAGACCGTATCCATGGATCAGCTTCAGGTTGCAAAGCCTGCTGTCTCTAAAGATCTGCGCCCATTGCATGTTCTGCTCGTTGAAGACAATGCAAATAATCGGCTACTTATGCGGTCCTTCCTCAAAAAGACGCCGTTCACATTGGATGAAGCTGAAAATGGTGAAATAGCAGTGGAAAAGTTCAAAGCAGGTGAATATGATCTTATATTTATGGATATTGAGATGCCGGTTATGGATGGTTACACTGCCACAAAAGAGATAAGGAAATGGGAAGCGGAAAATCGGATCAAAGCAACACCTATTATTGCTCTTACCGCTCACGCTCTTGTGGAATATACCCAAAAAAGTATAGATGCCGGATGCAATGCACATATTACTAAACCGATCAAAAAGGATAAGTTGTTTGCTGCTATTGAAAAGTATGCTACTGGGATTGAGTAATATTTTTATGGCCTCGTAAAAAGTCGAAAAAACGACCTTTGTACGAGAGTATTTTAAACCGTAATAATTTTTTTCTTTGTGTGCCTTAGCTTCTTTATGTGAGACCTATAAGAAAAAATCATGTTAATCATGTAAATCCGGTCTAATGTAATGGAATGACAAAAAAGCAAAAAATTTTATTTGTTGATGATAACGTTCAATTCCAAGGGCCTCTACCTCAAGTTGTGGCTAAGGTTGAGAAGCAGATGATCCAAAAGGCGCTTGAAAAAACTGGGCAAATCAAGGCACGTGCCGCAAGGGATTTGGGCATAAGCGAAAGGATATTATCATATAAGATTAAAAAGTATGGAATAAAAATTAAATAAATAGTAACAGTTCACCATACAAAAAATTTTTGGCGGGTTTAAATCAAGTTAATCATGTTAATCCTGTTTAAAAAAAGCTGAACTATTAAATAATTAAATTCAGAAGGCTACAATTTTAAAAATGATGGAGGAAAAAATTGGAATATACACTCAGCCAGGAACAAATTGATAGTATAGATAAAATTTTACAAGAGGAGCTTCTAGAAGGGGGCGTTAATTCTGTTATTTTAATTGATATGGCGGGCAATATTATCTCAGAGCTTAATAATGGTAAAAAGCAACACGATGTCTACTCTTTGGCGGCTCTGGCTGCCGCAAATTTTGGGGCAGTAAGCGCCATGGCTAATATGATAGGAGAGCAAGACTTTTCTTTGCTTTTTCATAAAGGAGAGGAAGAGAGTATACATTTCAGCAAAGTAATGGAAGATTTTCTTCTGATTACCATATTCGGAAGTGATATATCATTGGGGTTTGTGCGCCTAAAAGTAACTGCATCAATCGGAAAGATAGGAAAGATTTTAGGATAGCTTCTCGTAAAATGGTCTCTTTTCTGAACGGTGAACGGTTACGATCATTCTATGCATTTCTTTCTAAAAGCAATATAGTTAGTTAATTCTTTAGCTTACATAGTGAGACCTTTGCAAAACGCCCCCTTTTGCCCAATTTCTGTGTTAGGCTAAAATTT
>CAZLRK010000179.1:0-7553 GCA_964561845.1 uncultured Desulfobacterales bacterium | reverse complement strand
ATGGACTTTTAGTCCATTAAAAAACCTATGCACTTTCAGTGCATAGTGGTTTAGTGTCTCTTAGTGTCCTGTTTTTTTCTTTCTTGGTTTTCTCTTTTTCTTCTTTTTTGGCGGAGCCTTTTTGGCTGATGCTTCAATGAACTTGTAAGTAACAGCCGTACATTTAGTAAGTAGCTCTTCACCACCATTTTGTGGAGCCATCGAAATATCTTTTATATTTACATATCGAGTTAAATTTGCCACTTTATCGAAAAAAAGTGCAACATTGTGATATTTACCCGTGACGTTTATCGATACTGGAATTTCAGCGAAATCATTTTTTTCTACTTCCGGTTTTGGTTGAAATAATAAAAATTTTAGCCCGACATCATGGCCGGACTTGGAAATGCTTGCCAATAATGAGGGTATTTCTTGTTTGTCAGGAAGAGCTTTGATAATATTTTTATATTGTGCTCTCGAATCCTTCATCATTTGCTTGTATCTATTAATTTGTTTTGCATTTTGTTTTGCTTTATTAAGATCTTTTTCAACTTTTACTAATTCTTTCTTTATTATTCCTATTTTTTTATATTTAGGAAGATAAAAGAAATATACAAAAGTACCTATTAGAATAAAAAGCACACCGAAACTTATTAAAATTCTTTGTACCTTTGTAAGCTTTTCTATTTTTTCAAAGACAGGTGCAATGAAATCTAAAGATAACTTAATTTTTTTCATTATTTTGCCTTTTTCTCGGCGACTTTTTCCGATTATACCATTTTATTTCTTCTCTACGGAAGATGCTCTATTTAATTTAATATCAAATTTTTTTAACGTTAGATTTTTATCTTTTATCTCGTGTTGAGTTAGATTTTTTAAATTTACACTGGAAAATAACTTTGAATCCTGAAGGCGAGTCATAAAATCAGCAACAGTTTTATTGTCTAAGGCAATACCATTAATAGTAATAGCGTCTTTTGCCTCCCTTAATTGGGTTAACCACATACGCTTCGGTATGATCATATTCGTCATAGCATCAAGAAGCATGACCGGTTTTTTACGGTCATCTCCAATCTTATTAACAATTTCCACTTTTTTCTTCATGATATCAAGTTTCTTTTTGATATCGCTAATTTCCTTGTTTACCTTATTATATTTTTTTATTTCCTTTTTTTTATTTTCTTTGCTTATAGTTAGTGTTTCAATCTTACCGGTCAGGGAGCTATTATGATAAAATAAAGCTACAGTAATAAACAAAATTGTGAGGAGAAAAACAGATGCCTGTCGGCGTATGTTTTCTTTTTTGCGTGCTGCTCGAAAAGGTAATAGATTAATTCGTATCATTTGCCATCGATTCTCCTTATCGAAAGACCCATGCATATAGCTGCCTGAGGTGCTATTTTTTCAAGGTATGAAGAATCAAACTTGCTGTCTATGGAAAAGTTTTTAAAAGGATAGATAGTTGTTACTTCAATTGATGTTTCTGACGCAAGGAGTCTTCGAAATTCTTTGATATTTCCCCCTCCTCCACTAAGAACAATTCTCTTTATATTTTCATCAGGGTATGTTGAATAGAAAAATTCAAAAGCACGACCTATTTCCATGCACCAATCAGCAGATACTGATGAAATAATTTGTTTTAAATCTTCTTCGGAAATTTTATCAGGCTGATCGCCATTTTTCAATTTTTCTGCCTCATCTAAAGTACAATCGACAAGTGAAACAATCCTCTCATTTATCTGTCCACATCCAAGCGAAACATCTCGAATAAAAACGGAGGAGGTGCCCTTTAAGATATTCAAAGATGTTTTGCTGGCCCCAATATCAATCAACGCAATATTTTCATCTTTTACCTCATAGTTTACTTCATAGATATTTTGGAGTGAAAAAGCATCAATATCTATTATACATGGATTCAACCCGGCTATTTGAGTAAGATTGATATGGTCGTTGATTATTTCTTTTTTTGCTGCAACAAGAAGAACGTCTATCTGATCAGCATTGTTTTCGTTTTCCCCAAGGATTTGGAAATCAAGGTTAACGTCACTAATATCAAACGGAATATATTGTTCTGCTTCCAGATTGATTGTCTCTTGAAGTTCATCTTCAGTCATTGTTTGGACATTAATTTTTTTAACAATAACTGAGTAACCTCCGATGGACAATGCAACATTACGTTCTTTTATATTAAACTCTGTAAAGAGTTGGCGTATGGAATCGGCAGCCTGTTCCGGGTCTTTTATGGAACCTTCTTCAATTACTCCGTGAGGAATGTCGATCATACCAAATTCTTTTAAGTTGTACCCCTTTTTCGTTTCTTCTACGGAGGCGACCTTAAAAGTCGTTGATCCTATATCCAGGCCGACAAGATGGACTTTTTTCCCAAACATGATATTCTCAATCTTTAAAAATTTTGGTTTTTTCAGAAAGATTAAACCCTAGAGCCAATATGATCTTGCGTTTAGTTTCCATGCGACACGGCATACCTTTTTCAATTCGTCCGATAGTGATAGGCGAAAGATTGGCTTTTCTTGCAAGTTCAGATTTGCTCATCAGAAATGATTCTCGAATTTTTTTTAAGGAATTTTTACTCATTTTCTTAACCTTAATTACTATTGATGAATTGGTCAAGAGTCGAATTCATCACGTTTTAGGTTTTAAGTTGTGAATTTACAGTTATTGACAGGCAATTAAGACTTAAACTCTTAAAGAGACCTTTGCAAAACGCCCCCTTTTGTCCAATTTCTGTGTTAGGCTAAAACTTTAATCCTCGAAATACTCAATGTATGCCTGTGGTTAAAATTTTATCCTGCCTTGAACTTGAACAAAATTGAGCATTTTTCAAAGGTCTCTTAACTTAAAACGCTCGTAAAAGAATTTTTTTAATTCTAATGTTCATGAAATCCGAACTGAAACCCCTAATTTCGGATCGATATCCATTATTCTCAGGCATTGGAGCAAGCTCAAAGCGGTAAACCAACCCTGAACGAGAAACGCTGAACCTGTGAACGCTTGCAGATAATTATATAACTTATATATATACTCTCCTATTATTAGCACTATGTCAAGAAAATTATTTATAATTATATATAAATTTTATATAATTAGTATATATTGAGTATAATTTTTAGAATGCCACAATATGTAGTGTGCCGAAAAATAAAAAAATTATTGATTATCAAGTTTTTGCAATAAAACAGCATTTAGGTACCTCTACGGCAATGTTAAAGTAGCTTTTTTATTTCAGAACTCCTGACCTGGGTATGTATTTTCAAGGTGTTATGAAAGCTCGGTCGTAATTTCATATGAAACAATTTGAACATCGAACATCGAACGCTCAACATCGAACGTCGAATAAGGATATCGCTTCGCTCTATTAAATTATAAAATTGAAACACCGAAGGTGTACATTCATTCGATGTTGGACGTTGGATGTTCGATGTTGGACGTTCATTTTTTATTTTAGTTCATAGTTCAGTGTTTAATAGAATATGCTGCATTCAAATTTACGCCGGGTCAGGAGCCCTGAATTTATTCAAAGTAAAAGATTTTGCAATGCAATCTGGCAATCTGCCAAAAAATAGGATTGCTGAGCTTTATCTTGACTTTAAAAGTTGGCTTACATATTAATATAAAGGTAATGAACCCTTTCCCTCCAAAAGAAAAAGTCAAACCTTTTACGCTCGTTAAATACTTTACCTTTACGAGCATTATTTCAATTTTTTTAGGAACAATTATCCTATCTGTCTTTAATACACACTGGGTAAGAACTATGCAATTTGAGAAGAGCAAAGAATTTGCTCACCTTCTTATAGAAAATCTTAATCACCAAATTTTTTTACAGTTTAATATACCAGTTCAAATAAAATTTGGAAGAATTCAACTTAGTAACCAAGAACAGTTTAAACACCTGGATAAGGTTGTGAGAAACACCCTGCATAGCTTTAAGGTTGAAATGGTAAATATATATGGCATGAAAAATGATATCATTGTCTACAGTTTTAAAAAGACACTGATTGGCAAAGAGAATTTTGGAGGAACAGGTTATCAAACAGCCATTTCAGGCGAATTGAATTCCAAATTGATCCAAAGCGGCACTTTTTGGGAACTTTTGCTTGGTTTTCCAAAAGAGAGTAGAATAATTACATTTGCTCCTTTGCGCGCGGAAGCGCCTCTTTCAAGAATTTCAGGGCCGGTGCTTGGTGTTGTTGAAATCGTTCAAGACATGTCGGAAAGTTATAAAGCAATTTATAAATTTCAAAGAATTGTTATTATAACAATTACAATAGTCATGGGGGTTATTTTCTTGATACTTCTATATGTTGTCAAAAGCGGAGAAAATATTATTCAAAAAAGAACTCTGGAGCGATTTCGCTTAAAAGAACAACTAAGTCGAGCAAAGCACCTGTCATCATTAGGAGAGATGGTAGCGGGAATTTCCCATGAAATCCGGAACCCATTGGGAATTATAAGAAGTTCAGCAGAACTTTTAAAGAAAAAAGTTACCGCTTTTGATCCCCTCAACACGGTTCCGGATATAATAATCGAGGAAGCGGGCCGGTTAAATAACATTATAACAGATTTTTTAAATTTTGCTAAACCTAAGAGTCCGAACCTGATTCCGTGTCAAATTGAGGAAGTAATAGATAAAAATCTAACTTATCTTGAAGCACAGATCAATGAGCAGGGTTACGTTGTTGAAAAACATATTAACTCTAATCTTGCTGCAATATCAGCTGATCCTGATATGCTTTATCAAGCCTTTCTTAATTTAATATTAAATGGGATGCAGGCTATGCCGAAAGGTGGTAAAATAGATATTACTATTACCCTTGATAACAATTTTATTCAAATACTACTTGAAGATGAAGGCAAAGGAATACCCCATGATCTTTTGGACAAAATATGGGACCCCTTTTTTACAACAAAGGAAAAGGGAACAGGTCTTGGCCTTAGTATTGTGAAAAACATTATCGAGTCTCATGGGGGGAATATACAAATTAGCAATATGCCTGAATATGGCACTCGTGTTACGGTTAGTTTGCCTGTAAACCAGGGAGCATAATCAATGGAAACAATCCTTATTGTAGATGATGAAAAGAATTATCCGCTGATATTAAGTGCTATTCTAAAAGAAGAAGGATTCGAGACCCTAACTGCCAACAGTGGTGAAGAAGCTCTTCAAATATTAAGAGATTCCGATATAGATTTAGTTCTTACCGACATGAAAATGCCTTCAATGGATGGGATAGAATTGCTTGAAAGTATTAAAGATAAAGATTCTGATCTACCGGTGATAATGATGACGGCACACGGTACCGTAGAGAAGGCTGTGGAAGCGATGCAAAAGGGCGCCTACAATTACATCATGAAACCCTTCAATAATAAGAGATTGATAATTTACGTGAACAAAGCCATAGCCATATACCGTGTGATCAAAGAAAACAAACAACTTCGAAGTGCCGTTGAATCCCAGTACAGTTTTGGGAATATTATAGGAAAAAGCAAAGAGATGCGGGATATTTACGAAATGATCCAAAAAGTTTCACAGGCCACGGCTACAGTATTGATTGAAGGTGAAAGCGGCACCGGTAAAGAACTTGTTGCGAAGTCTATTCATTTTAACAGCCCACGCCGCGACAAACCGTTTATTGCTGTAAGTTGCTCCGCGCTTGCTGAATCTCTTCTGGAAAGTGAACTGTTTGGCCATGAAAGGGGAGCTTTTACAGGTGCGGTGTCAATGAAGAAGGGACGATTCGAACTAGCCGATCGAGGAACTCTATTCCTTGATGAAATTGGTGAACTCTCGCAGGATCTCCAGGTAAAACTTCTTCGTGTGTTACAGGATAAGATTTTTGAGAGGGTCGGTGGAGTTAGGCAAATTTCTGTAGACATTCGGTTTATTGCCGCTACAAATAAAAAATTAAAAAATGAAGTAGCGGAGGAAAGATTCAGGGAGGATCTATACTATCGGCTGAACGTGGTACACATTGATCTACCGCTATTAAGACAACGACAGGAGGATATCCACCTCCTGGTTAATCATTTTATCAAGAAATATAGAAAAGAACGAAGTTCGGATATACCCATAACGGGTCTTGATCCGGAAGCGGAGCGTCTATTTTACAGTTATAGCTGGCCTGGCAATGTTCGTGAACTCGAAAATGTAATTGAACGTGCTATGGTTCTTTGTCCGGGAGAAAAAATAAATGTTTCCGATCTTCCAAACGACTTTAAAGATAATGTCTATGATGCTCAGCATCTCAATGGTATACCGGAGGATGCAAAGCTGTATGAAACGATTTCCACAATTGAAAAAAAGATGATCAAAAGGTCTTTAAAATTGACCAATAATATTCATTCAAAAGCTGCCGAATTGCTAGGTATAGGGAAAAGCGGTTTTAGTAAAAAACTAAAAAAATATGGAATAAGTTAATAATGTGCGGGGAATCTGTTTCCAACTGGAAACCATTGAGTTTCCAGTTGGAAATATCGAGGAGGGTAGAATATTATTTTCTAAATTAACTATTATTTTCAGTTCAAAATATTATTTATAACACATTGATTTTTCAAGCTTAAGGGAAAAATTAAAAATAAATTAATATTTAATAAGTTTGGCAAGATATTTGCACTATCTATTTAGTAAGTTAACAATTTTTTTCATCTTTTCTCCTCCTTAGCGGTTAATCGAAGTTTTTTCGATTGGCCGCTATTTTTTTGGATAAGAGCAGACATATGATCTATCCTCCAACTTTCTCCTTTACGAGTTCATAGTATATTGAATCGTTAAATTCAGAAATAATTTTTTTATAATAACTAATACTTTTATCAAAGTCACCCATTTCAGCATAAAGCCGCCCTAAACTAAAAAGGGCCTCATCTTTCATAATAGATTCAGACCCCGAAACAATCCTTTCAAAATACTTTGCTGCATCCTTGTAATCTTTCCTTTTTTCGTGTGAGTAACCGAGATTGCTCAGGATAAGATTTTTTAAAGGTTGACTATCATAAAAATCTTCCAGTGCTTTGCCATAAAGTTCTATTGCTTTGTCAAAATCACCTGCACCGTAACATATATTGGCATATATTATACCTGCAAGTTTTCCACCATCTCTTCTTGAATACTTTTTCAGAATCAGCTCAAAATCATTTTTTACAGCATCATATGCTTTGTCGATTCCATTTTTATTAGCTATATTTTCATATTTGGTTTTGCTTTGTTCCAATAAAGTAAAAGCTGTGTTTTCCGCTCTATTTGAGAAATAGTTAATTCCGGAAATGATAATTACAAACGCAAACAATATTCCAAAGACAAAAAATATCTGAACCTTATATTTTTTGACAAACCGAATCATCTTGCCTGTAAATGTCATAAACTCGTCCGGTTCTTTCAAGAGTTGTTTTCTTGTTATCCTTTTTCTTTTTGCCATCATTCCTCCAACCCTAATTGAGCGAAAATAAAGCTCAATTAGGCGTTAATTGTTATTCGTTATTAGAATTTGATGATCGTATCATTTAGTACCTGAATTTTGCACAAAGGAATAACTAAAAGTAGAAAACCATCTGGGTTTCCT
>CAZLRK010000178.1:0-7624 GCA_964561845.1 uncultured Desulfobacterales bacterium | reverse complement strand
AATTTATCATATAAAAGCGACGTAGCTACCGACAGATACAAATCTCCTTCTTTACCTACTGCTTTCATAGTATTAAAATATTCTCGTAATGTGAAACCAAAACTATATTCTTCTTTATTCACTTCATCCCAGATACATCTCCGAAGCGAAGCAGTTACTTTATCATCAAAGAGCTTTGATAGGTCGTAGTAATGTACTGCGACAATTGCCGAGAAAACATGCATCATTACCATATCCCCATAAATATCTTCAGGCTGCATTCCAATTGCAGGAGCAATTTGCGCTGCCATTTCCGGCCAACGGTTTCTTAGCTCTTCATCGATGCTAACCAGATACATATGTGCAACTTTAGCCGTCCTAATTTTACGTCTAAATAGCCTCAAATTTTCTCCTTTTGAAACTTAAAATTTAATTACCTTTGAAGTGACCTGGTTTTCAAACAGCTAAAATGTTATTAATCTTCTATGATGTTTCCTCTCTTTGAAAATTAAAAACCGTAATTTCAGGAGGTGAAAGAAATCTCACCGGAGGTCCCCATGTGCCTGTACCGCTGGTCACATAGATATAAGAATCATTCCCCACCCTAAATAGACCGTTATTATAGTGAAAAAAGAGAGTTGTCATCAATCTAAAGGGGAAAATCTGCCCATTATGGGTATGGCCTGAAAGCTGCAGATCAAATAGTTCCGTACTTCTTTTATTAACAATCGGCTGATGTTTAAGAAAAATGGTGAGCTTTTTGTTCAAAAATTTCTTTAGTATTTTATCTTCAGAAATATTTGCATTACGCTCAAACTGTTTTGACGCAGGGTCGTCTATCCCCACCACATTCACCACATCACCTATGGTAACACCTTCATTTCTAAGCATTTTAAAACCTGAATTCTCTGTGAATTGAACTGATTTAGTAATACCAGTATAGAATTCATGGTTTCCTGTTACTGCATATTTCCCATAAGGAACCTTAAGGCTCCGAAAAAGTGATGCAACTCTTTCCTTTTTAAACATACCTCTTTCAACAAGGTCACCTGTGGAAACAAGGATGTCAGGATTAATGCCTTTTATTATTTTCACAACCTTCAGTGCCATCCTCACGTTATTAGTTGCACTGAAATGTAAGTCGGATATCTGCAAAACCTTTAGACTGTTGATAGCGGGCGGGAGCTTTTCGGTCTCTAGGGCAACTTCTTTAATTTTTATATTTTCAGCCTCAAAAATCCCGTAAATAATAATTCCAATCACCATCAAATTGGCAACTACAAAACTTATCTTACTTGCCAGCTTGAATTTAACAAAGGATGATGAAAAAATTATTGAAAAAAGATGAATTCCACCATTATAGATGTCCATGCAAATATGTACTGAAAAGAAGAGGAACAACGCGGCCATCCATAAATAACCAATGTAAGATAGAATAATAGTTAGAAAGTTCCACTCATATTTAATGGAAAAATTGATGAGAATTGGCGAAATAAGCATGGTTAATAGAAAGGCAAGAATCAGCCGGTTAAATAACGGACTGATAGTAATTACACTTTTCAATTTGAAATAGAAGTAGGTGTGAAGCAAACCATATAGTGTAAGAAAAATTGAAATAAATATGATAAATGAGATTAAGCTCCTCAAGTGCTCCTCCGCTTAATTTTTATATATCAAGACCTTTTCAAGTAGCATTATTTTTGGTATCATGGCATCTTTCAAAGCATCTTTTAATATCAACTTTGCTCTTAATGCACAAGATGTATCTACTATTTATTGTTTCAATATTTACACATACAAACTTAAAATGGCAAAAAATTCAAAAATATCAAAATTCCTCTTCCCTTCCATCACCCCAAAATTTATTTTAAGAATTTCAATTGTTACAATCTTCGCATATGTACTTTTCGGGTACATCATTATTCCCCTTAAAATCAATGGGCACAGCATGGAACCAACTTATCACAACGGAGGTATAAATTTTTGCTGGAGATTGAAATATCTTTATGCTAAACCTGCAAGATCCCATGTGGTGATGGTTCGGTTTGCCGGAAAAAAAGCTATGCTTTTAAAACGCGTGGTTGCTGTGGAGGGTCAAACCGTGGAATTCCGCCAGGGGAAACTTTTTGTTAACGGAAATATTATTTATGAACCTTATGTTCGCTTCCCCTGTGACTGGAATCTTTCACCGAGAGTTGTTGAGAAAAACCGTGTGTATGTTGTTGGAGATAATAGAAATGTTCTCATGGAAAAACACGATTTTGGCCAGGTTTCAATTGATCGAATTTTGGGAGTTCCGCTTTGGTAAAACTTAAATATATCATAATAGTTGTTTTGGCCGTAGGAGCCGGGATGTTCGCATATAACCATTTTTTCCAAAGTGAAGAAGCTAAAGTTAAAAAGCGATTTAACTTACTTTCAAAATGGACATCAAAGGATTCCGGGGAAAATAAACTGGCAACTGCAAGTAGGGCCAATAATTTAAAGTTATTATTTGCTGAAAGCTGTTATATACAGGCGTCGACCTATTCGGTATCAAGAAATTACAAACCCCAGGATATATCAAGCATTGCGCTTATGGTTCTGTCGCAATATTCCAAATTATCCTTACGATTTTATGATATTGAAATAAACATATCCGAAAAGGAGTCGGCAAACGTTGTTCTAACCGCCAAATTGTCCGGAAAATTAACAACCGGTGAAAATGTTACTGGGGTCCATGAACTAGAGTGCGTTCTGAATAAAATTGAAAACAATTGGCTTTTTAACGAAATCAAGATAATTGATGTTCTTGAAAAATGAATTAGGGAAAAAAGGTGATAAAAAATGAGTGAACCTGACATTTATTGGGCCGGAGAATCGGGAAAAAAGTATGGATATTGGATTCATCCTATAGATTCACAGTTCAGAAAAATAGCCGGCAACACTATTTTCGCCAAACAAATTGAAAATGGAGAATGGGTACCGCTATACATAGGAGAGATCAGAAATTTTGATGAAGGACTATCTCCTCATGAGATGGAAGTTTGTGCAAAAAAAAATGGTGCTACACACGTTCATGCGCACTTTAGTTCCCCCGAGGCTTATGTGCGTAAAACAGAAGTTGCCGACCTGGTTGCACAATGGCAACCTGTATGCAACAGTTAAGATCGCACAATTTGGAGCAAGAGATATTTTTCCAGATGTCTACAGGATAAATAATCATACGCAGAACTGTTTTGTGAATAGGTCAAAATCATTACTTTTAAAAATTTCGGCGAATCTTTCGCCATTTTTACTCTTTTCTTCGTATAATTCTACTGATATTTTAACAATCGCAAGAACCTCATCTTCGCTGAATACACCTTCAAGTTCTTTTGCAAGCCTGGGATGTCTGCCAAGTTTTCCAGCGAGCTGAACCCTAAAACCCTTGCATTTTGCTGTTATTGTTCCGGATGGGCAAACATTGATACATTTGCCGCATTTGAGACAATTGTCGTGATCGATATTGAGTGTCTTTGTCGCACTATCAAGGGAAATGCAGTTTTCAACGCATGCCTCAACACAAGCTTCGCAAAGGGTACATTCTTCATCAGTAATCATAGGTATAACAGCCCCTATGATCCCGATATCCTTGATCTGCGGCTGAGAACAGGCATTGGGACATTCTGATAAAGTGACTCTAAATTCATGATGATACTTAAGATCACCTTTAACCTTTTGTTTCAGCAATCCTAAAATATCTTCCTTCTCAAGCAGCTTTTCGATCTTTTGAAGCAAACCGTCCGCATTATTTGCCTGATTAGGGCATCCACTTGACCCAAAACATGTCTCTACTTGATATCCCTTGATTTCAGAGCTCATTTTCCTTAAAAAACGTGCCTGAGTTTTTTTTACTTCAGTAAGCGATACAACTTTTTTCCCGGCCGCTGCAGCTTCATTTTCAACACGCGACCTAACCTTCTTTCTCGCAAAAAAAGGAACTTTACTGACCGCCGCCTCGGCCTCTGATGTCCATTTCATTCTCTTTTACTCCCTTTAAATTTTAACTCAAGTTTCGCATCCCCAAAACTATGCGGGTTAACTGCCAAATACGATTTATAGGTATAATTTAAAATGAATCTTTTCCTACTCATCCACTTAACCACTCAACTATTTTACGATGATTGAATCTCTTTCTATATCTTAAAAGAGCTTCTCACATTGATTTAAGTCAAAAAATTCTCAATTTAAATAATACCGTTTAACTTCATTTTTATATCATTAATTAAAATGTCAAGTTTTTATTGACAAAAACTACCACATCGTGACAAACTGATTGCTTCTACAACTCTGCAACAAAATAAAGGGGGGGGTTGAATCTATCATGGATAGCAAAGAGTTTTCTCATTACCGAAAAAAAATGAAAAAAACACAGAAACAGATAGCGCAGCTTCTGGGAACGTCTATTAAGGCTATACACAGCTACGAGCAAGGTTGGCGAACCATTCCACCCCACGTGGAACGTCAAATGTTCTTTCTGCTCTCTAATAGGAAAAATGTCCAAAAAGCAAGGAGATCTTGCTGGACAGAAACAAAATGTCCTTCCAAACGAAAAAAACAGTGCCCTGCCTGGGAGTTTAATGCCGGTAAGCTCTGCTGGTTTATTAACGGCACAATATGTAAAGGCGCCGCTAAAAATACCTGGAAAGAAAAGATGCAAATCTGCAGGTCTTGTGATGTTTTTATTTCCCTGCTAGAAGCAATCGAAAATGAGTGAATATATCGAACATGACGCAAAAGGGATTTCTGTGGGGCTTGTGGAAAAAAAATCCTTCACCTTTGCCGAACCTCCCAATGAAATGATCCTTGAAAGCGGCGCAAGACTCGGACCTGTGACAATTGCCTATGAAACCTATGGCGAATTAAATAAAGACAAAAGTAACGCGATCCTTATTTGTCATGCGCTTTCAGGAGATTCGCATGTTGCAGGCTATTACAATGGAGATGATCCCAAACCTGGTTGGTGGGACATCATGGTGGGTCCGGATAAAGGAATCGATACCAACAAGTATTTTGTTGTCTGTTCCAATATCCTTGGAAGCTGTATGGGAAGTACAGGTCCTTGCACCTACAATCCCAAGACTGTCAAACCTTATGGACTCGATTTCCCCGTTGTTACAATAGGTGACATGGTCAAAGCCCAGAAGGCGCTCATGGATCATCTGGAAATAAAAAAGATCCTTGCGATTATCGGTGGTTCCATCGGGGGGATGCAGTTATTGGAATGGTGTATCCAATATCCTGAAATGGTTGTTTCGGGAATTCCATTGGCTAGTACAACGAAACATTCCGCCCTGGCCATTGCATTTAACGAAGTGGCCAGGCAAGCGATCATGGCTGATCCTAACTGGAACAACGGAAATTACTATTTTGGAGAAAACCCGAAACTCGGCCTTGCTGTTGCCCGTATGATCGGGCATATAACTTACTTATCAGATGAGTCCATGCGCACAAAATTCGGTCGACGGCTCCAGGATAAGAATGATTTTTCATTTAATTTTAACGCTGATTTCCAGGTGGAAAGCTATCTTCGATATCAAGGTTCAAAATTTGTAGAACGCTTTGATGCCAACTCCTTTCTTTATATTACAAAAGCTGCAGATTACTATGATATGGAAAGACAACACGGCTCAGACTCGGCCGTAGAAGCTTTTTCAAAGGTAAGAGCCAAATTCTTGGTTGTATCTTTTACTTCAGACTGGCTTTATCCCACATATCAATCCAGATCCATGGTACAGGCTATGAAGAAAAATGACCTTAATGTAAGCTTTTGTGAAATCGAGGCCAAGTGGGGCCATGATGCTTTTCTTCTGCCCAGTAAACGCTTAACTGATTTGATTAAAGGTTTTTTAAAACGTGTCTATAGAGAAATATAAAAATAACGGGATGAGATATGATTTGCAGATAATTGCGTCCTGGATAGCACCTGGTTCAAAGGTACTCGGACTTGGCTGCGGTAGAGGAGAATTGCTTTACTTTTTAAAAAATAACAAACAAGCCACATGCACCGGCATCGAAATAAACGAAGATAAGGTTGCAATATGTATTGATAAAGGTCTGACCGTACTCCAGGGTGATATCAATGAAGAGGTGTTGGATTATCCGGATGATACTTTTGATTATGTAATCCTGAGTCAAACACTTCAACAAATTTATGAACCCTCCCAATTAATTTTATCGATGCTGCGAATAGGAAAAAAAGGAATCGTAAGTTTCCCTAATTTCAGCCATTGGAGAATTAGGGCGCAGCTTCTTTTTAAAGGATATGCTCCCATTTCTAAACAATTGCCATATGAATGGCACAATACCCCGAATATCCGCGTTATTACCATCAATGATTTTAAAAAATACTCTAAAGAAGTTTGTTTTAAGATCATCAAAGAGGTAGCCATCAACACACACACCCAGGAGAGAAGCGGAAATATAATACAATTTTTACCTAATCTGCGAGCCACATACGGTATTTTTCTTCTTGGAAAGGATGCATTGTGAAAATCGTTTCAATAGCCGTAAGCAAAAAAAAAGGGACCCGTAAAGTCCCGGTCAAAGAAGCCTTGATCTTGAAAAATTATGGCCTTAAAGGCGATGCCCATGCAGGTTCCTGGCATCGCCAGGTAAGTTTCCTTGCTTCTGAAAGTATTGAAAAGGTACAAAAAAACGGACTTGATGTAACTTTTGGAGATTTTGCGGAGAACATCGCCACCACGGGTATTGATTGGAAAAACTTACCCATAGGTGCCCGCGTTAAACTCGGTAAATCAGTTGAAATAGAAATTTCACAGATCGGCAAGGAATGTCACAAAAAGTGCGCTATATTTTATCAGGCCGGAGATTGTATCATGCCGAGAGAGGGTGTCTTTGCACGGGTGATAACCGGAGGAAAAATACGCTGTGGTGACAGAATTGAACTGTTATCATAAATTACGATAGAGTAAATTTAATAAAATACCACATTGTAACATTTTTTTCTTGACAAAGTTCTGAAAAGTATTAATATTGATATTGGTATGTGCCCCATTCATACCTCCTAAACAGGGCGGTCCTTCATTGTAATAAGCCGAAATTACACATGAAGAACCGCTCTTCTTCCATCAAAAAACCCTCACCTTGCGATAAGCAGGATGAGGGTTTTTATTTTGCTAAAACATTAGTATGATTTCTTTAGGAATCTTCCCAACTGATACATTCCACGGGACATGTATCGATAGCTTCATCAATACACTCTTCCGGTCCTCCCTCGGGAAGGATTACATTTGCTTTTTCTTCTTCATCATCAAATCCAAACACATCAGGGCAGAGTTCAACACAGCTCTCACATCCGATACATTCTTCCGTGTCAATTACAACTTTCTTTCCCATTTTAATCCCCCCCTTTCTTATTATGATATCTTCATCTCTTTATCAAGTTTTAAATTTATTTTTTCCTGGGTATTCAGGGTTTTCTATACTGCGGAAGAAGAAGATGTATATTTTTCAATTGCAACCAATAAGTACACTTTTTTGATAGGTTTTTTCAGATGGGCATTACACCCCGCCGTCTGTTACCCTGTTTTGCCAAAGGAACAGGTCGGAAAGCGGCAAGTGGGGCAATCAAGGCAGAGGCCGCCGTGGGCAAGCCGGGCAA
>CAZLRK010000177.1:0-7635 GCA_964561845.1 uncultured Desulfobacterales bacterium | reverse complement strand
GGCGATTATCCTTTTGCCACCAATATGACCATTAATGATCTGATTTTGGTGGCAGGCAATATAAAGGATGCCGCCTTTCTGGATGAAGCAGAACTGGCCAGGTTTGATATAGTGGAGGGTAAGGAGGTCGAGACCTCTATTATCAGTTTTAATCTTCGATTGGCAAATCAGGGACATCCTGATCATAATTTAGAATTACAGCCCCTGGACGTAATAACGATTAAAGAAATCCCTGAATGGTGGGAAAAAAAGAGAACCGTTTCAATTTCAGGAGAAGTCTATTTTCCGGGGATCTACCAAATCCGTAAAGATGAACGCCTTAGCAGTGTTATTGAACGTGCCGGGGGATATAGCGAGTATGCTTATATGAGGGGCTCTGTCTTTACAAGAGAGATGGTGAGAAAGACTCAGCAAGAGCGGATAAACGAGATGCTGAAAAGAGTCGAGCTTGAAATCGCAAGGCTCTCCTCTGCAGAAGCCCAGGCCGTTCTTTCACCTGAGGATGTTGCCGCTCAGAATCAGTTTGTGACTGCGCAAAAGATGTTGCTTGAGAAGCTAAAGAAGACCGAAGCTACCGGTCGCATAATTATATCTCTCTTGCCGCTTAAAGAGCTAAAAAATAGCTCAAATGACATGACCCTTGAGGGTGGAGATACACTTTACATCCCAAAGAAACCAACCACAGTACACGTGCTTGGAGCCGTCTACAACCCAACTGCTCTTCTTTATGAAGAAAAACGACCCACTGTAAGATATTACATGGCTAAGACCGGTGGTCCCACCGAGAATGCCAATACAAAGTATATGTACGTTATAGGTGTCGATGGTACGGTGGTGAGTAAAAGAGACAAAACGTGGTCGGACTTTTCATGGAACAGTGATGGTAAAAGGTGGGAATTCGGAAAGCAATTTGAAAATACAAGGCTCTATCCGGGCGACGCAGTTCTTGTGCCGGAGAGAATAATCAGACCGCGCTACATGAGAGACGTAAAGGATATCACTCAGATTCTTTATCAAATAGCCGTTACCGCAGGAGTCACCACGGCTCTGTTTTAAGTCTTTAGACAGGATTAACAGGATTAACTTGATTTAAAAAACTATTTTTAAGAATCTTGTTTATCAGTAACTTGAATCCTGCAAAAGACCATTAAACCTGACCTTGAACTTTGAACCGCGAACGACTACTTTTTCTAAAACTGCAAGTTTTTATCTGACAGCAAGAGTTCTCACTCAGACAGGATTATGATTTTGTGATTAATTAGAATAATATCTTGTATATCCTGTTATCCTGTCAAATATTTTTTGTACGGTGAACGGTTACTAATAATGAAAAATATGACACCAGTTGAACCTTATGGCGGCAAACTCGTCAACCTCCTTGTGGACGAAAAACGGGGTGAACTCCTTAAAGATATTGCTCTCAACCTGCCCGACATCACCCTGAACGATCGACAGCTTTGCGACCTTGAGCTTCTTGCAATGGGCGCCTTTTCTCCCTTGCAGGGCTTTATGTGCCGCCCGGACTATGAATCGGTTCTCGATCGCATGCAGCTCCAAAACGGTCTTTTGTGGCCAATACCGATTTGTCTCGATATATCGGATACTCAAGCCCAATCCATTGACATTGGGCAATCGGTTACGCTGCGTGATCCTGAAGGGTTTCTTTTGGCTGTTATGCATGTGGAAGATGTTTGGCAGGTAGAACGGGAAAAAGAGGCGCTTCAAGTTTATGGAACCACCGATAAAAGCCACCAGGGAACCAAATATCTTTTTAACAGTGCGGGTAAATATTATATTGGAGGAAAACTGGAGGTCCTTAGCCAGCCGCTCCACTTTGATTTCAAGCAACTTCGTATGAATCCTGAAGAGGTTCGTCGTATTTATAAAAAATTGGGTTGGAAAAGGATAGTTGGTTTTCAAACCCGGAATCCCATACAACGCCCTCAGTTTGAAATGACCATTCAGGCCATGCTTGAAGCAAAAGCCAACTTGCTGCTTATGCCTATCGTAGGAATGACAAAACCGGGAGATTTTGATCACTATACGCGGGTTAGATGTTACCGTGCCGTAACTAATCATTATCCACCTGATTCGTTTATTTTGAATCTATTGCCACTTGCCATGCGAATGGCAGGTCCCAAGGACGCGCTGCTGCATGCGATCATCTTTAAAAATTTCGGATGCACTCACTTTATAGTAGGGCGTGATCACGCAAGCCCTGATAAAGACCGTAATGGAAATCATTATTACGAACAGGATGAAGCGCAGAAAAAATTAAAAAAATACAGTAAAAAAATAGGTATTTATGTTATTACTTTTAAAGAATTGGTTTACCTTCCCTTTGAAGATGAGTTTCGTTCCATAGATCAGGTTTCCAATGGGACACAGACCATTTCTCTTTCAGGTACTGATATCCGCGATCGTGTTCGCACAGGACGTCGTATACCAGAATGGGCAACCTTTCCGGAAGTGATTCATGAACTTCAAAAAGCCTATCCACCCCCGGAGAAACAGGGGTTTACAATTTTTTTAACCGGGCTTTCAGGTGCTGGAAAATCCACCATAGCAAAAATTCTCTATGCCCGTTTCCTGGAAATTGGCGTCCGTCCCGTAACCCTTTTGGATGGCGATATTGTCCGGCGCAATCTATCCAGCCAGTTAACTTTTTCCAAAGAACACAGGGATATTAATGTCCGTCGCATCGGTTTTGTTGCAAGTGAGATCACCAAAAACCGCGGTATAGCCATTTGCGCTCCAATCGCGCCTTATGCGGCCACAAGAGCGGAAATAAGGGCATCCATAGAAACCTACGGCGGTTTCATAGAAGTTCACGTGGCAACCCCCATCGAAATATGTGAGAAAAGGGATCGAAAGGGGATGTATGCAAAGGCCCGGGCCGGGCTTATAAAGGGATTCACAGGGGTAGATGACCCTTATGAAATACCCGATTCGCCTGAAGTGTGCATCGACACAACCAATCAGTCCCCGGATGAAGCAACCCGGGAGATACTGCTATTCTTGGGACAGAAAGAATTTATATAGTGATATCTTTTTTCATTTTCACCGCAAAGTCGCAAAGAGCGCAAAGAAAAGATACTTTTCTTTTGCCGCTGGGAGAACGGCAAAAGAAAAAATCAATCGCTACGCGATATTTTTAGACCCTAAATGCCCGCAGGGCACGTTTCTTATTGTTTTCCGTCCTCTCAACGGAAAACAATAAAACAAATAACCTCTGCGTACTCTGTGTCTCTAATGAGCGAAGCGAATGAGCGGTGAGTTATCGTACTAAAACGGAGGCGATTTCAAATCGATCCCGCTCAAAAACAACCATATTCTGTATGTTTCCTATGTTTTATAATATTATTAAAAAATTTAACAAGACAGCAGTGTTACCGAATGATTGTTAAATGGATCCAATTTATTTGGGGTTATAGTTGTGTAAATGTCTCGAAAGGAAGCGCCTTATGGATCGAAAAACCTTTCTAGTTACCGGCGGATCAGGATTTATCGGTACAAATTTCATCAGACATGTGATTTCAGTTCGTCCGAATTGGCAAATAATTAATCTGGACAGCCTGACATATGCAGGGAACCCTAAAAATCTTGAGGATGTTTTTCCTCGGGCAAAAGACAGGTATCAATTCATTCATGGAGATATCAGAGATGTCACACTTCTTGATAATCTTTTTAATCAAAACAATTTCACCGGGGTGGTTCATTTTGCAGCCGAATCGCACGTGGATCGCTCTATACTTGGGCCGGAAGCATTCGTTGAAACAAATGTTATTGGAACATTTCGCCTTTTAGAAGCCAGTCTTAGAATGTGGGAACAAAGGGGCAGACAGGGAGAATTTCGATTCCTTCATGTCTCCACGGACGAGGTCTACGGAAGCCTGGGTCCTGAAGGATACTTTACAGAGAATACGCCATATGATCCCTCAAGCCCTTATTCCGCCTCCAAGGCTGCTTCAGATCACTTTGTAAGGGCCTATTCCCGCACCTACGGTCTTCCCACGCTCATCACCAACTGCTCCAACAACTACGGTCCCTACCAATTTCCTGAAAAACTCATCCCTCTTATGATCTTAAACATTCTGGAGGAAAAAGAACTTCCAGTATATGGGGACGGGCAGAATGTTCGTGACTGGCTCTATGTAATTGACCATTGCGAGGCACTTTTAAAAGCCTTAGAAGAGGGGATACCAGGTGAAACATACAACATTGGGGGAGGCACAGAGCGCAAGAACATAGAAATCGTCCATCTACTCTGCGACATTCTTGATGCTCGCCTGGGGCGATCCTCTGGCAAAGGGAGCAGAGGGCTTATACGTTTTGTGACCGACAGGCCGGGGCATGATAGACGATACGCCATTGACGCGGCCAAGATAAGGGAAACTTTGAGTTGGGTTCCGTCTCACAGCTTTGAAGAGGCCCTGAAATCCACGGTGGACTGGTACCTGAATCACCTGGACTGGGTGAATTCGATCAGAAGCGGTGAATACCGAAAATGGATTGAAATGAATTATGGCAATCGTGATATGTAACCGTTCACGGGTTCAGAGTTCAGAGGTTCCAGGGTTCACAGGTTGTTTAATTTTTTCTCAATTGTAACATGTCAACATCTCCAGCGATAGCTGGATGTCAGTTTGATCTGAATCGCCCCCTCAGCGATTCAGATCAAGATCTCTGAGAACTCTGTGCACTCTGTGAGATATAAACAAGACCTTTTTAGGGGTGGTTATTGACTATTATGGATGTAAATAAGATAACGTACAAAATCAATGGTACTATATATGACAATTAATAGTTCCGCCTTGCGGAAGTATTAGTCTGCGCATGTCTGCGTGTGTCTGCGGTTAAAACAAATTAAGGGGATAACACAATGAAAGGAATCATACTTGCAGGTGGAGCAGGAACTCGACTCTATCCTATCACACGGGTAGTAAGCAAACAACTCCTGCCGATATATGATAAGCCCATGATCTACTATCCTCTTTCAGTACTATTGCTTGCGGGTCTTAGGGAAATTCTTATTATTTCTACACCTGAAGATCTTCCACGGTTTCGTGAACTGCTAGGCGACGGGTCCCAGTGGGGTATTTCTTTTGATTTTGAAGAGCAACCTCGCCCCGAGGGATTGGCCCAGGCATTTATAATTGGAAAAGACTTTATTGACAGTGATGCTGTTTGTCTGATATTGGGAGATAATATCTTTTATGGACATGGAATGCCGGAGAAACTTTCTCAGGCGGTTTCTCGAAAAGAAGGAGCAACTATATTCGGCTATTGGGTTAAAGACCCTGAACGTTATGGTGTGGTTGCATTTGATGAAAATGGCAAGGCGTTGGATATTGAAGAAAAGCCCTATAGGCCCAAATCCAACTGGGCTGTAACAGGGCTTTACTTTTACGATAATCGAGTGATCGATATTGCCGCAAATCTAAAGCCTTCAGCCAGAGGCGAGTTAGAGATTACAGATGTAAACAGGTTCTATCTGGAAATAGGGGATTTATATGTGGAAAAACTTGGCCGGGGGGTTGCGTGGCTTGATACTGGAACACATGAAAGTATGATGCAGGCCGCCAGCTTCATAGAAATTATTGAGCAAAGGCAGGGCTTGAAGGTAGCCTGCATAGAAGAAATTGCATACAACATTGGTTGCATTAATGCTGCACAGTTGGAAAAGTTAGCCCAACCTCTTCGCAAGAATGGATACGGGCAGTATCTATTGAATATACTTCAGCATGAAGGATAACAATAATGAATGTTTTGACAACATCTTTAGAAGGTGTTTTGATCATAGAACCGAATGTATTTCGGGATAAACGTGGAATTTTTATGGAAACTTACCACAAAAAGAGGTACCGGGCAAAAGGCATAAAAACCGATTTTGTACAGGACAACTATTCTTACTCTGTCCGGGGGACACTTAGAGGATTACATTACCAGTTTCCAAATACTCAGGCAAAATTAGTTCAGGCAATCCAGGGAGAAGTATTCGATGTAGCCGTTGATATACGACGAGGCTCTCCTAATTTTGGCAAATGGATCAGCGTTTTGCTTTCTGATGAAAATAAAAGGCAGCTTTTTATACCAAAAGGATTTGCTCACGGTTTCAGCGTTCTCAGTGATACAGCGATGTTTTTGTACTATTGCAGTGATTATTATGCACCTGACAGTGAAAGAGGAATACTTTGGTCCGATCCCGAGCTGAAGATAGACTGGCCTGTTGAGAACCCATTGCTTTCAGAAAAGGACAGCAAATTTCCTTGTCTAAGAGACGTGCCCTCTAAGCACTTACCTGCATGAGACCTTTGCAAAACGCCCCCTTTTGTCCAACCCTGTTAAATAGGCTTCGCCGTCTCGCATTGCGAGAAGTCAATAACCTCCCCTAAAAAGGGTGGCTTGATATTGACCCTGAAAGGTCGGTAGTTTTCACCGCAGAGCCGCGGAGAACGCTGAGAGATATGTTTTTTTAGCTTTCCGCTGAGAGGACGGAAAGCTAAAATCCTCAACCCTACCGGGTATGATGAAACCCTAAGTGAGTGACAAATACCTGTCCATGATGCTGATTCGCCACTCAAATGCTGAATGCTTTTCATTTGCTGTCCTCTCAACAGCAAATGAAAAATATAGTCACTCTGCGTCCTTTGCGTCTTTAGCGAAGCGGGCGGTGAGATTCACTCATCAAACAACGCACCAACCCGCATAGCAAAGCATGTATCTTCAGACTATCTGAAGGTTTAACAGGTTAATTAAACCTGATACCACTGACGGAATATATAGTATGAGAATTTTGATAATCGGCAGCAATGGCCAACTGGGATGGGAACTTGGAAAGAGAGGAAAGAGACAGGGGTTAGATATTGTATCAGTAGATCTTCCTGAGTTTGATATTACCAATCCTTATGCAGTTAACAAAATGGTAAGGCAAGATGAAACTGATTTAGTTATCAATGCAGCCGCCTATACTGCGGTTGATCAGGCGGAATCTGAGCAGGAGCTTGCCTATGCAATAAACCGTGACGGCCCGGCTTATCTATCCACTTCCTGTGCTAAAGTTGGAATCCCGCTCATACATATTTCAACGGATTATGTCTTTGATGGTAAAAAAAAGGGTCCTTATTGTGAAACCGATCCTGTCTCTCCTGTAAGTGTTTATGGCAAAAGCAAAGCTGCGGGAGAAGCTGAAATAAGAAAGATTTTATCAAATCACATTATCATCCGTACGGCCTGGCTCTATGGTGTCCATGGTCGCAATTTTGTTAAAACCATGCTGCAAATAGGAAGAGAAAAAGAGTTGTTGAGGGTAGTGGCCTATCAATATGGCTGCCCAACGTATGCGGCCGATCTTGCCGAGGCTATTCTTGTGATTGCGAATTATCTCAGAAAAGGTCATCAGATTGCCTGGGGCACCTACCATTATTGTGGTGAAGGGGTAACTTCATGGCATGGCTTTGCAGAAGCGATTTTCAAATTTGCAAAGCAGTATGATTCATTTGCAGTACAAAAAATAGAGCCAATTAGCACAAAAGAATATCCAACGCCAGCAAAGAGACCCGCTAATTCTGTACTCGATTGTTCTTTGATTACAAAACACTTTGGTATTCATCCCTGGCCGTGGCAGGAAAGTCT
>CAZLRK010000176.1:0-7666 GCA_964561845.1 uncultured Desulfobacterales bacterium | reverse complement strand
AACTCGCGCATAAGTGAGTGTAAAGAAAGAACAGTGCATGTCTTTTAAATATAACTGCTAAGCTATAAATGCCGATCAGCCCTTGAAACACACCAATTCCATCCCTGTTATTTCTTAACTCTCACTAATACGCTCAGACAGTTACACGATTAAAAATTAAACAACCTTTGAAGTTTGCTAGTTATAATTTTTTTAAAAGGCTAAAATGTTACAAAATTTGGAGGTGTTTTAATGATAGATATTTCGAAAATCGATTATACAGCCATGGATAGGCCGGAAATTTTATTGGCTCTATTTCATCCACGACCTGAATGGGAAGGGCAAAGCCAAAAAACCACTGCGCAGGATATGCTTATTCCGGTAGAAGAGAACACGGTAATTGGCGCACGTTTTCACGCGATAGGAAAATCATCAAAAAATATACTTTTTTTTCACGGAAACGGCGAAATAGTTGCTGATTACGATGACCTGGGAGCTTTATTCAACAAAATTGGAATCAATTTTCTGCCGGTGGATTATCGAGGTTACGGTCGTTCAACCGGTAATCCCACAATCACTAACATGATGCGGGACTGCCATGTGATATTTGATTTTGTGAAAAAATGGTTAAAGGAGAACGGGTATTCGGGTTCTTTTATTATTATGGGCAGATCCCTGGGAAGCGCTTCGGCGATTGAGCTTGCGGCAAGCTATGAAAATGCAATTGACGGCCTTATAATTGAAAGCGGATTTGCTTACACTGGTCCTCTTTTGCAGCTTTTAGGGATAAACATGGAGGTCATTGGATTCAAAGAGTCGCAAAGCATTAAGAATTTGGATAAGATAAAAAGTTTTGGAAAACCGACTTTGATTATACACGCCGAACTGGATCATATCATACCCTTTTCAGACGGGCAGGCGCTATATAACGCTTCTCGATCTCCTGATAAGACCATGCTTAAAATTCCCGGCGCCAATCACAATAATATTTTTCAGATTGGGTATTCGGAGTATATGGAGGCAGTTAAAAATTTGGTAGCGTTCAAAAGTGTTCGCATTGTTTTGTAAGCGTTCATAATTTGAAAAGGTAATGGATGTTTCCGAAAGGCGATATCACTGTATAATTCCTATAGTGTTCACAGTGATGAAATATTTGGGATTTGCGCCACATAAGCTATAGTGTTAAAGAAGCTGTCTGTTAAATCTCAAATATTTGGTCACCCCCTAATAGGTAAATTGATATCGTCTTTCGGAAATATGCATTACCGAATGGCTGTTAAATGGATCCCATTTATTTGGGAAAACAATTATGCGAACACTCTTGAATGTTACCAAAAATTTGGCTAATAAAGTTGTATAATCTTTCACCGGTCTTTACTATTTTCATACACTTCATCAAAAAGAGTCGAAGCCCAATGATGATATGTATCATCTCTTGGTGTTACTTCCATAATTTTTTTCAGACAAACTTTGGCCTCATCCGCTTTTTCAAATCCTTCCCATAGAATCTGAGCTTTGAGAAACAGGGCTTCAGGAAATTCAGAATCTTGCTCCAAGACTCCATTTACTATTCGGAGAGCCATATTGAATTGTTTTTGTATTTTATAATTTCTAACCTGATTTATATCACCGGCAAGTTTTTCGCGAAGCTTCCAATCATGACTGGACCCCCGGTAAATGACTCCTGCGAATGCGCCAATTTTGTCTGAAAGATACATCGTAATTAAAGATACGAACAAGGCAACAATAGCGCCTGCTATAAGACCCAATATCCCAAAGAGTATTCCGTCTAAAATTAAGCCGAATATAAACCCTAAAAAACCAAAAACAAAAAATGCCCATGAATAACTTTTAATGAATTGAGACCTTGCAACAGAGTCTACATCTTTTAATTTCTTAATCTTTTTAGTCTTTTCTGTAGTCATAACTTTTTCTTTTCATTACTTAAAATTTGGTAATATTTTAGCTTTTTGAAAAAATCATAGCTTCAAAGGTAATTAAATTTTAAAACGTGTAAAACTCGCATATAAGTGAGAATAAAGAAAAAACAGTGCATGTCATATCAATAAATCAAGTAAGCAATAAATGCCAATTAGCCTTTGAAACACACCAATTCAATCCCTGTTTTTTCTTAACTCTCACTAATACGCTCAGACAGTTACACGAATCAAAATTTAACAACCTTTAAAGCTATATAGTTCTCATAACTATCTTAAGGCTAAAATGTTACAAAATTTGTTCTTATCTCCAACCAGGAAACCAGAGATAGTAAAAACCGATTTGATGGTGGGTTGCAATTTCCGGCAATCCCAAATCGACAAGAGATATTCCATGGCCACTAAATTTAGTTGTAGAAGTGTTGTACAGGTTATCATTTGGGTATTTTGTACGGCGATATGCAACAACTTTAGCGTTCTCCGATAAACCGGCCATTTTTTTTGCCTGAAGAATCGCTTCGCTAAGATATCCGATTTGATCAACAAGACCAAGTTGAAAAGCCTCTTCAGCAAGGTAGACTCGAGCCGTGGCAATTTTATCCAATACTTCTTTGTCCAGGTTGCGGTGTTTTGCCACAAGGTTTATGAATCTTTGCCCCAATTCATCAGTCAAGTTTTGGAGAATTTTTTTCTCCTCTACTGTGGCCAGGCGAAAAGGAGAACCCATGTCTTTGTTTTTTCCAGACTTGTTAACTTTTACATCCAGGCCGATTTTATCCATAAGATTGGCAACCATGGGATGGATAAAAATAACACCTATAGAGCCCGTTACAGTTGTGGGGTGAGCCATGATGAAATCGGCTGGAAGTGAGATGTAATAGCCGCCTGAAGCTGCAATACCCATCATGGAAACAACAATTTTGACATTCTTTCGCTTTTTAAAGTCAATAATTTCGTGGTAGAGAAGGTCGCTTGCAGTGGTAGAACCGCCGGGAGAATCAATTTTTAAAAGGATTACCTTGACTTCATTATCTTTTTCTGCCAGTCGGAGTTGTGAAACGACTTCCTGTACCATACTCGGCATTGTACGTAAGAAGCGCTCATTTGGAGTGTCCGATATGATTCCACTGATGGGGATAACCAGGACTTTGCCCTCTTCCGTGCCTTGGAGGGTGAATTCCTGTAGTGGAGTTGTAGCGTCGGTAAAAAGCTTTACCTCAGGAGCCGCACATCCATATGTAAGAACAAATACAAATGCGAGAGTAATTATAATGCAATTCTTCATAATTAGGTGCCTCCTTTGTCTTTACTTACGGCATAATATAAACTTAAAAGCATAGCAAGTATCTATTCACACATTCTAAACTTTACATAATTTTTCCATTATGCAATTAATTGAAGAGACGGGGAGTTTTTTTATTCCATCGCTCCATGGATAATCATCACGAAGAACATACAAACTCATGTATAAGGACTCGTAAAGAAAGAAAAGTGAATGACATATTAAAACAATAATTCAGTTAATTGAACATTTTCCTTTTTTTTAAAATCCAGGCAGAACGCTTTTCTTTCTTAACGATTCCTAATACCTTCAGACAGTGTATGCTTTTCGTGACGATCATCCATTCCGCTTAAACTGGAGATAGAAAATAAAAACTCCCCGACCCCTCAATTAATTATAGATTATAATGATAGACCAATTCTAAACTATAGGGTGATAATAAAATGTCCAAAGAGAATGATGTTGTACTTATTTACTTTGAAGATAAGCCTCTTGCTTTTGCCAGAATAGAAGATATTTCTCCGGATATCAAGGCAGACTGGTATCATGTCAAACTTCTTCTTCTTCAAGTGCCTCTTCAGGCAGTGACATGGATTTTACGGGACTCCTATATTGATGGCGCAGAATTTACCATGAATGGGAAAAAGATGCGATTGGAACCAGTTGTTTGCCCGGAAGATTCGGTAACGCCTGAAATCGAAAAGGAAGATCATGACACTCCAAAAGGTTCAAACGACTCAAAAGTTATTTCCCTGGCGGATTTAAAGAAAAAATAAGTGGAGGTATGAAACCTTCAACCCAAATAGTAATTTCGGCTTCCAGAAGAACGGATATCCCTGCCTTTTACATGAAGTGGTTTATGGAACAGGTAAATAAAGGAAGCTTTGAGGTGATAAATCCATATAATAGACATGTATCAATCATATCTGTAACACCGGATAATGTCCACACTATTGTGTTCTGGTCAAAAAATTATGGACCTTTCATAGAAGGTGGGTTTGGAAAAAAACTAACGACAATGGGTTTCAATCTTTATTTCAATTTTACCATTAATGTAGACTCACCCATACTTGAACCACATGTTCCGCCTTTAAAGGAACGTATCCAACAACTTAACCACCTTTGCGATCATTTTGACGTAAGGTGTATTAACTGGAGATTTGATCCTATCTGTTTTTATAAAGACAATGATGAAAGAATAAAGGATAATCTAAACGGGTTTTCCCTCATAGCGAAAAAGGCATCCCAATTTTATATTAAAAGATGTACGACAAGTTTCATGGATGATTATTCGAAGATACAAAGAAGGATTCTCTCAATGTCTGGTTTTGCCTTTATTTTTCCTTCTCTTGAAAAAAGAAAAAAAATAATTCTAAAAATGGAAAAAGAACTTTTAAAAAAAGATATTCAATTATTTGTCTGTTGCGAAAAAGATCTTTTAGAAGCCCTTCCATCGAATAGCACTGTCACAAAAAGTTCGTGTATACCAAATGATCTTCTGGTAGATATATATGGCGGCAATCTATCCCTTAAGAGGGACTCGGGTCAAAGAGTCAAGGATGGATGCGGCTGTATGGTTTCTGTTGATATTGGATCGTACCACCTTCATCCTTGTTATCATAATTGTCTTTTCTGTTATGCAAATCCGGCTTCATGTAATGGAACTTAGTGCTTTACACTTAAAACGGTTTTATTTTGAGCTTTTTAATTAAACCATTAAATCTTTCAGTGAAGTTGAAAGCCCCAGCTTTACTATGTGAGTAAGTTAGTGAATTAAACTGTTACATTATAGTTTTGTTCTCGCCCGCTCTCTATGTTCGCTTGAGTTCACAGAGATCACAGAGAGATAAATAATTTGTCTGATTTTTTGAGAGGAAAAATCAGACAAAATTCTCAGCCACTTGCGTGGCAAATAGAATCCGAGGCCATAGACAGTTGAATAGCAACAGAATAGATTGTATCATATCAACATCTCCAGCGATAGCTGGATGTCAGTTTGATCTGAATCGCCCTCTCAGCGATTCAGATCAAGAACTCTGAGAACTCTGTGCGCTCTGCGAGAGATTAACAAGACCCTTTTAGGGTCACTATCATGCCACCCTTTTTAGAGGTGATTATTGACTTTGTTCCAGACTCGTAGTTAGGCTTTCAATGAAAATTCAATGGTCATTGGATATTAATCCATAATGAAAAATGACAACAGATGAAAATAGGTTCAGTTACTCTTGATAATATTACAATTTTAGCACCGCTTTCGGGTATTAACAATTTGCCTTTTAGGCTTTTAGCAAAGGAAGAGGGCTGTGCACTTGTCTATTCTGAAATGATAAGTTCAAACGGTCTTGTACGGAGAGCAAAAAAGACAGAATTGTTGCTCGAAAGTGTGCCGAAAGAAAAACCCATTTCAGTTCAGATATTTGGAGCCGATCCTTCCACAATGGCTGAAGCTGCAAGAATAGTTGAATCATCAGGAGCCGATATCCTTGACATTAACTTCGGGTGTTCGGTCAAAAAGATAGTAAAAACAGGATCCGGCGTTGCATTGATGAAAGATCCTGAAAAGGCTGAAGAGCTTATTAAAGCAGTTCGAAAATCTATAAACATTCCTTTTTCGATAAAAATACGAGCAGGATGGAACAAATCAGGTGAACAGGCTTTTAAAATTTCCAAGATCGCAGAAGCAAACGGTGTTGATGCAATAGCAGTGCATCCGCGGACGGCAACACAAGGATTCAAAGGTAGTCCTGATTGGTCAATTATTTCCAAAATTAAGAAAATGATATCAATACCTGTTATTGGAAACGGAGATATAGTAACACCTGAAGATGCCATAAGAATGATTGATGAAACGGGTTGTGATGCCGTTATGATTGGGAGATCGGCCATAGGAAATCCGTGGATTTTCTCACAAATACTGAGTCTTATTAGTGATCATAATGTGCCTTTGGTAGATATTGCCCTACGATTTGAAACCATGAAAAGATATCTTAAAGATTCGATAAAATACTTTGGAGAGAAGAAAGCATGCTATATGATGCGCAGCCGCTTAGGTTGGTTTTCAAAAGGGCTTTCGCACAGCAGTAGATTTCGGAGTGCCATAAAGAATATTTCTTCTGAAAATGAAGCAATGGCGATTATAAAAGCATATGAGGATTCACTTCAAAATGATTTAAAAATTTTAGATTCTGATATTGACATATAGTCCGCTTTTACAATACATCTTTGATTAAGAGGACAATGTATATTCCAAATTTAAATATTTAATTCGAGAGTTATTCTAACTTTATGAATAGATCATCTGAAGCTGATAAAGCCAGAGCTGAAAAAGAAAATATTGAAAAAGAACTAAATAAGATAGACCGCGAAGTGGAAATTATGGATGACATAATGAAGTCATATTATGGTAATCCAGAATCCTATTTAGAGTCTAACAGAAATATTCGACCCACACACAGACGGGAAGCTTTAGTAAATAAAATTCGAGGTTATCAAATCAAAATCAAAGATCTGGGCGGAAGTACAGCTACATCTCTTTATTCTTTGCTGGATAGGATTCAATGGAAAACACATTATTATAATAGGACATGGATTCAATGGGAAAAGATAGCGCAAAGTAAGATGGACGATGAGAAAAGAAGAAATACATATTACTATACTCCGGATAAAGAAGTCAAAAATGATAAAAAAGGAATTTCACTTTCAATAGATATGCTTTATGCCATACAGAAGAAAAAATATAAAGAGATGGGAGTGGATACTGAATCAGAATCAAAAATCAAGTTTGAAAAAAGGATTCGGGAAAATTATAATGAAGTAAGTAAGGAAAACCCAAAAGGCCGTAGAATTGTCATGATTTTTGATCAAGAGAAGAAAGAATGTCGCATAAAATATGGCCGGCGACAATATGATAAACATTAAGAAGTAAAATTACCCCCTGCCTATTTATTACAATCCTTTATTGGCAACTTGTTGAGTTTTGCCACCCCTGTCCTGTTTCAATATACACCTTGCGTACCGAAATAAACTGTGGTAACTATCTTTTCATGAAACAATATGTAGTTGATGAACTGAGACCTAAAGATTTCGAGAAGATAAAGGCTTATTTGGATGAACATTTTGATTCTTCCACCCTAGAGGGAATCTACTGGATAGCTCTTGACAAGGAGATTTTAAACGATACTCAAGACGAACATAAAACATGCCAACCGTTTTATTTTGCCATTGATTTGAAGCCGAATCATATGAACTGTGAACTCTTGGTGCGCAGTAAAAACAGAATGCATTGCAACTGTATTAGTTATGCAGATCAAGCCCAGTTTTACTGGTTTGTCCGGTTTATCGATTCAATATTTGAAAAACTTGAGATAAGAACTTAGACAGAGGTCAGAGATCAGAGATCGGTAATCAGTAATCGGGAGATATAATCAAAAGTTGTGTTTGAGGGATTAGGTGGTGTATCCTCCGGGCG
>CAZLRK010000175.1:0-7745 GCA_964561845.1 uncultured Desulfobacterales bacterium | reverse complement strand
TTAATAGAATATGTTGCATTCGGATTTACGCTGGGTCAGGAGCCCTGAATTTAGGAAAAAATTGTCCTTGACTTGGGGTCCACTTCCCAAGGCAGAAAAATAAAAAGATACCAGGATGAATTATCTGAATTGCAAAAGGAAATAATTAATATTTTAGGAATGTCAGAAAAGGAGTACTGGTCATAAAGTCAAATATGAAAAGTCGAAATTATTGATATTTTTATGTGCGGAAAGTGAGTTATAATAAAAATAATACAATATAAATTATGACGATTTCGTAAAAAGCCCAACTTCTGTGTTGTGCTGCATTTCGTAATCATTCAACGTACGATAAGTACGCCTCATAATTACAAAATTTGCACGCCTTGAATTTGAACTTTTTACGAAACCGTCTAAATCGGACTTTTTATGAGTTCATCAATTATAGCACAAGGCAATATCAAAGCCGCTTTACATATTTAGCAGTGAACCCGCATAGTTTGGGGTGCGAAACTTGAGTTAATATTTTTACTTCTAAAAGTGCACCCCTAAACCTTGACGCAGCTTTGTTAATTTGATAAAAATTTCGCCTATGCTAAAAGAATCTGTAAAATACGAACGCAGGCGCGACTCGATGGTTCAAGAACAAATTGAATCTCGTGGCATTACCGATCCGAAAGTTCTTGCAGCCTTACGAAAAGTTCCAAGACAACTTTTTGTAAGCGAGGCATTAAGAGATCAGGCTTATGGTGATTTTCCCCTGCCTATTGGCGAACAACAGACCATCTCCCAGCCGTATATAGTAGCCGAGATGACCCAGGCATTACATTTAAATAAAGACGATCGGGTGCTTGAAATAGGAACAGGTTCAGGATATCAAGCCGCAGTCCTAGCGGAAATTGCATTTCGCGTTTATACCATTGAAAGGATTAATACGCTTTTTATTAAAGCACGTAAGCTTTTTGATACGCTTCATTATCACAATATATTAGCCAGGTACTCTGACGGCACCGCCGGTTGGGCGGACGAAAGTCCTTTTGATGCTATAATTATTACTGCCGGCGCGCCGAAAATTCCTGAAAGTTTAACAAACCAACTTGAAATAGGTGGCCGAATGGTACTGCCTGTCGGAAATCAATATACCCAGGACCTGATAAAGATAGACAAAGATGAAAACGGCGTTCGTACTACAAATCTCGGAGGGTGCAGATTTGTCAAACTTGTGGGTGAACATGGATGGAGAGAAAATTAAATGCTTCGACGACTTTATGATTGGGTACTCCATTGGGCTGAAACGCCATATGGGACATGGGCATTATTTTTACTTGCGTTTTGTGAATCCTCTTTTTTCCCGATACCTCCTGATGTCCTGCTTATAGCGCTTGCCATCGCTATACCAAAAAAATCTTTTAAATATGCACTTGTATGTTCGGCCGGATCTGTGCTGGGAGGTTGTCTGGGCTATCTGATCGGGTGGCAGTTTATGGCTGGTATCGGAGAAAAGATAATTGGATTTTATGGTCTAACCCAAAAATTTGATTACATTAGAGATCTATATATAAAATATGATGCATGGGCTATCGGTGTTGCAGGATTTACGCCGATACCCTACAAGGTATTCACAATCTCCGCCGGAGCTTTTAAAATCAATTTTCCCGTCTTTATCACTGCTTCAATACTTTCCCGGTCAGCACGATTTTTTATCGTAGGCAGCCTTATCTATATCTTCGGCCCTAAGATTCAAATCTTTATTGATAAATATTTTAATATACTGGCCGTTGCGTTTACAGTTCTTCTTGTTGCAGGGTTTGTGGTTATAAAGTATTTGTTTTGATGGCTTCGTAAAAAGCTTAACCTGAAAAGCGATAACTTATCAATTAATTATTTTTTCTTAATGAATAATTAATAATCAATTGCTAATTGTGAATAGTTAATGTCTTTTAGTTTAAGTTAGTGCCACCCTCTGGGGGGCTATCAAAGCCTGGTCTTCGGGGCCAGTCGAAGATCTCGTTTTGCGGGGAGGGGGGGGTACTTTATTGCACCCTATAAACCATTGAATTAATGTTCATGCCAGCCCCTACGGATGCAAATACAACTATATCTCCGGAGTGAACCTTATGGTTTTCCAGTTTTCCTCTCTGTAAAAGATCAAGCATTGTCGGCAAGGTTGCAACCGAACTATTACCGAGCCAGTTAATCGTCATGGGCATAATATTGTCAGGAATCTTGTTTACCTTATACAACTTAAACAATCTTTCTAATATCGCTTCATCCATCTTTTGATTTGCCTGATGTATGAAAACTTTCTTTACGTCAGTTAAGGTAAATCCGGCTTTATCAAGGCTCTTTTTTACTACTTTTGGAACTGTCCTGACCGCATACTTATATATTTCATGACCGTGCATTTTGACGAACAGTTCATTGCCATTATGATCAGGGTTATATGACTTGCCAATCCATAATAGATAGGCATTTTCAAGTGCATCAGATCTTGTAACATGTGATAATATTCCGGCATCCTGATCTGTTGATTCGACGAGGGTTGCTCCGGCTCCATCTGAATATATCATGCTGTCTACATCATGAGGATCTCTAACTCTTGATAATATCTCTGCTCCAATAACCAGCACTTTCTTTGTATCTTCTGACTTTATATGATAATCAGCCAATATCACTCCATGCAACCAGCCAGGACAGCCAAAGGGAACATCATAGGCAACTGTATAAGGATTTTCTATTTTCAGTTTATGTTTAACCCTGGCAGCGATGGTTGGAACCAAATCGCATCTTATGTTATCTGCCCTAACATCCCCCAAATTTGTACCGACTATTATATAATCAAGGTTTTCCTTGTCTATACCATATAGCGCCTGCTTTGCAGCCAGAAAAGCAATATCTGAGGTATTAAGCTCATCTGTAACATATCTCCTTTCGTTAATACATGTTATCTCTTGTAATTTACTAATAATTTCATCGTTTGACTTTTCAATTTTTATCCCATCAGCCCCATAAAAATCATGGTCACGAAAATGCCGGTTCGGTATCTTTAATGTCGGAATATAGCTCCCTGTGCTGGTTATAATCGAATTTGGCATAATGAAATAATTCTATCTCCTTTTTCGCTAATATATTATGTTTAGCAAAATTAACAAAATAGATCAAGTCTCTTTTTGTCGTTAATAATTTCGCATCCAATTTAGCTTCAGAAAGCAATTAAGCCGTATTGAAATGTATTATCAAGAAGTTAACTTGTTTGTGAGAAAAGCGGGTTAGCGAAGCTCCCGCATGTATCTGCGGAAACAGACTGGCGTTTAAAATTTTAAGTAATTACACTTGGTATTACTAAAGGCCAATAAAAGATAAAAGTAATGAAATATAAAAGTATCAATATTATATTGACAACATAAAATTTATTATTATCTTTATAATCAAACCCAGTAAGGTTGTAATTAACAATACTTCAATAACAATCTATTTAAGGAGGTGTTTATTATGGAACTTGTAAGATGGAATCCAATAAGAGATATGTTTGGTATGCGTAATAATATTAACCGTGTATTTGATGATTTCTATTTTCCTGCCGGCAGAGAGGAAGGCGATCTGTCTATGCGGAACTGGAATCCGGTTGTAGATGTTTTTGACAATGATGACAATATTGTATTAAAGGCCGAGGTTCCCGGTATTGATAAAAAGGACATCGAAATCGATGTAAAGGGAAGAGTCTTAACACTGAAAGGTGAGCGTTCATCTGATAATGAAGTGAATGAGGATAACTATTATCGTCGCGAAAGATGTTTTGGAAAATTTGAAAGAGCTTTTACTCTACCGGTGGATGTTGAACCTGAAAAAATTAAGGCCAAATACAATGACGGTGTTCTAAAAATAGAAATACCGAAACCGGAGGAAAAGAAGCCGAAACAGATTACGGTTCACTAAACATTATTACATTATTAATTTCTCAGCTCAGGGATGGCTCAAAATGGGCCATCCCTTATAAACTAAAATAAAAAATGAACGTCCAACATCGAACATCCAACGTCCAACATCGAATGAATGTACGCCTTCGGCGAGCTAATTTTAAATAAATAAGGGCATAAGCGCTAACTTAAACAAAAACCCATTAACTATTTACAATTAGCAATTGATTATTGATTATTAACTATGTCCTCTGGGCCAGTCGAAGATCCTGTTTTGCGGGGGATTCTTTATTTTGTCTCAGGTTATCCCTATTTTTTCCTTTGTACTGATTTTATATATGCTTTCAGCTCCAGATCCACATCAGCATCAATAAGTGTATCCGGAGCATTCTGCAATCTTTCTTTGAAAATTCTGTTGGCTTTGACAACCACGTCTTCTGAAATTCCTTTCTTCCAGTCATCATAGGATCCCCAATTGGATACGTCCGGCAGCCACACATTACGGCATTGTTCAAAAGTATCCGGGTGATCCAAATACATTCCTCTATGTCCTACATCTTGAATAACATCGATGGACAGCGCTTTATCGGAAATGTCCAGTCCTTCTGAAATACGTAGAACTCTGCTGAATATCTCTTCATCAATAATCATCTTTTCAAGGGAAGTCGTAAAAATGGAATCCAGAACCCCCAGAGGCAAATGAAACATATGAACACCGGCAAACATACTTATCATGATATTTTGCATGGTTTCGTATCCTGCTTGAATATCAAGTCCTTTTGCATCGGTCGTTCCGCATTGAATCCTGGTGGGTAAATGATAAAATTCCAGAGCGAGTTGAATATTTACAGCGTTCATCATCATGATTTCAGGAGAGCCTGTTATGCATTTTGCATCCTTCATGGAGCCGATAAATCCACCCGGCATGTAAACCACAGGATTTCCAGGATTGACAAGCTGTGCAAAAACAATTCCGGCAAGCGCTTCTGCATTTTGCAAAACAACGGTTCCCGGTAAACTTACGGGGCTTGATATGCCGGTCATGGGAGCCGGGCCTAAGAAAAGGGCCTGGTTTCGTTTGGCATATTCTATTATGGTTTCGCAACCTTCAGGGGAGTAAGATAAAGGACTTATGGGATTAATGCTGACGCAAGCCACACAATTATCACTCATAATATCTTTTTTACCAAAGGAGATTTCCACCATGTCCAGCATTTCACGGCTCTTAAATTTATCAGCAGTATGACAGAGTACCGGTTTATCGGTATTTTTTAAGGTTTCATACATCATGTACAAATGCTTTTTCTTCGGATCGATGTCGCTTGTGTCAACCGGAATATGCCCGACAATATCGCAAAGCTTACTTGCCTGGTAAAGTTTTTGGATATCTGCATAATCCCTTAGCTTTCCTGGTCTACGGCCGTTATCCAAATCCTGTATGTATATACAACCGGCATTGGTTGCAACCACGATACCCTCGCCTACTGTTATTGAGTGTGCATCATTTCTGGCAACAAATTTGTATTTGTTCGGACTTTGTTCTATGGCTCTTTCAACCATTGCTCTGTGGAAATAAACAATTTTTCCCTCAACTTTAGCCCCGTTTTTCTTGAATATTTCAAGAGCATCGTCGCAATGAAATACCACGCCCTTCTCGTCCAGAATTTTAATTGTTGCTTCGTGAATTCTGCCAAGATCATTTTTAGATGCAAATTTCAATCTACTTATTGGTGACATGACTAGGGGTCCTCTAAAGATAAAAATTTTTAATGGGTTTAAACACGATAGTTTCGTAAAAGGTCATGTTTTATCTAACCACGAAGCGCACGAAGACCGCGAAAAATACTAAAAATATTCGTTATATTTTAGCTGATTGAAAACAATGCCGCTTCAAAAGTAATTAATTTAAAGACTATCGACCGTCAATGAGCACAATCTGATAAATATACCACGTTCAGAATTTACCACAGAGTGCACAAAGGTAACTCATTAATAATAAATATTTTTCTGTGTTCTCTGTGATCTCTGTGGTTAAAAAAATCTTTTCACGAATTCATCAATATTGCTTCTTTAATCGCATCCCCCATTTCAGAAGTTGAGTATTTTCCTCCCATATCCCGGGTTTTAAATTTGCCATCAGACAGAACACTATTTATACCCTTTTCAATATCATTGGCAGCTGCCTCTTCTTCTAAATGCTCCATCATCATACGGATTGCTTCTATAGACGCCACGGGATTGACAATTCCTTTCCCCTCATATTTAGGAGCAGATCCGTGAATCGGTTCAAACATTGATGGAAAATCCCTTTCTGGATTTATGTTGGCGCCGGCTGCAAAACCCATCCCTCCTTGAAGCATTGCGCCCAAATCGGTGATAATATCCCCAAAAAGGTTGGAGGCCACAATTACATCAAAGTATTCAGGATTTTTCACAAACCACATTGTCAGGGCGTCTACTAAAGCCATATCGGTTTTTATATCAGGATAATCCTTTGCCACCTGATTAAATACCGAGTCCCAAAAAACCATGGAATAGTTTAGTGCGTTTGATTTGGTGCAGTTAGTCACCATCCCTACAGGGGCTTGATTGCCCAGTTTCTTACGCTTTCGGGCCAGGTCAAAAGCATATCGCATAACCCTTTCGCAACCTTTTTGCGAAAAAATAGCCGTCTGGACGGCAACACCATCAGGAGTTCCCATTTTAAAAAAGCCACCCGAAGAAGAATACTCACCTTCGGTGTTTTCCCTTACTACAATCATATCAACGGTTTCAGGCGAAGCGCTTTTTATTGGCGACTCTACGCCGGAGTATAGTTTAATCGGACGCAAATTAACGTACTGGTCGAATCCTTTACGAATTTCAAGTATAAGTGTCAGAGAAACGTGGTCAGGAACCTTATTTACATCCCCAACGCAGCCAAGAAATATGACATCAAAATGTTTAAGTGTGTCCAGCATATTGTCCGGCATCATATTTCCGTGTTTCAGATAATAGTCGCACCCCCAGGCAAAATTCTCTGTTTTTACTTCAAAGCCGTATTTGATCGCTACTGTTTTTAATATTTTAATGGCCTCACCAGATATTTCTTTTCCCACTCCGTCACCGGGAATGACAGCGATATTGTAAGATTTCATACACATACTCCTCACTATGTTTGTTTTGTGGCCACCCAGTCAAGACGGGATCTTTTAACACGCGTAATAGGTCTATGTTGAGGATCGCAAAAGGGCGAGAACGTAGTATTGGACCAAAAGATGCCATTTCTGGGCGAAATTATTCTTGAATATGCATTACCAGATGCCCAAGTTCAGGAAAAATAAGAGCCTTGCATGCAAGTTTACATGCTTTGAGACTTCCAGGCATGCAAAAAAGGATTGTTTTTCCGATTACGCCTGCACTTGCTCGGGATAAAAGAGCCGCAGAATCTATTTCTTCAAAACTAAGCTGGGCAAAAAGGGGACCAAAGGCCGTCAGTTCCTTTTCAAACAACGTCTTCACAGCTTCAATAGTAACATCTTTGCCGCTTATACCTGTACCGCCTGTTAACAATAGAACCTGTGGATTATAATTTTGAATAACATCTTGAATCGTTTTGGTGATAGTTTCGATTTCATCTGGAATTACCTGATGAAACACCACATTATGCCCTTCTTTTTTAGCAAGTTTGCCTATCCAATAACCGCTCTTATCTTCAGGCAGAGTCCTGGTCGTTGATATTGTTATTATTCCTATCTTAACATATAATGGTGACTTTTTTTTATGTTCTCTGGTGCTCATAGAGACTTTACCTTAATTTTATTGTTCCAACGCGTTAGTTCAAAACTATGCGCTTTCAGCGCAAGACTT
>CAZLRK010000174.1:0-7762 GCA_964561845.1 uncultured Desulfobacterales bacterium | reverse complement strand
TACACTCACTTATGCGCGAGTTTTACACGGTTTAAAATTTAATTACCTTTGAAGCGGCCTGTTTTTGAAATGACTAAATATTACAATCTGTTAATAGTCAGACATTCCTTTTGCAATCAGTGTTTAGTCAAAAAATGCAACGGTTTTCGCATGCCTTTTTCGTTTTATCCCAACGGTCTCCTCCACTTTTCCGAAGTGAAGGCATTTTGTAACGCATTTTCTTACGCAGGCAGGATCGAGCCCTTCATCAATGCGATCCATACAGTAATCACATTTTACGACAGTCCCGGCCTCAGGGTTCCATTGAGGTGAACCCCACGGGCATGCGGAAATGCAGGTTTTACAGCCTACGCAAATGGAACCGTCTACAAAGACAATTCCATCCCGGGGTCTTTTTTGCATGGCGCCTGTAGGACACGCCGATACGCACCAGGGTTCTTCACAGTGAAAGCATGGCATAAATATATATGCCATACGCGGAATATTATTTACAAGTTTCGGACCTACAGGCATAATCTGATTTAATCTGGGTCCTATGGGTAGTTGTTTCATAACCTTACAGTGAGCTTCACAACTGAAGCATCCGATACAACGTTTAGCGTCCTGGTTTATATAGTATTTGCTCATGAGTATTCCTCCAATCTAAGAATCTTTAAGAAGCTTTGTTAACTTTTACCGTGCACTCTAAAAGGGCGATTCCACCTCCTACAGGATCATATACGTCCAGAAGGCCTGTTTCAAAACGATAATCACCAAGGCCTTTATTATATCCCCTTGTCTGCCAGGGGATCTTTCTGCCAAAACCATGAATCATAAAAACGGTTTCAGGGTGAATGAATTCGGTAACATAGGCATGAATAGTTCCGGAATGACTGCCGTCTTTAGATGTTACCTCCACAAGGTCATTGTTTTTAATGCCCAGTTTCCCGGCTTCCTCATCATTTATCCAAAGCACATTCTCGGGCATGATCTCATGGAGGATCGGATTGTTCATGGTATGGCCATGGGTATGTACAGGGCTGCGGCCAAATGCCAGCCGGAAATTACCGGTCTCTGGTTTCCTAGGACTTTCGTAAGCTTTGAAGGAATCAAAACCGTTTTCCTCAAGTTTGCTTGATACAAATTCGATCTTTTTAGAGGGGGTTTTGAACTTCAAGTCTTTCATACGATCCCACCACAGCTCCTTGTCTGCCAGACCAATCGAACCCTTCTTTTCAAGATCGGCCACTTTTACTCCTGTTCCTTTTAACTGAAATTTCCAGAACTCCTCCACATCATTGAACTTAAAATATTCTCCGACACCCAACCTCTCTGCCAGAGACTTAAAAATCCACCAATCCGGTTTGGCATCATTTCGAGGCTCAATGGCCTTTTTTCGCATGCGGAATGAAGGCTTCAAACCTTTGCCCGTACAAAGCACACTCGATTTCTCAAAGTAAGTGGCTGAAGGTAGGAGCACATCGGCGTACCAGCCTGTTTCACTGTAATTTGCATCGATTGCTACCAGAAGATCCAATTTATCTAAAGCTTTTTTCTGTTTTTCCGGATCCGGAAGAGAGAGGAGAGGATCATGCCGAAAGACAAGATAAGCCTTAGCCGGATAGGGATCTTCATTTAAAAGGGCTTGATAGAAGAACTGCATTAGTCCGGGACCCGCTTCAAAGTGTTTATGCTTCCAGCCACAACCGTCAACGCGCTTTTCTTCTGGTTTAGGAATGGTATCCATAAGGCTATTTAATCCCTTGGCCCCCACATCACCAGGACCTTTCTGGAAAAATAGACCGCCCGGAGCCTCGATGCTGCCCATCAGCACATTGAGAATATAAGCCGTTCTGGAGCTGTAAAAGGAATCCATGTACCGAGAGGTCAGCCAGCCGGGGTGAAAAATGACAGCAGGGCGCACCTCGGCCACTTCGTGAGCAAATGCCACAATTTCATCTTCCGAAATGCCTGTCTCTTTAGCAGCCCATTCCGGAGTGTAAGGCGTCACAAAGGCTTCCAACTCTTTCAATCCCAATACCCACTTATTCACAAATTCTGCATCATAAAGTTTATCACGCAGGATCGTGTGGATGATCCCAAGGTTTAGGGCGTAGTCAGTACCCGGCCGGATCATCCAGAATCGGGTGGCTTTCATGGCGGTGCCGGTTGCGCGAACATCTATATAGGTAATCTTGCCACCACGGTCGAGAAGATCCATGATGATATTGGCATTTTTGACCCGCATGGATTCAAGTACGTTGCGACCGTAAAGGACAAGATGTTTGCATCGCTTGTAGTCATAATTAAATGTCTTCCGGCCTCCTCCAAATAGGGAAATTGCAGCGTGTTGAGTATTTCTGGCGCAAGTGCAGTCATGATTAAAGTAGTTGGGTGAGCCAAGAGCCCTTAAAAAGCTGCGGTGGAGGTCTCTGAATGGCCCCCCCCGATCGCTCAAAGCAACGGCTTTAGCTCCGTGTTTCTTAATAATAACCTTTAATTTATCTGTAATGTAATCCAGGGCCTCATCCCATGTAACTTTTTTCCATTTACCTTCCCCCCGTTTACCTTCCCGGATCATTGGATGCTGAGGTCTTTCATAGTCATACAGCATGGCAATACCGGCCGATCCTTTGGCACACAGCCGCCCGGCCATGCCCGGATCGCTAGGGCTACCCTCAATCCACTTCACGATACCGTCATCAATATCGACTTTAATCGAGCATCTAACGGTGCACATGCCACAGATACTAAAAACAGATTCTTTCATGTTTGAGCTCCTTATTTTAAATTGACAGTTTATAAAATAACAAATAAAAATATATAACAATAGTACATTTTTAGCAAATATCGTGCCTTCAAGACCATGGAAAGCGAAAGATAGGTTCTATTTTCAATACGCAATAATTTTTTTAAAGTTATATTTACAAGTTTCCCATATTCTTGCCTAATTTTCTTTGGGTTATATTCAATTTTTTAAGAATAATTTTAAATTAAGATATACTTTTATTTAAAAAAAATTCCTATTTTCTTAAAGTGCAAAAAAAATATTGCACTTAATTGAGACATTCTTTATACTACCCCCTGATTCTATTATCAAAATAAGAAATGATTCTTATTTTTCCGTATGCAATAAAAAAATTGTATATTCCTAACCTGGATAAAAACGTAAAAAACCAGGTATAAGTTACTACAGACCTCGTTAAGTTGTTAAGTGGTTGAGTTGTTAAGTGGTTAAGTAGTTAAGTAGTTGTAATGATAAAAACAATATCCGTTTCTAAAAAATTTGACATACAACAATTTGCAAATGTTAACATAGTGATTTAATTATAAATCTTTTCCCACTCAACCATTTCCCACTCAACTATTTAACGATATCTGTACTAAGGAGAATACAAGTTATGATATCTACACGAATAATCATTATATGCATTACCTGCTTAATAATAAATCCAAATACGGCATTGGCGCTCCAGGTACACCCTGAGCCGGAAGGACTTTATGCTCATCAGGTTGCCCATGCTTTCTTTATTTTCAGTATGGCAATACTTATCTTTTGGCTTCATAAAAGTAGACTGGTTGATAATAAAGGCTGGCGCTATATCCAGATCGGCTGTTTGTGTTTTATTCTTTGGAATATAATTGCCATGGCCGGCCATATAATTGACTCTAAACTAAGCAAAGAAGCTTTTCTGGGTAGCGGCTGGACAAAAACATTGGTGATAGAAAAAGCAATTGCACCATATCTTTATTATCTGCTTAAAATGGATCATTTTATCTGTGTCCCTGCAATTGTTTTTCTTTTTATTGGTATAAGAAAATTTAGACTTGAGACCAGGGGGAATCAAGGATGAAACCTCTATTTCTTTCAATGGCGCCCATCCAGCTCATAGACATTATCGGGTCTTCACTGATGATAGTATTTGCCTTTTTATGCGTAAACAATACTTTAGCTCTTAAACGGAAAGAGCCTCATAACGTTATATGGACGTACCTTCTCTGGTTTTTTTCAGGACTCTTAATATTTTCTATCTCCAGGTCAGTAGGTCATCTCTTGAAATATATACTTATTGCAATGGGAAAATCTCATGTCTGGTTTCTCCTTGCACCGGTAAGTGGTTCCCTCAATACCATTTCTTTTATTATCGTAGGGAGCATTACTCTTTTTTTCAGCAGAGTCTATAATATCTATCGTGAAATGATAGATGATAAATCACTCATCGAGAGCGCGAATAAAGAAATTGTTCAACTCAATGTTAATTTAGAGAAGAGAATTCAGGAAAGGACACAGGATCTTTCTGAATCCGAGGAAAAATACCGGCGGGTATTTCAGGGTTCTAAAGATATGCTGTTTATATGTAATGAAAAGGGCGATGTTCTGGATATAAACTATTTTGGAGTTGAACTATTGGGTTTTAAACAGCGTAGGGAAGTTCTTGGCCGAAACTTTTTCAAAGAATTTATGGCTGACTCCGAGTCAATTGTTGCCAAGAGGGATATTGAGAATAATGATTTTATTAAGAACATGGAAGTGAAACTAAAGAAACGGAATGGAGATGAAATTATCGCACTCTTTTCGGCAACAGGGAGGAGAACAGATGATGGCAAGCCTTTTGGGTTTGAGGGAACAGTGAAAGACATTACAATACGTAAAGCAATGGAAAATCAGCTACTTCAGGCTGATAAATTGGCGTCTTTGGGACAACTTTCAGCAGGAGTTGCACATGAAATAAATAATCCTCTGGGTCTTATCCTGGGGTACACTCAACTAGTTTTAAAGGAAGCTAATAAAGGGGAACAACTCCATGAAGATCTAAAAATCATTGAAAAGCATACCATGAATTGTAAAAGGATTGTTGAAGATCTTCTCAAGTTTTCACGCTCGATAGATACCATAAAGAGTTCTGCAAATATAAACAAGTTGGTAAGCGAAGTGCTTGGTGTGGTTAAGAGCAATTTTGAGCTTGACAATGTGCATGTGGTTGAACAGCTTTTTCAAAATATGCCTTCGATCACAGTGGATTCAGACAAAATGCGACAGGTTTTTATGAATATTCTTATGAATGCCCGCCAGTCCATTGAAGGATCAGGAACCATTAAAGTCTCCACTTCCCTATCTGCGGAGAATAGCCACGTTTTTATTTCATTCAAAGATACAGGGTGCGGTATACCAAACGATATTATTCACAAGATATTTGATCCTTTTTTTACAACCAAACCCACAGGCATGGGAACCGGATTGGGGCTTTCGGTAAGTTATGGAATCATACAAAACCACGGCGGATCAATCCATGTGGAGAGCACACCAAATAAAGGGACAATTTTTTTTATCGAGCTACCTATAGGTTAATTAGTGCCTGAACGAAAAATGCCATATTTTCTCACAAATCCCCCCCAGCCTCCTTTTCAAAAGGGGGGAGATTTTAGGGTTTTCAATCAGACACTAATTAAGCAAAGTCAAATGAACGGAGCAATTTTATCATGAAAGAAACACTTCTTATTGTTGATGATGAACCGGATATGCTTTCCTTTTTGAAAAGGGCTATTTCAGCAGAAATAGATTGTGAGATTCAAGTTGCAAATTCCGCCGGGGAGGCACTCAAATTAATAACGACCTTCCAGGTGGGCATTGTCCTTTTGGATATAAAAATGCCGGAAATGGATGGTATGGAACTCCTTTCCCTCATAAAAGAGAAAGAGGATAGTCCCACCATTGTGATGATGACCGCCTATGGCGCTATTGAACTGGCGGTAGAATCCATACGTAAGGGGGCCTACGATTTTATTACAAAACCTTTCGACTTAACTCGCCTGATATTAACGTTAAAAAAGGCAATGGAATACCACCGTTTGATTAATGAAAACCAGAACCTTCATCGCCTTATTTGCGGGAAAGATGTCTTCCAAAACATTGTGGGAAATACCAATAAGATGCAAGAGGTCTTTGAAACCATCCGTATTATAAGCAAAACAGATGCTACGATTCTTATTACAGGTGAGTCGGGAACCGGCAAGGAGCTTGTGGCCAAGGCAATACATCAGCTTTCTAATAGGTGCGAAGATAAATTTGTTGTTTGCAACTGTCCCACACTGCCGGAAAACATCCTGGAAACCGAACTCTTTGGGTATATTAAGGGAGCTTTTACAGACGCCAAGCATGACAAAAAGGGGCTTTTCCAGGAAGCGGATGGAGGAACTATTTTCCTTGATGAAATAGGAGATATCTCAGGCAATTTACAGACAAAATTTTTAAGGGTCGTTCAAGAAAAAGAGATAAAACCTTTAGGGCATTCTAAGAACTTTAAAGTAGACGTAAGGGTTGTTGCCTCCACAAATCAGGACCTGAAGGAACAAATGATAGCAAACCAATTCAGGGATGATCTTTACTATCGGCTTAATGTGCTCTCCATCGAACTTCCACCATTAAGGGAGAGACTTGAAGATGTTCCTCTTCTAGTTGGTCATTTCCTGAAAAAATATACTAAAGAGTTTGAAAAGGATGGGCTTAAATTAGCTCCCGGATTTATGGATGCATTATTTCGCAACCCGTGGCACGGAAACGTCCGTGAACTGGAAAACACAATTATGAGAGCTGTTATTATGGCTAAAAACCGTACGATAACCCTTTCCGAATTATCTTCTGATATTCAAGAGAAATGTCTTGTTACAAATGGGATAAACCATTTGCCATATCGTGAAGCAAAAGAGCAAGTTCTTACCAGCTTCAGCCTGGAGTACCTTGCAAATATTTTGAGCAATCATGAGGGCAACGTAACTCACGCTGCAAAAACCTGCGGCCTGGAAAGACAGGCCCTACAGCACCTTTTAAGGCGTTATGGTGTAAAAGCTGAAGATTTCCGACATTAATTTTTCTTTTCCCAATCCGCAAAAAACACAAATTCCAGAATTAAGAAAATAGTAAGACTTTATGGTGCAAAAGATTTATTGCACTCAAGGTTCTCTATATGGCAAAGAAAAACCGAGAGTAACATATTTTATCTGAAAATTTAAGAAGTTATCTTTTTTTAATCTTTAGGCATGCATCTTGCGATGGTTGAAAATAGAAAAGTGTCTAAAATGCTATAAATCCTAATTGTTAACTTATTTTTGTGTGAACCCTTAGCTGAGAACCGTATATGAATTTGCTCTTAGTAATAGATGAAGATGAAGATTCATGTATGTTCCTAAAAAGGGTGTTAAGCAAGCAGGGACATAATGTGAAGACTTTTGCAAAGGTTCAGGATGCCCTAACCTGGATAAAAAATAACTCAACCGATCTTGTAATTGTTAATACGGGCAAGCATGGAGAAAAGGCAAGAGAATCTTTGGCAAATTTAAAATCGGCCGGAGTTAAGGGAACCAATATTGTTTTAAGTACCAGTCAAGGTTCTGTGGATAAAGTGCGAAATGAATTTGCCGATGAAGTCCTGGGGGTATTCTATATGCCAACTGGTTTGGAAAAGCTTCAGACATCTGTCAAATCGTATTTGCAACAATAAAGAAACTTCAGATCTCGTTAAGTCGTAGAGTAGTTGAGTAGTTAAGTAGTTGTAATGATAAGAACAATAACTACTTCCATAAAAATTGGACGTGCTATAGTTTGTAAATATTAACATGGTGATTTAATTATAAATCTTTTCCCACTCAACCACTTAACTACTAAACTATTTGACGATGTCTGAACTTAAGTTAAACACAAAACACTCTTACAAAAAAAAGTTTTTTTTCTAACTTTCAAATAACTAAATTATCAGCATGTTTCATAACAGGCTGTTGTTCTTTG
>CAZLRK010000173.1:0-7823 GCA_964561845.1 uncultured Desulfobacterales bacterium | reverse complement strand
ATATTTACGCACTGACCAAAGGCCATGAACCCTAGGCTATCAGGCTCGGCTACATAATCGAACTTTTTGGTCCTTCCGTAATAAATTACATTTCTTGGAGTCCAACTTAAGCAATCCTCCACTAAATATTTAGGTAGTTTGACTTGGAAAACACCCCCCTTTTTTTCAACAGAGGCTCCTCCGTCATGAAATATCTCGGCGGCATCTTCAGACTCAACCTTTAATCCTGTTTTCTCTAGAATATGCAGGGCTCCAGCATGAATTCTCTTCAACTCTTCACGGTTAAATACTTTAAACCCCATGCGTGATGCGGTAATTGTATCTAAATATTTTTCTTTCATTACTATTATTACAACCTCCTAGGTTTTGAATCGCCTTTGCCTGAATACCCTGTTCCACATCACGGGGTTATCTGTATAAATGATGCTCGGTCCGTGGCAATCCTCTTTTACAGGCACATCAGAAATTACTAGAAAAATAGTGCAAAATTGGTGCCGAGGGATGAAGAATGATTTAAAATATCATAGTCAATAAGATTTAGATAGGACAACAGTTAGCATGTGGGATCTTGCGCTTCTGATTTTTCTGCGTTGCAACAATTATATTTTATTTCGCAATTGATTAACAATATTATGAAATCAATTAACATTTTGTCCAAAAAAGTTAACGGCAACATGTTCATTACATGGATAACGGCTTAAAGATTGATAGAAAAATCAAAACAAATAGGATATTTTCGGATTATAAAGAAGTTATTCAAAGGTCTAAGTGTATTTTAATATATAATGGCATACTTTTAGCAGTAGTTTTAGCAATGGATTGATTTGTTTTCCGGTTCTGATTTTAACGATCTCGTGAAAAGTCAAAAAATTGATTTTTTTACGAGAGTGGTTTTAACCCGGTTCTAATTTTATGGTAAAAAGAACGATAAGTGATTGGGAGCAAATGCAGGCGGATATACTGGTCGTTGGCGGTGGCAATGCTGCACTCTGCGCTGCAATGACGGCGCGTGAGGCAGGAGCATCAGTTTTATTGCTCGAGAGCGCTCCCAAAGACTTTAGGGGAGGTAACAGCCGTCACACACGTAATCTGCGTTACTTGCACGAACAGGCAAATAATCATCTGACCGGTCCCTATCTCGAAGATGAATTCTGGGATGACCTGTTGCAAATTACCGGTGGGCAGACTAACGAGCAGCTCGCTCACTTCACTATACACGAATCAAAAAACTTAGGGGCTTGGATGGAGCAGCATGGGTGCCATTTCCAGCCTTCAATGCGCGGCACGCTCCATCTTGCAAGAACCAATGCATTTTTCCTAGGTGGAGGAAAAGCCCTGATGAATGCCTACTATGCAACAGCCAGCAGACTTGGAATTTCAATTTTGTATGACGCAGAGGTTCGCAATCTTGAAATTCACGATGGCAATTTCACTTCCGCGACCTTTGTAGCAAACGGCTCTACAAGAAAGATTAAAGCGAAGGCCGTCGTTATAGCTTCAGGCGGATTCCAGGCAAACATAGAGTGGCTTAAAAAATACTGGGGAGAGTCTGCCGAAAACTTTATCATTCGAGGAACACCTTATGACAAGGGGAGGATGTTGCGCGTCCTTCTTGACCGGGGAGCTAAACCCGCCGGAGACACACGCCAGTGTCATGCTGTGGCAGTCGATGCCAGGGCACCCAAGTTCGACGGGGGAATTGTTACAAGACTTGACTGCGTGCCTTTCGGCATCGTTATCAACAGGGACGCCGAGCGTTTCTATGATGAAGGGGAAAATTTATGGCCGAAACGTTACGCTATCTGGGGTCGCCTCATAGCCCGTCAGCCGGATCAGATTGCCTATTCGATTATCGATTCGAAGTCTATAAGTTTGTTCATGCCACCGGTTTTTCCGCCAATCAAAGCAAATTCCATCGGTGAAATGGCCGTCAAGCTGGGCTTGGACCAGTCAGTACTTGAAAAGACAGTGTCCTTTTTTAATAATTCCACACGTCTCGGTACTTTCGATCCGACGATTTTGGATGACTGCAGGACTGAGGGATTGGAACCACCTAAAAGCCACTGGGCGTGTCCGCTGGATACTCCGCCGTTTTACGGGTATCCCCTAAGCCCCGGGATTACCTTTACATATCTTGGGGTAACCGTTAACAAGAAATCCCAGGTAATCATGCAGGACAACAAGCCGGCACCCAACATTTTTGCAGCAGGCGAAATCATGTCAGGCAATATACTTGGCAAGGGGTACATGGCCGGCCTGGGTATGACCATTGGCACGGTTTTCGGCAGGATCGCGGGAAAGGAGGCGGCACGCTATGTCATTGGCTGAATCGCTTAAAGAAGCTAAACGGGTAATGATGTTCTGCAACGCTTGTCGTTACTGCGAGGGATTTTGCGCGGTTTTTCCGGCAATGGAGATGCGAATGACATTTTCCGAGCAGGATTTGAATTATCTGGCCAATCTTTGCCATAACTGCCGCGATTGTTATTATGCCTGTCAGTATGCCCCTCCTCACGAATTCGCCTTAAATGTTCCGAAAACCCTGGCCGAACTCAGCCTAGAAACATACCAGGAATTTTGTCGGCCCCGTTTTTTCGCAGGTCTATTCCGGAGGAATCGTCTCTATGTCTCGTTGATAACTGTGGTAAGCGTGGTGATCATTTTTCTGCTCATGCTTTTTTTCCAAGGCCCTTCGGTGGTCTTCTCAAACCATATCGGCAAAAACGCGTTTTTTCATGTTATTCCATATCCTTATATCGTTTTGCCATTCTCGGCATTGGCCCTCTTTACTTTGACAAGCCTTTTGATAGAGGCCTATAACTTCTGGTGTAAAACTGGTGGAAAGCTCAGCGAGCTAAGCGATGCACGCGCCAATATAAAAGCGATTTGGGACGCTTTGCGTCTAAAATATTTAGATGGCGGCGGGCACGGGTGCAACTATCCGGACGAGCGATTCAGCATGGCCAGACGGTGGTTACACCATCTTGTGTTTTACGGTTTCATGTTCTGTTTTGCTTCAACAGCAATCGCGGCGATCTATGAACACTTTCTGCACCTGAGTGCACCTTACCGGTTTTGGAGCTTGCCTGTCATGCTTGGAACCTCTGGAGGCGTGGCTTTACTGATCGGAACGGGGGGAATGCTCTATCTCAGGACGCGAATGGACGCTGTGCCATCCACCTCGCGCTCCTTTGGTATGAATGTTTCGCTCCTGATGCTGCTGTTTTTTACTAGCCTCACGGGCCTGCTGCTCTTAGTCCTGCGGGCGACTCCTGCCATGGGGACCCTACTTGCAGTGCACCTTGGCTTAGTGGCAGGGTTATTCATCACGATGCCGTACGGAAAATTCATCCATGCGGTTTATCGCTATACTGCACTTATCCGCAATGCGTTGGAGCAGTCACAAGAAGATAAGTAACATCTATACCAGTTATAAAATTAAAGGGATATCGGGTCAAGTCTGCTGTTGATCCATGACGGGAGAAATGTTATTTAATACAACATGTCACGTCCACTTAGAATAGAATATTCCGGCGTTGGGGCAAATGAAAGCCTCCGACTCGAGTAAAATTGAGGTGACAATCAAAGCCAAATTTTGAAATTAAACTCAATAAACAGCTTTTAAAAAAGTGTCTCATTTTAGTTCTTGTCTTTTTCTTTTAATAATGTCTCAAGAAAGGAATAAAACACACAATGAATGTAATATGGATAACTTCAGACTCGTTTAGGCGGGATCATATCGGGGCCTATGGCAATTCACGGATTCAAACCCCTTCCATCGATAGACTGGCAGAAAGATCGGTTTGTTTTCAGCGACATTATGCTGCCGGGTTTCCAACCATGCCCACCCGTGCCGATCATTTTACGGGGAGATGGACCATGTCATTTATGGGATGGTCCCAATTGCCCTCAACTGTGACCACCCTAGCTGAAATTCTGTCCGCAAAAGGGCTGCATACAGCAGCGGTTGTGGATACCCCTTTCTATCTCCGGGATGGCATGAATTACGACCGCGGCTTCAGTAGTTTTTTTATGAATATCGGCCAGGAAGGGTCCGGCGCAAAGAAATTAAAAGACAGACGGCACGAGTCACAGGCTACGAGAGCGGGGTGGCGCTTTGAGTCGGATTACAATGCCCCTCAAACGTTTATAAAAGCGATGAACTGGCTGGAACACCACTACAAAGAGGATTTCTTCCTGTATATCGACACATGGGATCCCCATGAGCCTTGGGACGCCCCAGCCTACTATACAGAGATCTACTGGCCGGATTACGATGGAGAAATTATCGAACCGGTCTACGGGTATTGGAAGGATGTCCCCGGATTCACGCAGGAAAGGCTTGAAAAAGCACATGCAACTTATTGCGGTGAGATAACCATGGTGGACACCTGGCTGGGGTATCTTCTACGACGGATTGAAAACATGGGCCTAATGGAGAATACAACCATCATTTTTACTTCGGACCACGGCTTCTACTTTGGAGAGCATGGTGGGCTCTTCGGGAAGATGGTTTATGAATTGGGATCGGATAGGAAATACCCCAAGCTGGATGATTGGGATAAGCAGATTGAAGGCGGAATATGGGCTTATTCGCCGCTTTACGAGGAGATTATAAATATCCCTTTATTCATATACATACCTGGCCAATCAAAGGGCGCCTATAACCAGTTGACATCGGCAGTTGATGTTATGCCGACAGTACTCGAGGTCCTGGGATGTGACATACCTGATTATATCGAAGGTCAGTCGCTCCTGCCTAAAATAACCGATTCAGCCACAAGCGGTCGTGATTTTACTATCAGCAGTATACCATTTGCCAATCCCGGCGATCCAGTCAGGTCGGTAGACAATTTCCTTCGCATGCTGAAGGCTCCGACAGTGACAACAATTACCAGTGAGAATTATGCCCTTCTTTACAGTCCGGAAGAAGGGAAATCCAAACTCTATGATTTGTCACTGGATCCCGGCCAACAGAGAGATATCATTTCCGACCAGCCGGATGTTGGCAAAGAACTTCACAAATACATGATTAAATTTATGCGAGATACCAATCTTGCGGATTACCTCTTACAACCACGACTTGAGTTACGTATATAAGTAGAGACCTTTGCAAAACGCCCCCTTTTGCCTCCCGCCCCGGGCGGGATGTTAGGCTAAAATTTTAATCCTCGAAATACTCAATGTATGCGTGCTTGTCCCGATGTAGTTTATCGGGGTGGTTAAAATTTTAGCCTGCCTTGAACTTAAACCCCGGTTAAATATAAAAACAGATTTAACTGGGCAGGCAAAATTGAGCATTTTTCAAAGGTCTCATATTGATATGAATTGAATCAGAAAACTGTTTGCGAATTTCAGATCTCGTTAAGTCGTTGAGTTGTTGAGTAGTTGTAATAATAAGAATAATAACCATTTTGCAAAATAATTGGACATGCAACAGTTTGCAAATATTAACATATTGATTTAATTATAATTCTTTTCCTACTCAACCACTTAACCACTCAACTATTTGACGATGTCTGAATTTATTGAAGCAGTTTTTACTAAAATTTTTATTAGCTTTTCATCTTAGAAATGTTGTAAGAATTTTTATCAAGAGTCAATAGGAGAAGCAACATATGAAGAATAAAATACCGCCCCGGAAATGGGATGAAGAAGCGGATATTGTCGTAATCGGCAGTGGTTTTGCCGGTCTTGCTGCAGCAATTGAAGCAAAAATTGCCGAATGCTCTGTAATCATCTTGGAAAAAATGAAAGGCTATGGTGGAAATTCTACGATCAGCGACGGCTGCATGGCTGCAGCCGGAACACTAATGCAGGCAGCGTCAGGAATTCAAGACTCTCCACAACTCATGTATAAGGACATGCTGAGATCCGGTCTTGGTCTTAACCAGCCTGAGTTGGTTCGAACAGTTACCGAAAGCTCCAATGAAGTATTCCAATGGACGACTGAATATTTGGGGGTAAAGTATTTAAATCGTGTGGACCAGTTTGGGGGGCATTCGGCTCCCCGATGCTACACTACCCACAATCGTTCAGGCTCAGCTATTATCAAGCAGCAACTTTCCAAGATAAAAGAGCTGGGTATGCAGGTAAGAACCAGGGTATTTCTAGAAAATATTCTAAAAGATTCTGATAATAGGGTTTGCGGAGTTTTGGTTCGTGATGGATATGATTATCCTGATGTGAATTCAGGTGTCGTTAAATATGTTAAGGCCTGTAAAAGTGTAATCCTTGCCACAGGAGGCTTTGGCAATGATATTAATTTTAGAACCGGTCAGGATCCCAGATTGACTGAGGAAATAGGTAGTACAAATAAATTCTCGACGACTGGAGAGGCCCTTAGAACAGCGTTGCAAATTGAAGCAATGCCTGTGCATCTGTCATGGATTCAACTTGGACCCTGGGCGTCTCCGGATGAAAAAGGATATGGGGTAGGTCCGAATTTTGCAAGCTATATCGCTTTTCCCTATGGAATCATGATAAACCCCACAACAGGTAAGCGTTTTGTAAATGAATTGGCGGATCGTAAAATGCGGGCTGATGCTATTTTGCAAGTGGGTCAGCCGTGCGTTGGAATCGCCGATAACAAGGGAGTTGAATGTTCGGGCCGTTATATCGATCACTGTTTGAAAAGAGGAATTGTGAAAAAATTCGAACAGATCGATGATATTGCAAACTTTTATAAGATTCCGGCTCCGTCTTTAAAGGACACCATTACACGGTTTAATGCTTATTTTGAAAATAGGAAAGACTCAGAGTTTGGGAAACCCATTTTGTCAAATGCTGAACCTTTAAACAACCCGCCTTATTACTGTATGCGCCTGTGGCCGAAAGTGCACTATACAATGGGCGGTGTCCTGATTAACTCAAAAGCCCAGGTTCTGGATTTGTCAAACAAACCTATTAAGGGTTTTTATGCTGCCGGTGAAGTAACGGGTGGTATTCATGGCGCCTGCCGTTTGGGTAGCTGTGCGATTACCGATTGTCTGGTTTTTGGTCGTATCGCAGGCAGGAGTGCCGCAGTAAGTCAATAACGATCCTTTGCATGGAGTGTAAATCACGATTTCCGTTATCAACAAAACGTTAAATTTTGTAATACTTTAGCTGTTTGAAAAATAGGCAGCTTCAAAGGTAATTAAATTTTTAATAATTATTGAGTTCATCCGTCACCGCAAAGACTTCAAAAGGACCTGCAAAATCCAAAACTTCAACGTCGTCAAAAAGCAAAATAGCAACATTCCTTCTTACCATAAATTCTACCCCAACTTCTTTTAGCGATGGTTATTGGTTCTTGAAAGAAACTTTTTTCGTTATCGGCACAATGATAATTTCAACCCTTCTATTCTTAGCGCGTTCTACATCTGTTTTATTACTGGCAACCGGCTGGTAGTAAGAACGACCGACACATTCCATTTTTTCCGGATCGAGACCGTTTTCGTTTTGAAAGAAACGAACAACAGCTGCAGCTCTAGCACTTGAAAGTTCCCAGTTGGTCGGAAATTTGTATTGATGTTCTGAGGCAATAAGAATGTTGTCAGTATGTCCTATGACACGAATTTTTCTATTATCGATATTTTTCAAAATGTCTCCGACACTTTTTAATATTATTTTCCCTTCCGAGGTAATAGATGTCTTTCCAAGACCGAATAAAACACGATCTAGGAATGTTACGGACAATTTTTTTTCAAATTCCATTATAACTGCTTCCTGATTCTTAATATTTTCATGGAGTTTATTCATAAGAGTGTTATATGTAGATTGTAATTCTTCTACTTTGATTTCAACATTGCCCTTTTCTTCCCTGATATCTTCAAATTGTA